>DATJAK010000163.1:0-25421 GCA_035516375.1 Bryobacteraceae bacterium
CAATCGGATTCCCGCAGCCGTGCTGGCGCAACCCGTGGGCTGGCGTCCGGAGATGCGCGACCCTAAGTACCCGGGCACATTTTGGAAGAGCTGGGGTGTGGCGCTGATTGCGAAGCGGCCCGAGATCCCGATCGAGACGACCGACCGATTTGTGAGCAGGATGTTCGAAACCGACCCCGACTTCGTCTTCACCGTGACCCGCGACTTCGTGCGCAGTTGCCAAAACCCCATCCTGGTCCTGCCAGACGACGTCCCCGCCCATCCATTGGCCGTCGCAATGGAGTGCGCGATGCTCGCGCCAAAGGCCGAAGTGAGCATATTCCCTTGGAAAGAACCTAAGGAGCGAATCCCCCTGGCGGTGCGCCAAATTCATTCCTTCCTCAAGGCGCATCGGCCCGCTTAGGTGGTGGTGTCCGCTACGAGCCTGGGAAGGCCGCCCGCCGGAGACGGCTGGGACGTTACTTTTTCTGCATGAAGACAGCGCAGTACGGGCGGATCGTCTTCGGCGCGGCGGCAGTGCTGTTCGGCGTCATCGCGTTGATGTGGCACGACTCGGACACCTGGCAAACCCTGCGACAGATCTGGAGCCTGCCTTTTGGCGCCATCATCGGCGGGTGTCTCATGACCGCTCAAATTGCCGGTGGGATTGGGATCGAGTACCCACGGACGGCTCGTTTGGCGTCGATCGTTCTCGGCGTCGTCTATTTGCTTTTCTCGCTAGCCTCGATCCCTGGCATCCTCGCCGCACCGGCCACCTATGTGCACTACGGGAGCTTCTTCGAACAGTTCTCCTCGCTCTGCGGCGCGATTGCCCTGTACGCTGGAACGGAAGCGAATCGAGCACGAGCGGTAGCGTTCGGCCGGGTGGCGCGCCTGGGACTCGGAGTTTGCGCCGTTTCCTTCACGCTGAGTCAGATATTCTATCTTCGGGCGACAGCCGGCTTGGTTCCAACGTGGATTCCGCCAAATCAGATGTTTTGGGCGATACTCACGACGATCGCGTTTGCACTCGCGGCGATCGCGATTCTCATCAATCGCCAGCCACGGCTAGCGTTACACCTGATGACCATCATGCTGGCACTCTTCGGAGTGCTGGTTTGGATTCCACGCCTGATCGCTCACCCCGAGACGCATCTGAACTGGTCCGAATTCGGCCTGACTCTCTTGATTACAGGGGCTGCCTGGATGGTGGCTGATTTGAGGTCATTCTGATTCATCCGTGCGTCCGCGCCGCAAAATCGGCACCCACCCGCGTTGCTTCCGGATCACATCGTGTGTCGGCTATTGCCAAAATTGTTCCGCTGCACAGTGAAGACGGAAATCCGGAAGAGCTTTCGTTGGTGGCATCCGGGCACACGTGAAATGCACGTGGAATCGGGTCCGAGCCGTCATCAGCGCTTAATCCGCCATAAGCGAACCCTTGAGGAATCTACTTTCCGGCCGTATGCTCCAGGCCCCGCGAACTCTCGCATACCGTTTCGATCAGGCCGGTGTCCGGCAGCTTGGTGTAGGTCTTAGGATCGTCAATCGTGAAGGCAATTTCCAAGTTCCCGACATTGGGCCGCCGGAAGCGTTCGATGACGTGCAGCGCTTCGCTTTGGGGATGCGCCGCTCCCGTGTCAATCCAGCCCCGGTTAAAGCCGGCTGTGTCCAGTGAGTGCGTGAGTTACACCGCGTGACCCAAATCAGGAACGAGAACGCCCATGGCACAGCCGATCCGCGCGTGCGCGGCTGGAGTAGATTCAGTGATCGCACTCCGTCGCTAGTGATTCAGCGAGGCAGCGAACGGAGGAAGAGTTCGTGCGGCGCACACGAGAAGACAGCGCGTCAAGGATGCGGCGGTAGACTCGGCGTTGGTTCCTGAGAACATCGTCGAGTGCGCGCCGGACGTCTCGACAATTGATAGAGTGCAAGCGTGTTTGCGCCAGGTCGCCTGGAGAGATGGGAGGCCCGGTTCCCGCTCCACGGGAGTGAACAGCGTCAGTTCCCCTGGAAAAAACCCCGGCCGATACCGCGCCGATGCGATCAGCCCGCAAGCTGCCACCTTAAGAACACTGGTGCGCGCGGACTTAAAAAAACATCGCAGACTCTTACGGACATGGCGGCCCGTTCTCCAGACCGCCGACGGCCAGCTATTGATGGGGGCGGCGATCACGCCGGCGGCGAACCGCACCAGTCGTCCGCGAACAATGGCGAGCCACGAACGTAACGGCCATCTGAGCGGGCTCATCGTCGCGTCGAAAAGGCCGACCAAGGCTACTTCGTCTCCCGACTCCCAGAGCCGGCGCGCCATTTCGAAGGCAACGACACCTCCGAAGGAATAACCGCATAGGTAGTAGGGGCCATCGGGTTGCCACGCCTTTACCTCTCTCAAGTACTCAGCTGCCATCGCCTCCACGGTCGCATGCGGCGGCCCCTGGCCGTCCAGACCACGCGCCTGGATACCGATAACCGCTCCCGGGTAGGTCATTCGCCGGGTCATCGGGAAAAGTCCCGCGACATTCCCACCGAGGCCAGGGATGATGAAGACCGGCGGCAAGCCGTCGCCCCGCTTCAGCGGAACGAGCGGGACGTAACGCCTGGTGCGATGTTCTCTCAGTGCCTCGCAAAGTTCGGCGAACTTCGGCGACTCCATGATCAGAGTCAATGAAAGCTCCAGGCCCAGAGCGCGCTCAAGGTCGATCATAAACGTGATCGCCTTTAGCGAATCGCCGCCGGCATAGAAGAAGTCGTCCTCCGGACCGCTAACGGGCGTCTGTAGTACTACTTGCCAGACTTGCGCTACTATCCGAGCGATGTAGTCTTCGTCCATCGGACCGGGTTCGGCTGCAGTGGCGACATTAGCGCGTTCGCGTTGGATGTTGACCTCATCGAGAGCTATGAGCGCGCCCAGGTCCAGCTTGGTACTGGGCAGTCGAGGAACCTTGTTGACAAGATATAGGCGTCTTGGCCGCATGGGCGGCGGCGCCGAGCAGATCATTTTCTTCAGGTCGTCGAGCAGCCCGGCATGCGCCCCATCGCGAGCGCTCACATATGCGACGAGTGTAACTTCTCGATCGGCGCCGCTCGTTTTGATCGGAGGCCTTGCCAGGGCGCCGGCGTCGCGCACGAGGGGGTGCCGGCGAAGAAAGGCTTCTACGCCGTCGAGATCGACGCGGGCGCCCCCAATTTTCACCTGTCTGTCCTTGCGGCCGATCCGCTCCAGCAGCGCGTCGGGCCTTTGGCGCACGAGATCTCCCGTACGGAAAAGCCGGCAAGAGGGCGCGCCGGGGCTTTCGCCGCCCCTTTCAATGCTGCCGGCGGTGCAACGTCCATCGACCCAAAGTCCCAACGCCACGTAAGGGCTTCCGACGATCAGCTCTCCGACCTCGCCCGGCGGCGTGTTGTGCCCATGCTCGTCGATCACCGCCAGGCGGTTACCTGGGAGCGGATGGCCGATGGGAATCCGCGGGTCGTCAGCCCGGCAGGAAACATCGACGAACCACTGCATCATCGGCGCTTCAGTGGCGGCATAAATCAATTGGACTGCCGCCTCCGGCTGGAGCCAACCGCGGAGCAGATCGATGTCGCTCCACAGCGAAGTATCTCCACCGACGCGAACCAGGCGAAGGGCAGCGGGCGCTCGCTTCCCACCGCACGGGATCACCGACCTCAACAGTGCCGGAAACGCGAACAAGATCGTGATGGTCTCTTTGCGGATGACATTCAAAATCTCGCGCGCACCGGCTCGTTGCGGATCGAGTAGGTGAACGCTGGCGCCCGCGAGGAGCGCGGTTATGGCGTCTCGCACGCCGACGATGGTGCAAAGCGAGGCCAGGGTCAGAAACCGGTCCTCGGCATTGATATGCGCGGCGTTAATGGATTGGGCGACGCGCTGCAGAAGATTCCGCTGACTATTGACGATACCCTTCGGCCGGCCGGTACTCCCCGAGGTAAAGACCACGCAGGCGGGTTGGTCCAAGCCGAGTTCGGTGGGACGCCAACTCTTCGGAGCGGCTTGCGGCAAACGGGTTAGATGGATGACGCGCGCCGTTGGCGCGACGGTCTCGATGCCCCTAAGGACATCCTCTCGTCCGACGATCAAGGCTGGCCGCGCATCCTCCAACACCTGGCCCAACCAGTTGCCTGGATAGTGAGGATCCAAGGCGACAAAGGGGCGTCCCGCCGCCAGGCAAGCGAGAATGGCGAGCGGAAACATTGAACACGCCGGCAACACGATGCCGATCAGGTCTCCGGGTTTGGTTTCAGCCGCAATGGTTTCGGCGAGTCCGGAAATACCATCCCACAATTCCCCATAAGACAGACATGTGTCTGAATCCGTCACGGCGATGCGGTTTCGATACCGGCACACCACGCGCTCAAGGTGATCGATGATCGGCCGATCCAGATCTTCGTCGCGAAACCTAATGAAAACCCGGGTCGTTGGACCGTTCCAGTCCAGCGGGTGCTTACCTTCCTCGAGCCACTGCAGGCCCGCACCCTGCGCGGCACCCCCCAGGGCGTGGTCCGTGATTGCAACTGAATTCACCTTCCCCATTCTCCTGCGATCACTGAGCGTCGAATGGCGCCGCGATCTAACACGGAAAAAAGCCCGAGGGCCATTTTCTGTAGATACGAACCAAGCGTGGAATTTGATCCCTGACAGAACAAGTTTTTTTGGGGGGGCATTTGTCGTCTTGCGGCAACAAGGATGTCCGACAGGTTCGATTTTAGGACTCTCCCCTGTGCACCTGCCGAATGATTGCCACGTACCGCCGGGCAGCAGCGCCAATGACTGAAGCATCCCCGGTTTCGAGCGCCGTGCGTGTAATCAATTCGCCTCCCACACCAATGGCCGAGGAGCCCGCTCTCAGGAATTCTGCTGCGTTGTTCAGATTGACCCCTCCGGTGGGGACCATCGGGATCTGCGGCAGGGCCGCTTTCAGCGCTTTGATGTACGAGGGACCGCCCACATTTCCGCAGGGAAAGATCTTCACGAAATCGGAGCCGGCGCGGAATGCCGCAATTACCTCCGTGGGTGTCAGCGCTCCAGTCATGACCAGGAGATCCTGCTTCCGGGCAAGTTCCACAGTAGGGCCGTCAAATCCGGGGCTGACCAGGAATTGAGCGCCAGCTTCGACGCATGCCTTAGCCGTATCCGCATCCAAAACGGTGCCTGCGCCAATCAGCACTTGCGACCCGATCGAACGCGATAGTTGCCTGATCACTTCAATCGCGCCGGGCACCGTCATCGTGATTTCGACGATCGGAATTCCGCCGGCACACACTGCCTGGGCCGCCATGCGCGCCTGTTCGGGCGTTCTCGCACGCACCACCGGCACGATGCCGACGTCCAGAATCTTCTGGCGAACTTCGTCTCGGGTCATGGGTTCTCTAACGTTTCAGTGCAAATGCTTAGCTACCGGGCGATGCGCGCCGCCTTGCCCTCAATGAGCCGCAGCACTTCAGCCAACGTCGCCATCGTGGTATCCCCCGGGGTGGTCATGGCCAGCGCACCGTGTGCCGCGCCGCACTCTACGGACCACTCTGGGGGACGACCGGAGAGAAAGCCGTAGATGAGTCCGGAAGCAAAAGCATCGCCTCCGCCCACGCGATCGTAGATCTCCAGGTCCTTACGCTCAGTGGCGGCGTAGAATTTTCCGTCCACGTGGCAAATTGCTGCCCAATCGTTCCGCGATGCCGTGCTGGCTTTCCGCAGAGTGGCAGCCACTACAGGGATCGAGAACTCGCGTGCCACACCTTCGATGGTCTTTTGGAACGAGGATGCATCCAGGTGCATGAGATCACCGGCGCCTTCCACCGGGAAACCCAGAGCCGCCGAGAAATCCTCTTCATTGCCGATGAGCACCTGGGTCAGCGGCGCCAAACGCCGATTTACGGCCTGTGCCTGATCACGCCCTCCCAAAGATTTCCACAACGAAGGGCGGTAATTGAGGTCGTAGGAGACGACCACGCCATGGCGGCGGGCAACCTGAATGGCTTCGAGAGCCACATCCGGAGCAGTGGCGGACAGCCCGCAAAAAATACCGCCGGTATGGAACCAGCGCGCGCCATATTTTCCGAAAATCTCGTCCCAATCGATCTGTCCAGGCCGTAGCTGAGAAACAGCGGTATGCCCACGGTCGGAGCAGCCCAGCGCCGCGCGCACCCCGAATCCCCGCTCCACAAAATTCAGCCCATTCCGCGCGGCTCGTCCGGTGCCATCGTATTCTACCCAGCGGATCAGGGACGGATCGACTCCACCCTGATAGATCAGGTCGAGGAGTAGCGATCCCACGGGATTTTCTGCAAACGCCGTGACAATGGCGGTGTTCATGCCGAAGCAGCGTTTCAGCCCGCGCGCAACGTTATATTCACCCCCACCTTCATAAACATCAAAACTGCGGGTTGTGGAAATGCGGTGGTCGCGCGGGTCGAAACGCAGCATCACTTCGCCTAACGCCACCAAATCCCAGCGGACCGCGTCGCGTGGCTTGACTGTGAAAACCGGCATACCGGATTATCGTTATCGTTGAATTCGAGACGAGCCGCCGTTGGTGAACGCGCGCACTTCGGCGAGGCTCGCCATGGTGGTATCGCCAGGGAAGGTGGTCAGCAGCGCGCCATGAGCCCAGCCCAGCTTGAGAGCTTGCTCCAGAGGCTCGCCGCTCATCAAGCCGTAGAACAGACCCGATGAGAACCCGTCCCCGCCGCCCACTCGATCGAGCACGTCCAGTTCACAAACCGGTGCCACCACACTCTCGCCGTTGGACCACGCCACCGCGCTCCAACTGTGACGGTTGGTGGAGTGTACTTCACGCAGTGTGGTGGCGATCACGCGGATGTGCGGATAACGCTTAACGACGCAATCCATCATTGCCAGAAAGTTGGCGGGGTCGAGGGCGGAGCCGCTAACGATTTCGGGACCGGGGATTCCGAGGCTTTTCTGCAGATCTTCTTCGTTGCCCACGAGCACGTCCACATTCTGCACGATGCGGTTCATGACATCGGCGGCGCGCTTTTCTCCGCCCCACACCTTCCATAGCTTTTCGCGGTAGTTAAGGTCGAACGACACCGTTGCGCCGGCCGCCCGTGCCGCCGCCATCGCTTCCAGGATCAACTCGCCAGTGGTTGGCGAGAGCGACGCGAAGATCCCGCCGCTGTGAAACCACCGCACGCCGGCTGAGAAGATCGCGCTCCAATCGAAATCGCCGGGCTTCAACTGTGCTGCAGCTTCGTTGGAACGGTTGTAGAAGACCACCGGCGGACGCACGCCGTAACCACGGTCGCTATACACCGTCGCCATATTGGGACCGGTCACGCCGTTGTGCTCGAAGCGTTTGTAGAAGGGCTTCACGCCCATGGCGCGCACGCGCGCAGCGATCAGATCGCCGATCGGGTAATCGGCCATGGCGGTAGCGACGGCCGTTCGCATTCCGAAACAATCCGCCAGGTTCGCTGCGCAATTGAACTCGCCACCGCTCACGTGGATCTGGCACTCGGTGGCCTTGCGAAAGGGGATCACGCCGGGGTCCAGGCGATGCACCAGTGCGCCGAGGGCCAGGAAGTCCAGAGCAGCGCTCATACGTAGTCCTCACGGCACGGTGTAAACACGTCAATCACCACCGAGGGCTCCAGCGCCGATGCCTGGTGCTCCACGCCGCCGCGCACCACGAAGCTATCGCCCGCGGCCACTTCAAAGCTGCGTCCGCTCGCCACCACGCGCAACCGGCCCGAGATCACGTACGCCATCTGGTCATGCGGGTGGCTGTGTGCTGCTCCCACCCATCCCTTCTCCATGCGGTGCTCGGCCAGGAATAGCTTGTCGTTGTATGCACCCACCAGCCGCGTGAGGCCGGATTCCGGATGGCTTTCCTTCATTGCGGCGCCGCTTACTTGAACCACATCTCCGAAAATCGCTTGGCTTTTCATCGCGCCAACCATCCTCCGTCTACCACTAAAATATGTCCGTGCAAATAGTCGCTGGCGGCTGAGGCCAGAAAGACCGCGGCTCCGGCGACATCTTGCGGCGTTCCCCACCGGGCGGCCGGGATGCGTTCGAGAATCTGCCGGCTGCGAGCTTCGTCGGCACGCAGCGCCGCGGTGTTGTTAGTCGCCATGTAGCCGGGCGCGATGGCGTTCACATTCACGCCCTTCGACGCCCACTCGTTAGCCAATGCCTTGGTCAACTGCGCCACAGCGCCCTTGGCGGCGGCATACGCCGGCACCAGGATGCCGCCTTGAAAGGCCAGCAGCGACGCGATGTTGATGATCTTTCCGCGGCCCTGCGCGAGCATGCGCCGGCCCGCCAGCTGCGAAAGCCGAAAGACCGAGTGCAGGTTGGTCTCGATTACGTCGCTCCAATCCTGCTCGGAATAATCGGCGGCGGGCGTACGGCGAATGATGCCGGCGTTATTAATCAGGATGTCGATGGAGCCGAGTTCCTGCACCGTGCGCTCCACGAGCTCTTCGCAAACCTGCGGGTCGGATACGTCGCCTTGAGAGCGCACCGCCTTGCTGCCAGCGCGGCAGATGGCCGCGCAAACTTCGTCGAGGCCCTCGGCTCGACGGTCCTGAACCATCACCTTAGCACCGGCCTCCGCCAGGCCGATCGCCATTCCTGCACCCAAACCGGTGCGTGACCCAGTCACCAGCGCGTTCTTGCCCTTAAGGTTAAACAGGTCGAGGATCATGCTTCATCCCCCAGTTTGGCCGGCTCCAACCCGGGTATCAGAAGGTGAATGATCAGCAGCGCGAGCAGGTAGGCCGACGCGGCGATGATGAACATGGGAACGTAGCTTCCCGTGAATTGCAACACGAAACCGGCGAATGTCGCGATCATCATGCCGCCCACCGCTCCGCCGAAACCGCCAATGCCCACCACCGAAGCCACGGCGCGGCGCGGAAACGTGTCTGACACCAACGTGAACAGGTTCGCGGACCAGCCCTGATGAGACGCCGTAGCCAGTCCGACCAATGCCACTGCCACCCAGAGATTTGAGACGCTAGCACCGAACATGATGGGCACGACGGTCAGGGCGCAAATGAGCATGGCGGTTTTGCGCGCGCGGTTCAGGGACCAGCCCATTTCGAGAAACTTCGCAGGAAGCCATCCGCCGGCCACGCTGCCGATCATCGACAGGTTATAGACGATCACCAGCGGCCACCCCAGGTTGGTCAGCGTCAAGCCGTGGCGGGCATAGAGGAACTTGGGCAGCCAGAACAGAAAGAACCACCAGATTGGGTCAGTCAGGAACTTGGCGATGAGAAAGGCCCATGTCTGGCGATGGGGGATGAGCCTCGACCACGGAATCTTCACCGTCGGTTCGACCGGGTCGCTTTGGATGTGGGCCAGTTCGGAAGGAGAGAGGCGCGGATGCTCTTCCGGGCGCCGATACAGCATGATCCACGGCACAACCCACAAGGCACTCAGCGCGCCCATCGATAGAAACGCTGCCTGCCAGCCGTACCTCAACGTAATCCAGGGAACCACAAGTGGCGCGACGATGGCGCCGACGTTCGCGCCCGAGTTGAAGATGCCGGTGGCCAGCGCGCGCTCCTTGCGCGGGAACCATTCGGCGACGGTTTTGATGGCGGCGGGGAAGTTGGCTGCTTCGCTCAACCCCAGCGCGAACCGCGCCACCCCGAAACCCAGAACCGTTTGCACCAGCGAGTGGCCAACCGTCGCCAGGCTCCAGATGCCGATTGCGACCGCATAGCCGATGCGCGTGCCCACCCGGTCGATGAAACCGCCCGCGACCAACAGGCCGATAGCATAGGCGGCTTGGAAGGCCGTGACGATGTTGCCGTACTGAATTTCATTCCAGCCGATGACTCGCTGCAGTTCCGGCGCCAGGACACCGAGCACCTGGCGATCGACGTAGTTCAGCGTGGTGACGAAGAACAGGAGCGCGCAGATACGCCAGCGATAGCGGCCGATACCACCAGCGAACTTGCCCAGCGGCGAGGCTGGCGCGTCGATGTTGGGCTGGTGAATGACCGGCATGGCGCCTCCTTCCGTCTGTTACTTGCGGCTGGCCTCCAACCCCGAGCCCTGCGCGCCGAAGCCCGGCTGCACATTGACCACTCCAAACTGGCGATCGTCCTTCTCGCGGTGCGCAGCCATCGCCCAAAGGAATGTAATCCGGTGCCCCGGCACCGAGACATTCGGATGATAGCCGGCCGGCATGAGGACGGCATCCCCATCGCGAACGGCGGTGATCAGCTCGGGATAGTCGGTATTCTGGTAGACAAACTGAATTCCGAAGTTCGGCGCCGGCATGTCGAAATAGACGTACATCTCTTCGAGCATCTCGGCGTGTTCGTGCGGCGGCCAACTGGTCCAATTGCCGGGCTCGGAAACGGTGAATCCGGCTACGAGCCGGCCTGCTTCCACATTCTTGCCTAGCAGAATGTTGACACATCGCTGCTGGCTGGGCGTGCCCGCGGTGAACTTCAGAGTAGGATCCTTCGCCACCGCCGCGTAGCGGACGACCTGAAGCGGGTATCGCCCCGTCACGTCCGACGAGAACTCTGCGATATCGACACCGCCGTTCGAACTGAGATGCACGGCACAGTCGCGCGGAATATAGATGCTGTCGTATCGCGTGAGCTCGATGTCTTGGCCTTCCACTTTGACTGTCGCGGACCCGGAGAGAACGATCAGACCGGTCTCGCGGTTGGCGGTTTGAAAAGCAACGGATTTCACCGCATCGTTCAGAATGATCCGGCCATACGAGAGGTGCCGGTTGGTGCTGTTGGCCGGTGTAATCGAAATTTGCCTGCCAACGTGCGCATTGGTTTTGCGAAAGACCATCAGGTCGGTCAGTGCTTGTGTGTCAGTTGCCATGTGTCTGTCTCCTCCTGGATTGCCGAAAATCGATCGCGATGCGCCCACAAGCCCTCGGCTGGATTGGGCACAAAGTAGAACTCGTCGCCCCCGGCGGCGTGGAAGCCCGGCGTAAGTTTGGCCGGATCGTACTGCTTCATCATGGGTGCGAGCGGCCGATAGCGCAGCCCGACGCCCTCGATCTCTTCCTTGCTGAGATGCTCGCAACAATAGGTGACGTGAAAGCGGCCTTCGGATGATCCGTGGATCAGGTGTGCCGCGGCGCTCAGGTTAGCGGCCAAAAACGGGTCTCGGCCCACGGCATCGCGAACCGCGGCCGTGCCCGAGTAGCCGTACTTCCGAATCAGCGCATCGATGCCCGCGTCCTCGCCGAACCGCTTCACTCCGGGCGCCAGGACAATCAGTTCACCGCCATCGGCCATCGCCATGCGGGTTCGATAGATGGCTTTGTTGCCGAGCCAGGTGCTGCGGTACTCGGCAGCATCGAGATAGACTACGGCGCGCTGGAGCGGGCGATCGAGCAGGTTGATGTTGAGCCGTTGACTCAACCGGGCGGCTTGCTCGAAGCACTCGAGATCATCGCCGACGAACAGCCCGCATCGGCCGTCGCGGCCAATCACGGTGAGTACATAGACGATCGGCAGCTGGCGCAGGGATCGATCGGCGGCATAATTCAAAACGCGGCGAACCGGGTTGTCGGCCCGGCCCATGATCCGCTCCATGCCATAGACTGCGCCGAGGTAGTGCGTCTGGTTGATGTTCTCGCTGCCGCCCGTGCCGATGATCAGATTCTTGCTATGCCCAGCCATGCCGGCTACTTCGTGGGGAACTACTTGACCGATCGACAGAATCAGGTCGAAGCCGCCTTCTACCAGCAGCCGGTTGACTCGCACCAGCAGAGAGAACTCTAATTGACCCTCGGATTCTTCGCGGATAACGCTGGCCGGCACTTCGCCCAAAGTTGCAAGATCGGAGCGCCAGTTGTGTGCATGGAAGAGATGGCGCGGAACGCCGCCGAACATGATTTCAATCTGGCGGTCGGTCATGGCCGTGTGTGTGCCCAGGGCGGGGAGGATGTGAGTCAAGCGGTCGCCATAATAATCCCAGGCGCAGCGCGTCAACTCACCCGAGCGCGAGTGGTAGCGCGTGAAATCGGGCGGCACCACCAGCACGCGATTTCGCCGGCCAATCGCATCAAGCGCGCGCAGCAGCCCTACTTCAAGCTGATCGGCTGCGATCTCGGCGGCTAAATAGACACTCATGCGCAGGAGTTCCCGACTCCCTCACTAACTGTTCACTCCCGATGCCAAAAACCCTCCATCCACCACGATGCACTGGCCGGTGATGTAGCTGGCTGCGTCCGATGCCAGCAGCACGGCCACACCGATCACTTCCTCCGCGCATCCGAAGCGCTTCATCGGTATGCGCATCAACAGCTCCTGCCCGCGTTCGGTCTCATCCAGCAGCTTGCGGTTCAGGTCCGTGCGAAAAACGCCCGGGGCAATGGCATTCACGTTGACTCCGGACCGCGCCCACTCCACGGCCAAGCTGCGAGTTAACGATAACAGCGCGGACTTCGCGGCGGCATACGGCGCCACCTCTCTCAGACTCACAAATGAGTTCAGCGACGCAATGTGGATCACGCGGCCGCGGCCGTGAGCGGCCAGGGGTTCATAAAAGGACTGGCAGGCGCGCAGGGCGCCGGTGGCGTTGACATCGATGGTCGCTTCCCATTCAGCTTCACTCACCTGCAAAGTCGGCTTGCGCGCCACCGTTCCCGCCGCGTTCACCAGAATGTCCACGCGCCCAAACTCGTCGAGTACGCGGTCGCGCAGCTCGTCGATCGAATCCCTGTGAAGTACGTCGACGGTGACGCACATACTGTGCCGGCCGGCATTCTCGATCTGTTCAGAAGCCTCGCGGGCCAAAGCCTCGCGGCGGCCGGTGGGAATCACGTCGGCACCGGCGTGGGCGAGGCCGAGCGCAATCGCCCGGCCCAGCCCGGAGGTTCCGCCGATCACCACGGCCACGCGGTCCGCAAGATCGAGTGAGCTAGACATTGACGGTCTTTCCATTCATCGTGACCTGGGCCAGCACCAGGCCTTCCACGTTCTCCACAATGTTGGGGTGCGCCACATTTTCGAACGCGCAGTGTTCCAAGTGAATGTTGTGGATCTTGGCGTTGGGGAAGCCGCGGACATTCAGCGCATAGTTGGCCTTGCGGCACGAGACGTTGCGGATGTCGATGTTGCGCACCACTGGCCGCTCGGGCCCCTGGGGCCCTTCCTCATAAAAGAAGTCAATCTGCAGAACGGCATCGGAAATCTCGCCGATCTGGATGTTCCGGAAGAAAACGTTCTCGATGGTGCCGCCGCGCATGGCGTTGGTCTTGAAACGCAGCGCCTGATTGAGATTGGGGCTGTCGAGCCGGCAATTCTCGGCGAACACGTTGCGCACACCGCCGGACATTTCGCTGCCGATGGTCAACCCGCCGTGGCCGTCTTTCATGCGGCAGTTGCGAATGATCACGTTCTCGGTGGGTACGGCTACGCGGCGGCCGTCGCGGTTGCGCCCTGCTTTAATGGCGATGCAATCGTCGCCGGTGTCGAACACGCAGTTCTCGATCAACACGTCGGTGCAAGAGTCGGGATCGCAGCCGTCGTTATTCGGGCCGTGGGAAATGGTCTTCACGTTGCGCACAGTCACGTTCGTCGACAGAACCGGGTGCACTTCAAACATTGGGGAGTTGGTAATGGTCACTCCCTCGATCAGAATATTCTTTCCGCGAACCGGCTCAATGAACTGCGGCCTCAGGTAGTGGCCCTCGCCGAATTTCCGCTCGGCCACCGGCACGTCTTTCGCGCCCATGTCGAAAAGCACGTTTCGCGCTGTATCCTGCCACGGCTGGCCCTTGCTCCAACCGCATTCGGTGCGGCCCTTCCATGGCCACCAGTGTTCGCAATCGCAGTTGCCGTCGAGCGTGCCTTCGCCCGTGATGGCGATATTGTCCTGCCCGTAGGAATAAATGAAGGCCGAGTAGTTCATGCACTCCACGCCTTCCCACCGCGTGTACACCAGGGGCAGGTAGCGGCTCGTATCCCGGACGAACTTGAGCGTGGCGCCGGAAGCGACGTGCAGATCGACGTTGCTCTTCAGGTGAATCGGGCCGGTCATGAACACGCCCGCCGGAACCACCACGCGCCCACCGCCCGCCTGGTTGCATGCTGCGATCGCCTGGGCAATGGCATCCGTGCAATCCTTTGCGCCGTCGCCCGTAGCGCCATAGCGGGTGATCTCGAAATCGCGTTGCGGAAATCGCGGCGGCTGGATCCGTGCGAGGATGGCGGGCACCTGGTCCCACGCCTCCGCGGCAATGGCGAGCCCAACAGGCCGCGCCAGCACGGCGGCACCCGCGGCCGTTTTCAGAAAATCACGTCTGTTTCTTAACATAAGACTGGCCAATCCGAATATAAGAGGATGCTCGGCGGGTGTCAAATCGGAATCGCTAAAGTATGCGTTCAGTCCCGCTCAACGGCCACGGCGTTGACTTCTCTGAGATCCTTCACTTCTTTTGAAGTCATCGTTCAGCAATTTTCGTTTGACAGGACGGGGGCTTGCTCTTTACCGTCGAAACTGAGATGACCACCGCTATTCCAGAACGGACCACCAGCGAAGGATTACTTACGGAGCAACTACCGGCCGTAATCCACGAGGAGTTCGCCTCGACTCGGTTCGTGGATGTCCACACTCACCTTTTCATGCCGTCGCTAGGCAAGCTCGGGCTCTGGGGCATTGACGAACTCATTACGTATCATTATTTGGAGGCCGAGCTGTTCCGGTCGAGTGACATCACGCCAGAGCGGTACTGGCAGCTCACCAAGCGGGAAAAGGCCGACGTCATCTGGCGTGCGTTGTTTGTGGAGAATGCGCCGGTATCGGAAGCCACTCGCGGGGTGGTCGCGGTACTAAACGCATTCGGACTGCCCACTGCCGCTGACGATCTGCGCGAAGCCCGCGCGTTCTTCGCATCTCAGGAACCGCGCGCGCATATCCGCCGCGTGTTCGAAATGGCGGGAATCGATGCCGTGGTGATGACAAATGACCCGCTCGATCCCGACGAAGCGCCGCTGTGGCAGGCGGGCGCGGAGCCAGACCGGCAGTTCCACCCCGTCCTCCGGCTCGATCGCATTCTGAACAAGTGGGCCGATCACTGGCAGGTTCTGGCAGCGCAAGGTTACGCCGTAGACCGGGAGGCCACGGCCCGCTCGGCCGGCGAAGTCCGAAGGTTCCTCGGTGATTGGTGCACGCGCATGAAGCCCGTGTATATGGCGGTATCGCTGCCGGATACATTCGCGTGGCCGGAGTACAGCGTGCGCGGCCGTCTCCTCGAGCACGCGGTCCTACCGGCGTGCCGTGAGTTTGCCATCCCACTCTCGTTAATGATCGGCGTGCGCTACCAGGTGAACCCGGCCTTGAAACTGGCGGGTGATGGCGCGGGCAAAGCCGACCTCACGGCAGTCGAACGCTTGTGCTCCAGTTATCCGGACAATCGTTTTCTGGTTAGCATGCTAAGCCGCGAGAACCAGCATGAGCTCTGCGTCTATGCGCGCAAATTCAGCAACCTGATGCCATTCGGCTGCTGGTGGTTCCTGAATAATCCCTCCATCGTCGAAGAGATCACGCGCGAGCGCCTGGAAATGCTGGGAACGAGCTTTATCCCGCAGCATTCGGATGCGCGCGTTCTGGAGCAGGTGATCTACAAGTGGCGGAACACGCGCCGTACCATAGCGCCGATCCTCGCCAATACGTATCGCCTGCTGGCGGAGGACGGCCGGCCGGTTTCGCGTGCCGGCATCCGCCGTGATATTGCGCGGCTCTTCCGCACCAACTTCGAGCGGTTCATCGGACTCGGAAAAACCACTACTGGCGCGCGAGAACCGTCTTTAGAAAGTCGGCAATAGCCAGCGTCAGCGCGCGCGGGTATTCGGTCTTGGGCATCGCCAACGCTTGCTGACGCGCCAGGCGGTGTCCCGCCACACGTAACGTCTGGAAGCGAAACCCCCGGCCGCGCAGCGCAAACTGGGGCAGAATCGAGTATCCGAAGCCCGCCTCCACCAGCCGCTTGATGGCTTCGGTATCGTCGGCCTCCATGATGACGCGCGGCGTGATGCCGATCTCCGTAAAAAAGTGATCGATGATGGACCGCATATTGCTGGTCTTGGGGTACAGCAGGAAAGGCGCGTCGGCCAGCTCCGCCGGCTGGATCGAGACCACATTTGCCGTCGTGACCGGCTGGCGCGCGGGTCGAAGCACCAACAGCTCCTCTTCGAAGAGCGGAATGATCTCGAGCGCCTGCTGGGGCCACGGCAGCGAAATCAGCGCCAGATCGAAGTGTCCGTCCAGGAGCCCAGCCACCATGCCTTCGGTGGCGGCCACTGTTACGTGAATATCGGCGTTTGGAAACCGCTTGCGCAACAGCCGGAGCGGTCCGCCCAGCCGGTGGATCAGAGTGGTGGCGCCAGTCGCGAAGTAGAAAGGCCGGACATCTTCCCCCGCAACATTTGCAAAATCCAGCTGGATCTCCCGCACCTTCTGCATCAGGTGCTTCGCATGCTCGGCCAAACGGAACGCCTGTTCGGTGGGCACAATCCGCCGGCCCTGGTGGACGAAGAGCTCGGTCCGCAGTTCGGCCGCAAGGTTATGCAATTGCAGGCTCACCGCCCCTGGGGACAAATAGAGCTTCTCCGCCGTGCGGGTAACGCTCGAATGCTCCATCACCGCCAGAAAGATTTCGAGTTGCCGGATATCCATCGCCGCCTTCAGACCTTTTAGCCATATTAAATGATCCCTTTCGATCTTTGGGGGTTCATTTCAGACCGCCAGGAGTTATATTCCAAATGAACACAGCCCAGGTGCTGTATTGCAGGGGTGAGGCCATGAAACGCTTTTCACTTAGTTTGCTCGTAAGCTCGTTTCTGTTGATTCCTCTTGCGTTGTTCTCGCAGGAATTTCGCGGCACGATTAGCGGCGCGATCACCGACCCGACGGGCGCAATGATCGGGGGCGCCACCGTAACCATTACCGAGGCGAATACCGGCACCCGGATTCCCACCACCTCGGATGCGACCGGGCAGTATATCGCTCCGTTCCTCCTGCCGGGCGATTACAGCATTTCGGTTCAAATGCAGGGTTTCCGGGAGTTCGTCCGGAAAGGCGTGCACATAGGCGCGAGCGATCATGTGGTGATTGACGCTCGGCTCGATCTGGGCGACGTCGCCCAGACTTTGGAAGTCACCGCCGATGCCTCGCTGCTCAACACCGAAAACGCCTCGCTCGGGCAGGCCATTACCTCCAAGGAAGTGGCGGAGCTCCCCATCAACGGTAGAACTCCGATTATGGCGGCTAATCTGGCGCTGGGCGTCATTGGTTACGGTCAGCCAGGTCTGGTCCACCCCTTCGACGCGCAAACAGCGGCTGGATGGAGCGTGGGCGGCGCCTATACGCAAACCAGCGAGCAATTGGTGAATGGCTCCCCCAACGCCACTTGGGATGGCCGCCTGGCATACAGCCCGCCGCAAGATGCGGTACAGGAAGTGCGAATCAAGGCGTCCGACACCGACGCGGCCTTCGGGCATACCGGCGGCGGCACGCTGAACCAGGTGACCAAGAGCGGCACCAATAGCCTGCACGGCTCGGCCTGGGAATTCAACCAGCCGAACACCCTCACCGCCAACGACTTCTTCAACAATCAATCGGGCAAGCCGCGTCCGGTTACGCACCTCAATCAATACGGGGTCACCGCGGGCGGCCCGCTGCTCGTCCCCAAAGTATTCAACGGACGCAACAAGGTTTTCTGGTTCTTCGCCTTCGAGGGAATGAAAGACGCCCAACCCAACCCCTACATCACGACCGTACCGACGGACGCCATGCGGAAGGGCGACTTTTCCCAGATCCTGAAGGCCGACGGAACGATCCTCTACGATCCCTATTCCGCAGTGAAGAGCGGCAGCAACATCACCCGAACCGCTCTTACCAATAACCAGATTCCACAGGTGGCGCCATACGTGAGCAGCGTGGCGCAGGCTTACCTGAAGTATGTGCCGGAGCCGAACGTGGCGCCGCAGAAGCCGGATGGGTTGAATAATTTCGCGGTTGCTCCCAACACGCCCGACAATTTCAGCAACGAATTGGGCCGCATGGACTTCAACATGAGCGATCGCAGCCGCCTGTTCTTCGACGTGCGGCACACGGACTATCTGCAGTCCAAGAACAACTACTTCGACAACATCGCCACCGGGTCCATTCTGTTCCGAACCAACTGGGGCGCCAGCGTCGACGAAGTGTTTACGATCAATCCCCGGACGATCCTCGATTTGCGCGTGAACTTCACGCGGCTGAACGAAGGCCACGACGTGCCCAGCACCGGCTTCGACCCGACCACCTTGGGCTTCCCCTCCTACATGACCAGCTCGTCGCGGTATCTGCAAATGCCGATCATCACTTTCGCCAGCAATTCCTTCCAGCAGATCGGCTTCACCGGAACCGGCGCGGACCGGCTTCCTTCCCAATCGTTCCAGGTCTTCCCCACACTGATCCGAACGATGGGGAGCCACACGCTCAAATTCGGCGGCGATTTCCGCCAATACCGCTTGAACACGTTTTCGGCTAAGAATTCCACCGGCCAATTTTCGTTCAGCGGCAACAACTGGGTGCGGGCGTCCAGCAGCGCCTCGTCCACCGTGGCGTTCGGCCAGGATATGGCCTCGTTCCTCATGGGCCTCCCGTATACCGGTAGGTCTTCCACATACGACATCAACACCTTCGCCTCCTGGTATTCGTACTACGGCGCCGTGTTCGTGCAAGACGACTGGCGAGTGCGCCGCAACCTCACCATTAACCTGGGCGTGCGCTTCGATCACGATGGCCCCTACAATGAGACCTACGGCCGCACCGTTGACGGGTTCGACACCACCACGCCGAATCCCCTGAGCGCGGCTGCGGTGGCGGCATATGCCAAATCCCCGATTGCGCAGCTCAATCCGGCTGACTTCCACGTGCTAGGAGGGTTGACGTTCCCCGGAAGCGGCGATACGGCTGTCTACAACAACACGTCCCACCTGGTGAGCCCACGCGTGGGCTTCGCCTGGACGCCCGACCAGTTCCACGGCAATACCGTCTTCCGCGGCGGATTCGGCATGTTCGTCGCTCCGGTGACCATCTCGCAGATGGACATCAACGGCAAATTCTCCACCACGCCGAACACGAACCAGGAAGGATTCAGCCAATCGACGGCCTTGAACGCCAGTAACGACAACTACCTCACTCCGGCCATGACGCTGAACAATCCTTTCCCCGCGGGATTCCTGCAACCCAGCGGTTCCTCACTGGGCCTGGCCACCTTCGCCGGGCAGAGCATCTTCTTCCTGAATCCGGACATGAAGAGCCCGTACTCGCTGCGCTGGAACTTCGGCGTGCAGCAGAGCATCGGTTCGAACATGATGGTGGAAGTCGTTTACATTGGCAACCACTCCGTGCACCTGCCCATCAACTACACGCAGCTCAATGGGCTGCCGCGCCAGTTCCTCAGCACGCTTCCCGTGCGCGATGCCAAGCAGGCGTATTTGACCAGCACGGTAGCAAACCCGTTCTTCGGCCTGGCTACCAGCGTCGGCGCCAACGCCAACACCACACCGGCGCAGATCCTGGCCCTCTATCCGCAATTCCTAGTGGGCGACAACAGCACCGGATGGAATGGGAATGGCGGCATCATCGAGCAGAACCTGAGCCTCGGGAGCTCCTACTTCGACAGCCTCAACGTGCGCGTGCAAAAGCGGCTTTCCACAGGCCTCTCGTTCACCTTCAACTACAGCTTCTCGAAATTGATGGAACGGGTCACCTGGTTGAACGCGTCCGACCCCGCACCCGAAAAGCGGATTTCCGCGATTGACCACCCAAACCGCTTTGTCACCGCCATCAGCTACGAATTGCCGATTGGAGCAGGCAAAGCTCTGGCGCTCCACTCCCGGCTGGCGAACTCGCTCGTAGGGGGATGGGTAATCAACAGCGTCTACACGTACCAGACCGGCGCCCCGATCAACTGGAACAACGGCAGCACCACCAGCCCGGGCGACTACGTATACCTCGGAACCCCAATCACCTTGAACAACCGCATGGCCAATCCTGGCGTGCCGGCATTCAACACCTCAGCGTTCGACGTCAAGACCGCCGACGCGTTCAACTATCACCTGCGGACCTTCCCGACCATGATTGCCGCCTTGCGCCAGGACGGCATCAACCAATGGGATCCTTCCTTGTTGAAACGTTTCGAGTTCACCGAGAAGGCATACCTGCAGCTTCGTTTTGAGCTCTTCAATGTGCTCAATCATCCGGTTTTCCCTGCCCCGAATACCACCGCAAGCAACTCGCTGTTCGGTACCATCAGTGGCGCGCAGGCGAACCGGCCGCGCAGCATCCAGTTAGGGGCCCGGCTCGTCTTTTGATCTATGGAACTTCTACTGGAGAAGTTCTCGCTGGGGGTAGGCGACCGTTTCGCCCACCAGGCCAGAGCGCAGTTGGAAGCCTGCTCGAAGGCCGCCTCCCTCGGCGTGACCGTGGTTCCGGTCTGGAATAAATCCAACCGCGAACACAACATCGTTGGATCGGAACCTGCCAGCGTCCGGGAGGCCGCGGATGAAGCCGTCCGCCAACTGGGCTGGCAGTTTCCGTATCACGTAGACGCCGACCACATCAACCTCGATACCGTGGATCGGTTCCTCGACTCCAGCGACTTCTTCACCATCGACGTCGCCTCCGCCATCGGACAGCGCAGCGAGCGGGCGGCGGCTTTCGTCAAACGTCATCCGGAATTGGTGGGCACCCTCTCGGTTCCCGGAGTACCAGACCCTCTGACAACTACGGTGGAATCCGTGGAGCGCACCACGGCCAAGTACCTCTTCGCCGTGGAGGAGGCCAGCCGCATCTTCCGGCACATTTGCCAGCGCCGTAACGGGCGTCCCTTCATCACCGAGATTTCGATGGATGAGACCGACGCGCCGCAGACTCCGGTCGAGCTACTGGTGGTTCTTGCCGCCATCGGCGACCACGGCATTCCTATCCAGACGATCGCGCCCAAGTTTACCGGCCGCTTCAACAAGGGCGTGGACTATGTGGGCGATGTCGAATTCTTCGAAAAAGAGTTTGCAGACGACCTGGCGGTCATCGCCTGTGCCATTCAACACTACAATCTGCCCGCGAACCTCAAGCTGAGTGTGCACTCCGGCAGCGATAAGTTCTCGATCTATGGCGCGATGCGGCGGGCGCTCCAACAGTTTGGCGCCGGCGTCCATCTCAAGACGGCTGGAACCACGTGGCTCGAAGAACTCATCGGGCTCGCCGAAGCAGGCGGCCACGGCCTGCGGCTGGCGCAAGAGATCTACGGCAAAGCCTATGCGTGCCGCGCGGCGCTGTGCGAGCCCTACGCCGCGGTGATCGATATCCGTGAAGACCGGCTGCCTTTACCGCACGAAGTCTGTCAGTGGACGGCAGAGCAGTACACCTCCGCCCTGCGGCACGACCAATCGAACCCGGCCTTCAATCCGGATTTCCGCCAGCTTCTGCATGTTGGCTTCAAGATCGCCGCTCACCTGGGCGATCGGTATGTGAACATGCTGGTGGCGTGCCGTGATTCGATCTCCCGCAACGTGACGTACAACCTCTTCGAACGGCACATTCGCCCGTTGTTCCTGGGCGCGTGATGCCGGCGCGTGCCCCAGTTTCCCGCCGCGCCATCATCGGCGGTCTCCTGGCATCAGCCGTTGCCGGGTCGGCGCCCAAGCAACTGGTGGTTTCGAAGAAAGGCGGACCGTTTCGCACGGTGCAGGAAGCCATCGACGCCGTGCCGCGCGGTAACGTTACTCCGTACACCATCGTGATCCGGCCCGGCACTTATCTGGAGCGCTGGACCGTGCCGCGCGACAAGCCGTTTATCCGGCTGATCGGAGAAGATGCCAACCGCACGACGCTGACTTACAATCTGAGCACAGCGACTACGGCCGAGACGCGCTACTCCGCCAGCGGCTACGTCTTCGCCGATGACTTCCAAGCCGAGGGCATCACCTTCGAGAACTCGTACGGCACGGGATCGCAGGCTGTGGCTCTTTTTGTGGGCGCCGACCGCGCTCGTTTCCGCGCCTGCCGGTTCCTCGGCTGGCAAGACACACTGTATGTCAACGGGCCGGGCTGCCACTTCGTGCCGCAGCCGCTCGCGACCGTGGATGCTGCCGATTGTCCCGCGGGCCGCCACACTTTCGATGACTGCTACATCGAAGGCCATGTCGATTTCATTTTCGGCAACGCCGCCGCCCGCTTCCGCCGCTGCCACATCCACAGCAAAGGCCCCGGATACGTGACCGCGCAATCAAAGACCTACGCCGGCCAGACCAGCGGATTCGTTTTCGATGCCTGCCGGCTGACCGGCGAAAACACGGGTCCAGGCGTGTACCTGGGCCGCCCTTGGCGCGCTTACGCGCAGGTGGTGTTTCTCAAGTGCTGGCTAGGCCCCCACATTCGGCCCGAAGGCTGGAGCGTATGGAACGAGAACCGCAATCATGAAACCGCGTTCTACGCTGAGTTCGAATCCGAAGGTCCAGGCGCCAGCCCGCATAGCCGCGTCGCATGGTCCCACCAACTTTCACCGGCTGAGGCAGCCCGCTTCTTGAGTCCAATTTATGCTGAGCAATAGTGAAATCCGTTGGCGAATGCGGCGCCTCGCGGTCCGTGTGGAGTGGTCTGTACATTAAAGTGGAGTGATGCTTCGAACTGTTGTTGCCACCGGCCTGGTATGCGCCGCGTGTTGGAATTTCGAATCACATGCCCAGGCGCTGGTTCCGCTACGCGCTGCCGGCAACATGTCGACCATCGAGTTATCCCCGTTGCTGGTAGCTGCTGACGCAGTCTACCCGGGTCAAGTCATCGTGATCAATGGTGGAATTCCGGCCATCATGAGCGGAATGGTCGATGTCGCGACCAATGCAGAGACTCAGCTTTTGCGGCAATCCGTCAATGACTCCGACTTACGTGTGATCTTCACTGTTGCCGAGAGCTTCTACCGTCTGGTCGCGAGGAGATCCGCCGGAATCCGCCGGATCGCCGACTTAAAAGGAAAGCGAATCACGACGACGCCGAACACCTCCGCCCATTACTTCCTTGTGAAGATGCTGGCCACAGCGCAACTCTCCGAAACGGATGTCACCCTGGTAGCCATCAATCCCGTCACGGACATGTCGACTGCACTGAAAGATGGGCGTGTTGACGCCGTCTCGATGTGGGAGCCGGAAGCGGAACGAGCCATTGCCTCCGTTGGCTCGGATGCGATCGTATTTCAGGACCCTCGCGTCTATCGCGAGCTCTTCAACCTCAACACGTCGCTCAAGGTGCTGGCCGAGCCGGCCAAGAGACGTGCCATCGTGGAACTGCTGCGGTCGCTCATTGCATCTTCGGAAAAGATTCGGCAGCAGCCGCAGCAACATTGGCCCTTAATCGCCAGCAAGCTGAATTACACTCCGGAAACGGTCTCACGGAGTTGGCCCAACTTGCGCTTTGCGGGCGGCTTGGCGCCCGATCTTCTGGATGTGATGATGGAAGAAGAAGTGTGGGTGGCCAAAGAACGAAATCGGACACCCCGCACTCGGTCGCAACTGGCCCCGTTGATCGACCGGTCCCTGCTTGACGAAGCCATTCGAAAGCCGCTCGCGTCGCAAACCAAGAATCAGTAGCAGGCTGCTGAAAGAGCCCAAGAACCGCTCCCTTACGGTCGCGGCTCGGTAACGATGTGATCGGCCGGGCATAACTGCCTGTGAACTCGATGCCGCATTTCCGAGACCGTAAGGGAGCGGGGGGTTGGCGGGCTCTTTCAGCAGCCTGTTAAACGAGGTTACCTGAGACGCCGTGTTGCCATCCGGTCCGTTGCTCTCAGATGGCCGGGCAAGCGCCCTACTGCTGGTGTGGTGTGTCGGGCGAACTAGGCGGGGGCGCCGTCTCGGCTTGGGGCAGTTCGGCCTTGCCGTCCAGACCAAACACCAGCAACCGCGGCTTCATCTTCGTGGTCACTTCGGCGCTCAGGCCCGGGCTCGCCGTCCCCCCCGAGCCGCCCATCAGCGCGATGTACTGCTTGCCGTCCAACGCGAATGTGATCGGTGGGCCCATGCCATTGCGCATCCCCGTAGACAAATCCAAAAGCGTTTCACCCTTCTCGGCCGAGTAGGCGATCAAGTGTCCATTGGGAGCCACTTGGAATACCAGATTGCTCGCCGTGCTTAACGTGCCCCCGTACCGGCTGTTTCCGACCGGTACACGCCAGCGGATCTCCTGCTTCACCGGGTCGTAAGCCACCAGTGTGCCGAGGTTGCCGCCTTCGAGGGGCTCCGGGCCCGTGGCCGGTCCTGCCGGCTGTGTTGGCAGTCCCCGCGTGTTCAGTTTTAGGCCCGTCTGTCCTGCGCCGCCTGCTCGCGAGGGGTCCGGTTTAAAGTCGAAGTCGGTGGCATAGGTGAATGTGTCCCAACCGCGCGTTGGTATGTATACCAATCCGGTCTGCGGATTGAAGGACATCGGCGACCAGCTGTGCGCGCCTCCGCCGCCGGGCGAAACCGGAACCGGGTTCTTTCCGTACTTCACTTCCGTGTTGATGATGGGCCGTCCCGTTTTCTGATCGATCCCCTTGGCCCAGGTGACTCGGGAAAAAGGCTGCGCCGAGATGAATTCGCCCGTGACGCGGTCGAGCACATAGAAGAACCCGTTCTTGTTGGCCTGCATGATCACTTTCCGCTGCCTGCCATTGATGTTCAGATCCGCCAGGATCATCTGCTGCACGCTGTCGTAGTCCCACTCGTCACCGGGGACCATCTGGTAGTGCCACCTCAGCTCACCCGTGTCTACCTGCACGGCGACAATGGAAGCTACATATAAGTTGTCGTGGCCCGTGCTTACGTCCTTGGTGCGCAACGCTTGCGGCCACGGCTCAGCATTGCCAGTGCCGACATACAGCAGGTCGCTATCGGGGTCATACGATATTCCATCCCACACCGAGCCGCCGCCGCCAAGCTTCCACCACTCGCCGTCCCAAGTGGCAGCAGCCTTGCGCATGGCCGAGTTTTCGAAGCCCTTCGCGGGATCGCCCGGAACGGTGTAGAAACGCCAGGCTTCGCGGCCGGTATCGGCGTCGTAGGCGGCAAAGAAGCCGCGCGTCGGCACGTACACCAATCCGGTCTGCGGATTGAAAGACATCGGCGACCAGTTGTGCGCGCCGCCGCCTCCGGGCGAGACCGGCACCGGGTTCTTGCCGTACTTCACTTCGGTGTTGATGATGGGCCGTCCCGTCTTCTGGTCGATGCCCTTGGCCCAGGTGACCCGCGAGAACGGCTGCGCGGAAAGAAACTCGCCGGTGACGCGGTCGAGCACATAGAAGAACCCGTTCTTGTTGGCCTGCATGATGACTTGCCGCGGCGCCCCGGCGATGGTGAGGTCAGCCAGGATCAACTGCTGAACGGCATCGAAGTCCCATTCTTCTCCGGGCGTGGCTTGATAGTGCCAGGCATAG
>DATJAK010000164.1:0-7427 GCA_035516375.1 Bryobacteraceae bacterium
TTGGGATAAAAATAGACTCCCAGCGCCTGGATCGAGACACAATAGACTGCGATCACCGCCAGCGAACGCTTCACCCACGGCCGCTCCAGCCCCGCCGAACCGAGGGCCATCAAGATCACCAACAACGGCATGATTTCGGTAAGGTAGCGCGGCCCCCAGCAATATCCGCCCCACCACAGGTTCACGCGCGAGACCACCAGGAAGTGGAGAACCACCAGCGTAGTGCTGGCGAGCAGCAGGGGAGCATGCTTGCGGCGCGCATCCGCGGCGGCCGGCAAGAAGGCGCACAGCGCAAACACGGCGATCGGCATAAAGATCAGTAAGCCGCGCCCCGGGCTCACTAACAGGCCAACCACCCCCTTCAGCGCGGATCCGGCCCACATCCCGAACGTGTAGGTTCCCGTGGGATTGCGGAAGAAGTAGAGATTATAGGCCAGCGCAAGCAGTCCGCCCAATGCGGGCAGCGCCAGGAAGCGTAAGTAATCGAGCAGCCGGGCCCGCGCGGCCAGAAGCCCAGCCGCAAGCGCGAACAGCGCGACTACTTCGCCGGGACGAATCGCCAGAGCGCACGCCGCGCAAGCTCCGCAAAACCACAGCGCCCCCGCTGATTCGCGATTCCGCCACCAGGCCTCCAGAAAATACATCGCCCCAACCACCGCCAGTTCCACGCTGGTGTGCTGCCACAACGCCTGGCTCGCGATGGACCACGTCGCGGTCGCCAGTCCATAAATCAAAGTCAGCCGCCAGGCCCAATAGCGGCTGGTCAGGCGTGAAAGCAGCGCCAGCATCACCACCGCGGAAAACGCCGCGATCGCGGCGGCTGCGAATTTCTCCAGGATTCGCGCCAGCACTACCAGCGAGCCGGGGTCCCAGTCGCGCAATCCCGGAACCGCGAGCAGCGGCAGGTACAGAGGCGTTACCAGCACGCCACCCGCGATCGGATACCCGCTGTAGTAATGGCCGGCCTTGAAACGGATCACCTCGCGCGTATAAGGCACATGCGAAAACAGCCAGGGACCGAAGCGATCGAGCAGCACCGAATGATCCAGCAAGATCGACAGCGGCAGCAGCGAAGTACAAAGCGAATCGCCCGACGGAATCGGGCGCAGATTGGAATGATAAACGACGGTCAGCCCGGCGAACAGCCACAGATAAGGCTTGGACACGCGGAGGACACGAGCGGACACATTCTGAGTATAGGGGCGTCAGTGGCCGATCGCGGCTTGGCATCCGCTCTGCCATCGCTGCTTCAGTTATTCATCCACAATTTATCTTCGTGTCAAGTCCGGTTAACCAAACGCAGGCATACTCGTCGACTATAGGCCTAACCTGACCTGGGGCCGAGGCGTTCAATCGTTTGAAAAGGGGAAGAGAAGAATGAAGAAGAAGCTGAAGCTATGTTCGTTGGTGGCCGCGTTGATGCTCGGTACATCGCTCACGCAAGTTCTAACTGGCCAGGGTTACAACCAGACCATCAGCCATGTGTTGCTGCTCAGTATTGACGGAATGCACGCGCTGGACTTCATCAATTGCGCAAACGGAATTAGCGGAACCAATGGAGGCGCGCCATATTGCCCTAACCTCGCCCTACTCCAAACCACCGCTGTTAACTATCTTTACGCTTCCACTTCCAGGCCGTCCGATTCATTCCCTGGATTAATGGCCCTGGTGAGCGGCGGGTCACCGCGCAGCGTGGGAGCATTTTACGACGTGGCTTATGACCGGTCGCTCGCTCCGCCTGTGACTACAACCGGAAATGGCGTAGCGGGTGGCTCCTGTGTACCAAACGTTTTCACCGGCACGACCACGGAGTTCGACGAAGGAATCGATCTTGACCAAACCAAACTGAACGGGGGCGCCTCCAGTGGAGATGGCGGGATCAGCTCGATCGATCCCTCCAAGCTCCCCCGTGATCCAAGTCACGGTTGCGCGCCGGTTTATCCCTGGAACTTTGTGCGGACCAATACGATTTTTGGCGTAGTGCATGGCGCGGGCGGATACACAGCCTGGGCCGATAAGCATCCCTCGTACTCATCGGTTGCCGGTCCAGGCGACGGCAGCAACGTGAATGACTACTACGCGCCGGAAATCAATTCGATTCCGGTCGGCCTGCCCAACGTAGCTTTTTGCAATCCGCTGCCCGATCAAACCGCGGTGGCATCGTCGAATGCGTGGACCGACAGCTTTGAGAATATTCAATGCTACGACTCGCTGAAGGTTAACGCGATCCTGAACCAGATCAACGGCAGGACCCATAACGGCTCGGCCCCGGCCCCGGTGCCAACGCTCTTCGGGATGAATTTCCAGGCGGTCAGCGTAGGCGAGAAGCTGATCGAGAAACAGCTCGGCCTGACCGGTGGTTATCTCGACGCACAAGGCACTCCTTCGCCGTCGTTGCTGAAAGAAATCCAGTTCGTGGACGCCGCGATCGGTAAAATGGTTGCGGCGCTGAATAGGACCGGCGCTTACGAGTCCACGCTGATCGTCATTACCGCGAAACACGGCCAGAGTCCGGTAGATTCCAGCCGCTACACGGGCATAACGACAGCCGGGCCGATAACGACATCGCCGGCTACCATTCTGGACGGCGACGGCTGCCTGCCGCTCTCCGAATCACCGTCTAACCCCACCGGGATCGGTCCCACCGAAGACGACGTGTCCCAAATCTGGTTGAACAGCAAATGCACCACAGCCGCCGCCGTGGCGATGCTCCAGTCGCAGTCGCCCGCTTCCTCGAATATCGCGGGCATTGGCCAGATTTTCTGGGGACCCGGGATGACACAGCTTTTCAACGCGCCCGGTCTGCCCCCCAAGGGTGATCCGCGCACGCCGGACATCATCGTTACGCCGAATATCGGTGTCACTTATTCCGGCAGCAGCAAGAAGCTAGCCGAGCATGGTGGTTTCGCGCATGATGACACCAACGTCATGCTGTTGCTGTCGTATCCGGGATTCACGCCAACCACCATAACCACGCCTGTCGAAACAATGCAGGTGGCTCCCACTATCTTGCAGGCATTGCGGCTCAACCCGAATGCCTTGCAGTCGGTGCAAATGGAAGGCACGCAGTCGCTTCCCGGCGTGTTCCAGGTTCAAGCGAACGGAAGCGTAGCCTTGCAGTAGCAGCTGTAACCGGTAAGCGCGCGCGAGTTACGCCTGATAGACCGTCTTCCCACCCACCACCGTGCGGACAATCTCAAGGTCCTTGATCTTGTCCTGGCTCACGGTGTGAAGATCGTCTGACAGGACCACGAAGTCCGCCAGCTTGCCGGGCGTGATGGATCCCTTGAGCGCTTCTTCATGCGAATTGTAGGCGCCGTTGAGGGTGTTAATCCGCAGCGCCTCATCCACGCTCACCCGCTGGTTGGCTCCCCAGGTCTCGCCGTTCCAACCGGTGCGCGTAACCATGCCTTGAATGGCCATGCGCGGATCGAAGGGCCCCGGGCTGAAATCCGACCCCGCCGCCGCCACAATCCCGGCATCCAGGAAAGTTCGATAAGCCATGCAGCGCTTCATCAGCTCCTGGCCATAAAAATGAAACTTGTCGGAGTTGTAATACGCGTAAGACGTGAACGCCGCCGGCACGACATTCAGCGCCTTCATGCGCCGGATCAAATCGTCGTTGATTAACGTGCAATGCGTGATCTTGGGCCGCACGTCCGTCCGCGGAGCCAGCTTCTGCGCCCGCTCGAACGCGGTCAGCGTCATATCGATGGCGACATCCCCGTTGGCATGGCAGTTGGGCTGGATGCCCGCGCGATGCACCCGCTCGATCCAGGCGTTCAGGACGTCTTGCGTCTCCGTGATGTTGCCTTTGTATGGCGGCGTAATGTCCTGATATGGCACGCTCATTGCCATGGTGCGTTCGGAAAACGAGCCGTCCACGGTGTGCTCGGAGGTGGCTCCAAACCGGATCCATTCGTCGCCGAACCCGGTCTCGATGCCGCCGGCGATCATGGCATCCAACACTTTGCCGTTGGCCTCGTAGCTCACCCGGTGCAGCAGGTCCCCGCGTGCCCGAACTTGCTGCAGGGCGAACAAGTCGCCCCCCTCATGATGTACGCTGGTCACACCATAACGGACGAACTGCTTGGAGATGTACGCCAACCCGTCGCGATTGCGCTGCTCGGTCTCGGCTGGGCTAAACGTCCGCCGCTTGCCTACGCGATTCACGACCGCCGTCGCCCGGTCCGTCACCCGGCCGTTCAACTCACCGTTGGCGTCGCGATCGAACGTTCCTCCCGGCGGGTTAGGCGTGTTCTTGTTGATGTCCGCCATCTCCAGCGCTTTGCTGTTGTAAAACGAGGTGTGCCCGCCCCGATGATGCACCGCCACCGGATGATCTTTCGACACCCGATCCAGGTCGTGAACGTTGATTAGGCGGTTGTCCTTCACCTTGGTGTCGTCGAAGAAGAATCCCTCCACCCAGGTGCCCGGCGGCGTCTGCGCTGCTCTGGCCCGAAGTTTCTCGACGATGCTGTCGATGGTCACAAACTCCACCACGTAGGGATTGCCCACCAGCACTTCGTAAAGCAGCACATTGCCGGGCGCGTGATTGTGGGTGTCGATGAACCCTGGCACGATGGTCATCTGCTTGGCGTCGAAGGTCTGAGTCTGTTTGCCGATAAAGGCCCGCATATCCGCGCTGCTTCCCACAGCGGCGAATCGTCCGGCTCTGATCGCGAAGGCTTCAGCCCGCGGGGCGCTCGAATCCACGGTGTAGACCTTGGCATTCAGGACCACCAGATCCGCATCCTGCCCTTCGGCCGCCGCTAGAATGCCGGCCCACGGCCCGCCAAAAGCGGCGGCGATACCGGCTCCAGTGAGTCCCATGAATTCTCTACGGCTGCGGCGATGATTTTGCATAACGCATTTCCTCCAGCTAACCGGGACGAGACTAACACAAAAAAGCGGGTGCCAGCAACGGCGCGGCCCGGGCCGGCTCGTTAAGAATGCATCGCAAGGGATCTGGCCACAACGGGCGCGCTTGGGTGTACAATAGCCCGATAATGGAAAGCCGACAATGTCTGGGCATGTTCCAAGTTCGACATCCATGACCACAGGAGGTCAAATCCGATGAAGCGTTCTATCGTGATGGTTGCGTTTTTCGTGCTGGCGTTCGTAATCGGCTTGAGCACCTTTTCGCTGCGGCGTGCCCAGGCCCAGGGCCGCGGCGGCCGCGGCGCCAGCCCCGAGGCAATAGCGGCCCGGGAAAAGCAGGCCGCACTCGAGCGCAGCACGCCGCAATTGCAGATCACCGAGGAAGTGCTGCCGCTGGTCGTCCCCGGCCACACTATCGGTGAAACGGAAGGCGTCTCCAAAAATTCGAAAGGCCATTTGTTCGTCTACTCGCGTACCGGCAAGGGCGGGAGCGCGCGTGGCGGAACGGCTGCCGAGCTGTTCGAGTTCGACCAGAATCTCAAATTCGTCAAGGAGTGGGGCCAGGATAATTATGCCGCGTCCTTCGCGCACTCCGTCCGCGTCGACAAGTACGACAACGTATGGATGGTCGACGAAGGTTCCGGCATGATCGTCAAGTTCGACCCCAACGGCATGGTGAAGATGGTGCTCGGAAGAAAGCCCGAAGCGATCGACTACTTGGAGGAGTTCCTGGAGCGCGGCGAGAAGAACGAGAATCGCTATCCGGTCGGAAACCCCGGTTCATTCAACCGTGAAACCGACGTAACCTGGGATTCGCACGACAATATCTACGTCAGCGACGGCTACGGCAACTCGCGCCTTGCCAAGATGTCGAAAGACGGCATGTGGGTGGGCGCGGTGGGCACGCACGGTTCCGGCCCCGACCAGTTCTCCACACCGCACGGCATCGCCTCCGATGCCAACGACAACATCTACATGGCCGACCGCGGCAACAACCGCGTCCAGGTCTATAACACCGAATTGAAGTTGGAGAAAACCATCACCGGCATGGGGGCACCCTGGAGCGTCTGCATCACGCCCGGTTCGCCTCAATATATGTACAGCGGCGATGGCTTCAGCGGCAAACTCTATAAGTTCGACCTGGACGGCAAACTGCTGGGCTGGGCACAGACCAGCCTCGGGCATGGCCAGAATACCTGCTTGATCCACGAAATCCATTGCGAATCGGCGCACGTCATCTACAAAGGTGACTGCTCCACTTGGACCGTGGAGAAAATCACCGTTAAATAAATCTCCGGAAGGGGCTCGAGTCTGTGGCTCGAGCCCAACCACCGTGCGGTTCAGACTTGTTCTTGCCATTACCGCCGCGCTCGCGGCGCCATCCGGCGCTTTTGCCCAGCTCCATGTCATCATCTCGGGTGGATTTTCAGCCGCTTATCAGCAGATGCTGCCCGAGTTCGAGAAGAGCACCGGCGTCGCAGTCACCACCGCGCGGGGAGCATCACAAGGCACCGGACCGAATACCATCGGCGCCCAGCTTCGCCGCGGCGCTCCAGCCGACGTCGTGATCATGTCGAAGGAAGGACTCGACGATCTAATCGGCGAAGGCAAAATCGTCTCCGGCACGGAGGTCGACTTGGCCCAAACTCCGCTCGGCCTCTCGGTGCGCGCGGGAGCCCCGAAGCCCGACATCAGCACGGTGGAAGCCTTCAAACAGGCTCTGCTTCGCGCCAAGTCCATCACCTTCCCCGCCAGCACCACCGGCATTTACATGATGACGAAGCTGTTTCCACAGCTCGGAATCGCCGGCGATCTCCAGATCACCAACACCGGAGTCGCAGCCGTAGCCAAGGGCGACGCAGCAATCGCGATTCAGCCGGTGAGCGAGCTCCTCCACGCGCCCGGCGCCGATTTTGTCGGCACAATCCCAAGCGAGATCCAATACGTCTCCGTCTTCAGCACCGCCCTAGTGGCCGGAAGCAAGGAAACGGAAGCTGCAAAACGCCTGATCGCGTTCCTCAAATCAGAAACCGCCGCCAAGGCCATTCGCGATAGTGGAATGGAGCCGTTGAGGTCCCGCTAAACTGCCCCGTGCGCTATGGCTGCTGAGGCAAGCTCATTCCAGGCATGTAGGTGTAAATCATCCACTCTGCGTTAGCCATCGAATTGAGCTTTGCGCTCAATTTCACCGCGGCTTCACGCCCCAGACCTTTGACCAGCGCATTGTCTCCATCCAATTCGGCCCATTTCCCGACCGGCGAACGAAAGCTGAACACATTCCGCGTGCCGCCAAACTCCACCTGGCGCGCCAGAAGGCTCGCTTGTCCGGACTTCTTCAGCGCCGGAACCAGTTCGTTCTTCACCGTGGCCGTAAACTGCTCCAGCATGTCCGGACGCACCGTCACGCGCGTGACCATCACTGTGGACGGCTGGGGCGCAGCCGGGGAATTGAATCCCAAATCCCCGCGCGCCCTCTCATAAGTAACTCGTACCGAGTCCACGCATTGGGCCCGCCGATCCGCCATCCGAGCCAGCTCGGTTTCCGT
>DATJAK010000165.1:0-4974 GCA_035516375.1 Bryobacteraceae bacterium
GCTATCGAGCACCAACACGGAGATGATCTGGGCGGTATCTAAGAAGCTGCTCGAGCCGTCGAAATTCACGACGAAACTCGGGTCGATTATCGCGCCAGTCGTCGAGTAAAGCTCGAAAAAGATGCCCAAGGGAACGTCGAACTGGATGGGAACTTCCACGTCCACTGCAAAATTCGAATAGCTGACCGCGCCAAAGTTGAGTACGGCGTCTGCAGCGGGAGCGGGGCATCCAATCCCGATGGGAAGCAGGATCGGATTAAAATCGCAAACTATCAAATTGGTAAAGCTTGCTCCCACGCTCGTTCCGGTATGCCCGTTTGCGCCGGTCAGCACTGCGGTATTGGTTCCTGAAAGTTCAAACTGAAAATCCAGGAAACCCAGGTCTCCCGGATTACCGCCGCCGACAGTGATTACATCCGCGGACTGAGCCGTCGCGGAGTCGGAAACATCGCCGCCTGGAAGTTGGCTCTGCAAAGATCCAGTCACGGACGTGCCGAGAGACAAGTAGTCCGCATGAGCCGAAGCGCCCCCTCCGATTATCACGAAATCGCTGAGCTGACAAAGATGGAACGACAGCGAGGCCGACACCGTCCCTTGCAGGATCCCGGTAGTGCAGCCGGCGCCGACGTCCGACGTTACTAGCGTATCGACTTGCGAGGCAATGGCAGGCAGGGCCGCCAGCCCAAGAATGCACATGAGGCGAGAGAGGTCGGCCACACGCTGAATCTGTTTCATTACGAATCCTCCCTCACTCGAATAACCGAACATGGCGCGGAGATTGCATTCAAGGTCGTGTTGTTCGCAGCAGGGCCGGTGCCATCCTGCGTAGACTGGGTGATCGTGCCGCTGAAGCTGATAGTGTTGGCGGCTGCAATGGCAACACCGGGCGCGAGCAGGAGAATTGGAAATCGCCACTGCGCGGCGCGAATTCTGAAGGAGTGGTGCACAATGCAGATAGAATGCACTGGTTGGAGAAAATCCGGTAGAGCATGAACATGCGCCCTCGGGTACCGGACGTACTAGCGGATCAAGCCTTGCCGCAGGGCGGCGCCGACGGCTTCGGATTTCGAGTGGACGTGCAGCTTCTCGTAGACGCTGCGGATGTAGTTGCGGATGGTGTTGATGCTGACTTCCATTCTTTCTGCGGCGCCGCTGTAGCCGTAGCCCTCGGCCAGCAGGCTGAGAAGGCGGCGCTCCTGGGGGCTGAGAGGCGCGGCGGGAGGCTCGGGCGGTCCGGTTTTCTGGAACAGCGCGACGATCTGTCGAGCCACCTGAGGGGATAGCGGCGCCCCGCCTTCATGGGCGGCAGCAATCGCCTCCAGCAGTTGGGCCGGCGGCGTGGTCTTTAAGAGATAACCGCTGGCGCCGTTACAGATCGAGCTGAACACCTTGTTTTCGTCGCTGAAGACGGTCAGCATCAGAATTTTCAGATTGGGACATTCCTGACGAAGCTGCGGAACGGCCTCCGAACCGGACATGCCGGGAAGTTGAATATCCAGCAGCAGGACATCGCAGGGCAAATTGCTTAGATGGGCCAGCGCGTCTTCGGCCGACGCGAACGTAGCAGCGCAGTGGAATCCGTCGGCGGCGTCGATGATGCGGCCCAGCCCCAGACGCAGAGCAGCGTCGTCTTCCACGATCGCGACTCGAATGGCCTTGGACACGTCCTCTCAGGATTACCACCGGCTGACCGGAGTCGACAAGAGCATAGTTATGCGTTTTGTGGATCAGAGCGGGAAGCGCAGGGCAACTCGCGTGCCCTGGGGTGGCACCGCGGAAACCTCCAAAGTTCCTCCCAATTTGGCGGCGCGCGCGCGCATGCTGCGCATACCGACGCCATGCCCTTCGCCGGGGTGAATGCCGCAGCCGTCGTCTTCGATCTCTGCGTGGAATATGCCGTGGTCGATTCCGAAACAGACAGCCGCGTTGTGCGCCTGGGAGTGGCGGGCGACATTGTGAATGGCCTCTTTGCACACCAGGTACAGTTGGCGGCGTTGGTCGGCCGAGAGCTTGACGTTCGAGAGGTGGGGCGCGGCGTCCAGACGCCAGCGAATGCCTCTGGTTTCCAGGATGGTGGAGGCGAAGACCCGCAAGCGGGCAATCGTATCGCCGGCCTGGTCGTGGCGCGGATCAATGGACCACACGATGTCGCCCATGCCCTCCACCAGGCGCCGTGAAGTTTGGGCGATGTCGTCCAGCATAAGCTGAGACTCCAGATCGTTCTGCCTTACGTTGCTCTTCATCACCTCGCCAAGCACGGCTATGCGGGCCAGGCTCGCACCCAGGTCATCGTGCAGGTCCATAGCGATGTGAGACCGCACGCGTTCGAGCGCCAGCTTGCGTTCGAGTTGGGTGCGGTGCACGGCATAGATACCGGCCGCGATCACGAACGCGAGCAGGGCTTGGAACCACCAGCGTCGCCAAAACAGCGGCTGAATAGTGAAGGTGAGCGCCGCTTGGGAGGAGCCGGGCGCGGGCACGGTGCGCACTACGAAACGATAGCGCCCGGGAGCGAGGTTGGCGAAGGTCACACTGCGATCAGGCGATGGTATGCTCCAGTCGCCCGGCGCGCCTTCCAGCCGGTACTGATACAGCAGGCGTGGCGGCGCGCCGTAGTCGATGGCGCCGAATTCCACAAGCAGCGAGCTTTGGCGCGCCGAAAGTTGGAGCGGACCGATATCGGTTTCGCCCAACTCGGAGACCGGCCAAGCTTCTCCCGCGATGCGCACGGCCGTGATGCGGGAGTGTGCGGTGGGAAGAGGCAGGTCGAGCGCGGGCCGGAAGCGCGTTGTTCCGCGGTTGGACAGAAACCACAGGTCGCCGTTGCGGTCGCGGATGCAAGAGCGGATATCGCCCCGGACTAGGCCCTCTGCCGCCGTGTAGTGCAGAATCTCGCCCATCTTGGGGTCAACGCGATCGACGCCGGCCGCGTGGCCGGCATAGATACGGCCAAGACTGTCTTCGATGACACACCAGACCTCGTTATTGGCGAGACCCTGAGAGGCCGTGAGGAGCTGGACCGAGGGGTTGCCGGCGTTGGGATCGTCAATGCGGCCCAATCCGCCTTCGAGCGATGCGATCCAGAGCCGGCCAGAGTGGTCGGTCAACAGCCCGCTGATTCTACCCTGAAGCGCGTTCGGCACCATTTCGAATCGACCGTTCCGCTGGCGGAGCAGCCCGCCTCCATGCCCCAGACCAATCCAGAGGTGACCAGTGGGAGCTTCTCCGAACGATGAGATTCGTGCATCACCAAGTCTGGAAGGCAGCGCTGCGGACTCATCGTGCAGGGCTCCAGTGGAACGCTTCCAGCGCAGCAGGCCACTCTTTTTCGGCGAAAGCGTAGCAATCCAGACGTCCCCCCGCGAATCTTCGAATAATCGTGTAGTCTGCACCTGTGGGCCGACCCGGACGGCATGGCTTAGGGCCAAGTCCCGAGCGGCACCATTGGCCGGAAAGCGAAAGGCACCCTGGCCGGTGGAGATCCACCACGAGCCGTTTCGATCCTGCATTACCATTTCCGATGAGTTGGCGGCCATGCGAGCCGAACGAGGGAGCGCCGGAACAATTTCATCAAAACGATCGCCGCTCAGACAGCGCAAGGGACGGCGACCGTCGGAGAGATCCGCGACACAAATCTGGCCGGCACCGGATTGGAGCAGCATTTCGTCAGGGCCTAGTTGGAGGCCACTGGACCTATCGAACGTTGTCCAATCCTCGCTGCCCATCCGCATGACACCACCGCGGCGGGTTCCAATCCACAAATTTCCCGCCGGATCTTCGGCTAGGGCGTAAATGCTTTCGTCGTTCAAACCGGCGCGCGTGGTCCAGGTTTTCAAATGTTTGGGATCAGACCAGTCCACTAGGCCGCTGGAAGTTCCGGCCCAGCGGCGTCCATCGGAGCTGAACAGTAGGCTGCGGACGTCTGGATCGGGGAGGCCGGTATCCAGGTCCAAGTGCGGATCCAGAATCGCGGAGTCGCCGTCCGAGCCGGCCCAGCGGCCGAATCCGTGCTGCCGGGTGCAGATCCAGAGCCCGCCCTGCGGGTCCTCTAGGATCGAGTTGACGAAAATGTGAGGGCTGCGGCCCACCAGGAAGCGGCTCCACGTTCCATTTGGGTTGCGACGATAAATGCCGCTGACGGAGCCGGCCCATAGCACGCCGCTGCGGTCCAGGAGCAGAGAGGTCACGGTGGAGGCTTCCGGGATGTCCTGCGGAAAGTCCACCGGTTCGCGCTCAATTTGGACATTCTCCCCGGCGCTGCGGAGGCGATAGAGACCTGCCGACGTGCCGAGCCACAACACTCCGTTGCTGTCTTCCGCCAGGGCGTTCACGCGCCGACTTCCGGGCGGACCCGGCGGCACGAGTGTCACGAAGCGCTGGGGCCGGCCGTCGGAATGAAAGCGAGCGATGCCACCATCGGTGGCGATCCAATACGCCCCTGCGCGCGTCTCCAGGATGTCGTTCACGTGGATGTGCGGCAACCCGCTGGCTACGGTGTGGTTGACGAAGCGCTGGCCGTCGAACCGTGAGAAGCCGCCATCTGTGCAGATCCACAGAAAGTTGTTAGTGTCGCGGTAGATTCGATTTACATGCTCATGGGCCAGACCTTGTTCCAGGGAAAAAATGCGAAGGGGCAAAGCTGCGATACACGGGCAGCCGGCTGCCAGACACAGTGTTGAAAGGGCGCGCGCGACCCACGGCATGAATCAACATTCTAACCTTCGAATGACAACGCGTTCCTGGGCGTTGACTGTCCACGGTCACAGAAACAGCCATTCCCGCCAGCCCTCCCAAGACGAAAACGCATCTCCCGCCATTCAGGATCAATCGGCACTCTTGCTTCGTACTGTGTGTCGGTTGAGACCTGCACGGCTCCCGTGCGGATTCTTCTCCGATCCGACGCGGGAGTGCCGGCCGTGCCTTACAAAGAACTGCGCGGCCAGGATCGCGGCGCCGGGTCGGCCGAGATGCGCC
>DATJAK010000166.1:0-3071 GCA_035516375.1 Bryobacteraceae bacterium
GGGGCGTGGCCAGACCGCCGAGCAGCAGGTAAGCCATTTGATAGCGCGACCAGTGCTTGGCCGAACCGCGCCAGCCCATGGCGAGCATGCCGAAGGTTAGGGCCTGCCATTTTTTCTTGGCGAGGTCGCGCATGCTGGCCAGGTCGGGAATCAGACCGATGAACCAGAAGACCAGAGAGATGGTCAGATAGGTAGATACCGCGAACACGTCCCACAGCAGCGGGCTGCGAGGCTGGGGCCAGAGCCACATCGAGTTGGGATAAGGAAGCAGCCAGTAGGCGAGCCACGGGCGGCCGGTGTGCAGCACGGGGAACATGCCGGCTTGCGCGACGGCGAACAGCGTCATGGCTTCCGAGAAGCGGTTGATGGAAGTTCGCCAGTCCTGTTTCAACAAAAGCAAGATGGCGGAGATCAGCGTGCCGGCGTGACCGATACCGATCCACCAGACGAAATTGACGATGGCGTAGCCCCAGGCGACGGGGATCATGATGCCCCACACGCCGACGCCTTTCCAGAGCAGCCAGGTTGCGCCCGCCAACAAGCCCTGCATGGCCATGAAGGCGATCAGCAGCGTGGCCCACCACTGGCGGGGAGTTTTCTGGATGGGCTGGAGGACTACGTTCGCAATCTTTTCGGTGACGGTGGCGTTGTTATAGCCCGGCCCGATGATTTTATCGGGGCCCGGATCGATCGCTCTTTGTTCTAATTCCTCGATCTTCACTGGCTATCCTTTCTCCAGCTCCGGATTCGGATTCCGCAGACGACCCAGATACGTCGTGCGGGGCCGGGTATTCAGTTCCTCGAGCAAGCTGTAATTTCGCGCCTGGGCCTTGAGCTGCGCCACGCGGCTTTTTGGATCGTTTATGTCTCCGAAGGCGATCGCCTGGGTGGGGCAGGCCTGCGCGCAAGCCGGAGTAATTTCGCCGTCGGCGATGCGGCGGTTTTCCTTTTCGGATTGAATTTTGGCGGCGTTGATGCGCTGGACGCAATAGGTGCATTTTTCCATGACGCCGCGGCTGCGCACGGTGACGTTGGGATTGCGCAGGCCGTAGAGACTCTGCGTGTTCCAATCCGAGTACAGCAGGAAGTTGAAGCGGCGGACCTTGTACGGGCAGTTGTTGGAGCAGTAGCGGGTGCCGACGCAGCGGTTGTAGACCATCTGGTTCAGGCCGTCGCCGCTATGAACCGTGGCCGCGACCGGGCAGACCAGCTCGCAAGGTGCGTTCTCGCATTGCATGCAGGGCACGGGCTGGTAGTAGAGTTCGGGGTTGTCCCAACTGCCTTTGAAGTAGCGGTCGACGCGAATCCAGTTCATGTGCCGGCCGCGAGTGACCTCGAGCTTGCCGACCACAGCGATGTTGTTCTCGGCCTGGCACGCAGCGACGCAGGAACTGCAACCGACGCAGGCGTTGAGGTCGATCGTCATGCCCCACTTGTAGCCTTGATAGCGGAAGTCGGGATACAGAGTGAGATAGTTGGGTAACGGCTTGTCTTCCTCGGTTAGTTCTACGAACTGCGGTTTCTTTTTGTACTCTTCGAGCGTGGTGGCGCGAACCGGCGCCGTGCCTTCCATGGTCTGGGTGTGCTGGGTGGTGGCGAAGTTGTGGCCGCTGCCTACTTTTCGCATCTCCAGGCCCAAACCGGAGTCCGGATCGGTGGACGTGCGGAGCAAGTAGGCGTTGAAGCCGACTTCGTTGCCTACCTGGCCGGCGCGCGTGCGGCCGAAGCCGAGATGGATAGTCACGGCGTTGTCGGCGTGCCCCGGCATGATCCACACCGGACCGGTGACGGTGCGGCCTTGATACTTCAGCTCGACCACATCCTCGGAATTGAGATTGCTCTGCTCGGCGAGCGACGGGCTGATCCACACTGCGTTGTCCCAAGTCATCTTGTTTGGAGGCTTGGGAAGTTCCTGCATCCAGCCGTTGTTGGAAAAAGAGCCGTCCCAGATGGTTGGGTCGGGACGGAACATGACTTCGAGATCCGAGCCGGTTTTGGGCGGTGTGGCGGGCGGTGTCTTGGGCGTAACGTTGATGGTTGCCAGCGCGGTGTTGGGAACGACGCCATCGTGCAGCGCCTTGGACCAGAAAATATCGAAGCTGGGGGCTTTGTTTTGAGCCTGCCAATACGCACGCACGATGTCGTAGGGAAGCTTGCCGGGCTCGCCTGCCAGAGTGGAGATTACTTCATGCGCCGTTTTGCCGCCATACAGGGGCGCGATGAGCGGCTGCACGAAGCTCACGGTTCCGTCAAAGCCGCGCACGTCGCTCCAGGATTCCAGATAGTGCGCCGAGGGAACATACCAAGTGCATTGATCCGCGGTTTCGTCGGGGAACAGTCCGACGTAGGCCCTTAGAGCGACCTTCTTGAGGGCCCCGGCGAAATCCAAGTCGGCGGGCGCGCTGTAGACTGGATTGCCCTCCAGGATGAGAAGCGTGTCCACCTTGCCGGCGTTCATGTCGGCGACCAGTTCGCGCAGGGAATCGATTTGATCCGCCGGATTTCCCTCGATGGCGTCGGTGTACGTTACGGTTTTGCCGACGTTGCCGAGCGCGGCGTTGATGGCATGCGCCAAAGCGTGGACGGCCGGGGACTGATGATCGCCGGCAACTACCACACAGGCACCCTTGTGAGCGGCGAGGTCTTTTGCGATAGCGGCTGCTTCTTTGAGCTTTCCCGTGGATGCTGCGCCGCTCACGCCGACCGCGGCCGCCAAGTCCCAGGCCACGGCTTCTACTTCGCTGCCGCGCACGACGAAGCGATGATCCGCCATGCTTCCGGTGGGGGTTGGCGCCGGCTCGATCACGTACAACCGGTTCTGGGTGGTTTGCTCGGGTGGCTTGCCTTGGGCCTGGACTTGGGGCGGCAGAACGACGGGGCCGGTATTTTCCGGCGCATATCCAGCCGATTGATTGGAACGGGCCGGGATGGGGCCTTCCTGATAGCCCTCCTGCCAATCTTCCTTGGGCTGCGGCGTGTGCGTGACGTTGGTCATCACGCGGCGCTTGTCGGCGAATTGGCGGGCGTAGAGCAGGTTGCCGGGACGGCAGGCCAGGAAATCGGAGTCGAGC
>DATJAK010000167.1:0-36431 GCA_035516375.1 Bryobacteraceae bacterium
CGGTCGCGACGGTTGCTCCGCCCCGCTGCCGCCCGCGCAGCGGCGCCGCACCGCACCGAATTCATTGTAGCTGACCGCCAAATCACCAGATCGTTGCATTGCGGATTCGTTTGTCCTATATTGAATGCGGACCGCAGTGAAGATTTTGCAGTCCGGAAATCATGATTGCCGTGCTCATGGTGTTGGTTCTCGGTGTGATCGTGCTGGGGTGGTTTCTGGCGGGTGTAGCGTTCCTGGCTACTCTCGCCACTCTGCTTTCGCGCATGTCCGTCCGTTCCAGCTCATGTGATGAGGATTTTGCGCGCCTGGAAAACGGATGGCAGGTCTCCGATGCGGAATTCCTTCGCGAGGCGGGCATAGAACCATGGCAAGGCAAATGATCCGATCACGGCAGTACGCCGCGAAAGACCGGAGGCGGCGGTTTCGGCCGGCTTAGCCGGCGGCCGCCTTCACGCGAAGAAGTTCTTCCACCTTGCCGCACAGATCCTCGGCCGAAAAGGGCTTCTGGAGAAATGGCGCCGCGGCCGGGAGCTCCTTATGAAGTCGCAGTTCCGAGGCCGGCTCCGTGGAAATGTACAAGACCGGTAAAGCCGGGTAGCGGCCGTGAAGGCGGTTAGCCACCTCGACCCCGTTTGTGGTGCCCAGAACCGCTTCGATCACGAGCAAGTCAACCGGGCCAGGGTGGTGTTCCGTGATGTGGTCCACGTCGGCAGTCGTGCCCGCCTCCAGCACCTCGTAACCCTGGAGCCGCAGAACCTCCCCAAACACTGTTCGGAATGCATGGTGATCGTCCACTAAGAGGATCGCTTTCACATTGGTCTCCTCGGCTAGGCGGCTATCTTACGCTGACCATCTCCCTTTGCTGCCAATTCCAAAACCCGGGCCATGGACGAAACGATATCGACCGGCAGCGGAAAAACGATGGTGGTGTTTTTCTCGGTTCCAATCTCCACCAGCGTTTGCAGGTAGCGCAACTGGATGGCGGCGGGCTGGTGTTGCAGTACTTCAGCGGCCAACGACAGTTTCTCGGCCGCACTGTACTCTCCCTCGGCATGTATGATTTTGGCGCGCCGTTCCCGCTCCGCCTCCGCCTGCCGGGCGATGGCGCGGATCATCTGTTCGGCAAGATCTACTTGTTTCACTTCCACCAGCACTACTTTGACACCCCAGGCTTCGGTCTGGCGATCGATAATCGACTGCAGGCGTAAGTTGAGTCTGTCGCGCTGACTCAACAATTCATCCAGTTCGGCCTCTCCCAAAATGCTGCGGAGCGTGGTCTGTGCCAATTGCGAGGTGGCGTAGAGGAAGTTGGCTACCTCTAACACGGCCAGCCGGGCGTCGATCACACGAAAGAAGACCACGGCATTCACCTTGACCGTGACATTGTCGTGCGTCACCACGTCCTGGGCAGGAACCTCCAGGGTGTCGATGCGCAGGGAAATTCGCACCATGCGGTCGACGGGCGCAAACACCAGAATGATGCCTGGGCCCTTCGGCTTGGGAAGCACGCGTCCCAACCGGAAAATGACCCCGCGCTCATACTCGCGCAGGATTTTGATCGACGACAGAAAATAGATCACTAAGATGGCAACCATGATGGCCGCCGGACTCAGTAGACTTTGCATATCAACCTCCTGTTTGTGGAGATAGCGGTTGCACCAGTAGAGTCAGGCGCTCCCTACCGGTAACTCGGACGGGCGCGCCGTCAGACACTGGAGTCGCGGTTACCGCGTCCCAATATTCACCGTGGACGAAGACCTTGCCGTTGGGAGACAGCGGCCCGGCGGCCACGCCGATCTGGCCAATCATCCCTTCCCCGCCCGTAACCACTCGGTTGCGGCGGGCGCGTACGGCCAGGCCGGTCAGAAACATCGTAATGAGCGCGAATGGCAGCCCCACCGACACCGCGACAAGGGTGCGGATCCGCATCTCGGGGACTGGGCTGTCAACCAGCAGCGTAGCGCCCAGAACCATGGCTACCGCGCCTCCCGTCCCCAGAATGCCGTGCGAGGTAATCTTAGCTTCCAGCGCGAACAGCACCAATGCAAGCAGCATCAATGCGGCGCCCACCCAATTGATGGGCAGCAGCGCGATCGCCGTCAAACCCAGCAATAGCAGGATGGCGCCGGCCACACCCGGGAAGATCAAGCCCGGTGATGCGAATTCGGCGTAGATGCCCAGCCCTCCGAGGATCAGCAACATGAGCGCCAGGTTGGGGTCCGTGATGCGCGAAAGCAGGTTCTCGCGGAGAGTCTTGTCGTAGGGGATGACCCTGGCTCCGGCCAGATGGAGCACCTGTCGCTGACCATCGAAGCGAAGGATCTCCCGCCCATCTAACCGTGCCAGCAATTCGCGTTCATCGCCCGCGAGCAGATCGATCAACTTGCTGTCTAACGCTTCCTGGTCGGTGAAAGACTGGCTCTCAAACACGGCCTTCTCGGCCAATTCGACATTTCTGCCCCGCTTGGCTACAACCGCGCGCAGAGAAGCGGCGGCGTCGTTCTCCAGCTTTTTCCGCATCACCGAATCCATCTGCGGAATGACGAATGGATGGGCCGCGCCGGCGTGTGTGCCTGGCGCCATCGCCGCAACGTCGCCGCCTTCGAGCACGATGAATCCGGCGGATGAAGCCGCTGCCGTGCTGGGTGTCACATACGTCACCACAGGCACTGGCGAGGCCAAAATCTTCTCGATGATCTGGCGAGCCGAGTCCGGCATGCCGCCGGCAGTATTCAAACGGATCAAAACGGCTGCCGCATTCTGCTGATTTGCCTGGTGCAGCGCACGGTCGATGATTTCCACCGTGATCGGGTGGACCACGCCGACTACGTCAACCGCGACGACAGGGCATCCCTCAGGGCGCGCAAGCGCAACCCCGAACAGGACGAGAACTGCAAACTGGCGGTGCATAGAGACCGCCTCGCTGGGCGATTTTCGGATACGCTCATCCGGATACTATTCTCCGCCTATTTGAGGCTTCTGTCTATGCCATGGGCGGCGCGTCCGGATCAAAGGGCCTGCAACACATCCTGTAGCAGTCTGGAAGCGACCTCAGGTCTTTTTCCACTCAGATCCAAGGCCTCTCCAAAACTCACGCGCGTCCTTCCGAAGTGCGGCAGCATTTGTCCGCGCATGAGTACCTCGTCCGTTCCCTGGATGCGGATGGGAATCACTGGCAGCTTCAATCGCTCAGCGAGCAGCCCCACTCCGGCGCGAAATTCGCTCATGTCCCCGTTGGGCCTCCGCTCCCCTTCGGGAAAAATCAAAATGGACCAACCGTCGCTCACCAGATCTCCGGCATATCGCAACGTCTCCCGCACACCAGGTCCTTCCTGGGGGATCGGAAACGCATTAAACAAACCCGTCACCAGGTAGTATTCCAGGCGGTTCAGAAGACGCGGGCCGAGCGGTTTCCCTTCCGGATGGTAATGCAGGTTGAAATATTCCTGGTACATGGCGGGCGCAATGCGATAGCGCAGGCGTGCTGGTAGCGCCGACAGAATCAGTGGCGTATCGATGTGACTCTGGTGGTTGGCGGCGAAAAGAACCGGCGGTTCGATACCGCGCAGATGGCTTTGCCCTGTAATCACCGCTCGCGAAAGCAGTCGCGTCATCGGCAGAATCCAAAGCATCTGGTTCATCCGGCGCACCGCCCGAGCCAGCCGGCTTCGAGTCCACGTGGGAAATGCAACCGGCGAATGTCCGGTGCCGGAGCCGCCATCCTCCTGGTGCAGGTAGCGATCGACGGCTGCCTGCAGATCGCCGATAGTCTGCGCATTCGCCAATTCTTGCTCGTCGAACCTGCATCCGTAGCGCTCTTCCAGTTCCAACAGGAGTTCGATCCGATCGACGGAGCCAAGCCCCAGCTCATCGAGATGGGTTTGAACTGCTACGTGGCCGCCGGTGCGCCGCTCGATGGTCCCTGCCAGGGAACCAGCTTCGCGCGTTCTGCGCGGCGGCGCCGCTGGCGGCCCTACTCGATCCGTTCCGCAGCGGTTGCGGATCTCGGCGCGTTTCAATTTATGAGTAGCGTCGGTGCGGGGCAATGAGCCATCGGGCCATATCGCGAAGCTCCGGATGCGCTGATATCCCTGGAGCCGCCGGTTGGCGTCGCCAACGATCCGCCTCGGATCGGCTCCGGGCTGGAGGACCAGCACAGCGTGCACCTGCTCCGTATCCTTGCCGGCCGCCGCTACGCCCACAACCGCTGATTCCCGGACACCCGGCTGCGTATCGATGACCCGTTCAATATCTTCCGGAAAAACGTTCAGGCCTTCCGCCGTGACGATCACTTCCTTTTTGCGGCCTCGAATGTACAGGTAGCCCTCTGCATCGACCTCGCCGAGATCGCCGGTATGCAACCAGCCGCTCTCAATGGCGTCCGCGGTTTTCGCAGCATCTTTGTAGTATCCCGGGGTGACATTGGCGCCGCGCACCAGCACTTCGCCATCTGCCGCGACCCTCACTTCGACACCGGGAAGCGGTTTGCCAGCCGAACCGCGCCGTGGATGCAACGGGTGATTAAGCGTGACGACCGGCGAGGTCTCGGTGAGGCCGTAACCTTGCACCACCAGGAATCCAAGGCCAGACCAGAACTCCTCCATCTGCCGCTCGATGCTCGCCCCGCCCAGAATGAAACCCAAGAACCTCCAGCCAAAAAGCCGACGGACGCTTTGGTACTTCCACATGCGAAAGGGCGCCAGGCACTTGTCCGCCGCGGCATCCCTCGCTTCGGGAGCAGCTTGCCTCACGTAAGGCTGAAGCAGCTGCAGCAGCCTCGGAACACAAACCGCAGCCGCCGCCCGGCTGTCACGGATCAACGCTGCAATTGCCCCAGGATTCTGCCGCCGGGTAATCACAATCGAGCAGGGGATCATGGGAGGCAGCAACACGGTGGTCGCCTGCCCGAACAGGTGACTGAACGGGAGGAGCTGCACCAGCCGGAGAGTCGGGAGGGGCCGCGCCAATCCGCGATACCGCTTCACGGCTGGTTCCGCTCCCTCGATCTCCGCAAGCAGGTTGCCGTGTGTGATGACTACGCCTTTGGGATTCGCGGTTGAACCTGAGGTAAATACGATCTCAGCGCAATGGTCTCGTCGGACGTTGGCGCGAGTGAAATCCGCCGGGGCCTCGTTCCAGTTTTCTTGAGTCAGACGCCAGACGGGGATCGCGAAATCGGAATCCAGATGGGGTTCATCGCCTGCCGCAATCACCTGCGCTTGGACGATCTCCTGCACGCTGCGCACGAATTCGGCCGGTGCACCCTCTCCGATCGGCACCACCACGACGCCGGCCAGAAGGCATCCCCAGAATGCGAAGAGCCACTCGGGCCGGTTCTCGCACCAGAGAATGACCTTTTCACCCTCGCCGATGCCGGCACGTTGCAGGCGGGCGGCGAAACGAGCGGCGGCGTGCGCCACCTGCGCGTAGCTGTAGCTCCAACGACGGTAGCCGTCGTCGTACAGGATACACTCCGAGCGGACTTCATAGTAGTCGTCGAAGAACTCCAGCAGGTTCTTCCGCCCCATACTTCTATTGTCAGGCCGCTCGAGGGCCGCGCAGAAAACCGCGGGAACTAAGTTTTGTTATGTGGCTCGAGTTTGCGCGGCGCGGTCAACGGCTTGCCAGCCCTCCCAAGCTGTTTCTGGAGCCGGCCAGCAAGCCAGGCGCGTGTGACATTAGGATGACGTCCTTTGTCCATTGTTGACTCCACCGTCAGTATATACCAGATCAACAGGCCTTATTAATAGGGAATCGATCAAACGCGAGAGGCGGTTGCCCGGCAGGCCGGCTCCTCCATTGCATAAACGATGTTAGGCTCCTATAGTATCTAATAGGCGCAGCTTGGAGCGATGACGTATGACCGCTGAATTCATCGCATATTCTGGCTTCTCAGCGCTGTTGCTGGCGCTGGGGGTCGCGCGCGCGAATGAATCGTTCGCTTCCGAGCGTGAGCGAATGGTTCGCGAACAGATCGAAGGCCGCGGCATCCGGAATCGAGATATCTTGCGAGTCATGCGGGCTACGCCCAGGCACCTGTTTGTTCCAAAGGCCTTTCAGGCCTTAGCTTACGACGACTATCCTGTACCGGTCGGTTTTGGAGCGACTATCTCGCAACCGTACATCGTGGCCGTCATGATGGAATTGCTCGAACCGTCAAAACAACACCGGGTGCTGGAGATCGGCACAGGCTCCGGCTATCAGGCGGCGCTGCTTTCCCAACTGGTGACCTGCGTTTATACCATCGAGATCGTGCCGGAACTCGCGGAGACTGCGGGAAAAAGATTGAGCGACCTTGGATACTCCAACGTCGTCGTGCGCCAGGGCGATGGATACGATGGATGGTCCGGCCAGGCGCCATTTGATCGGATCATCATCACTGCTGCACCGCCGGAAATTCCAAAGGCACTGATCGAGCAGCTCAAGCCGGGCGGGCGTCTGGTAGCTCCGATCGGCTCGGGGCCGATGCAACAACTGGTGGTCCTGGACAAGAAACCAGACGGCAGTCTGCACCGCTCCTTCGGGCCCATGGTCACGTTCGTCCCGATGCGCTCGGTGCACAACTGAGCTTACGTGAGGCCCGCAGCGGTTCCGCAGAACGATTCGATTACTCTTTCCCACGGTGGATACCCGAGCTTCTGGTAGATCTCCCAGGACCGCGGGTCGACAACTTTTCGAATTACGTCCACCTGCCAATCTGCAAACCGATGTTCCGCGCCGGGATCGGCGTGCCGGTTGGCGCGTGGAGTTTCAATCGCGGACTGCAGCCAGCCGGCGCTTGGCGAAACCTTGCCGCAAGTGAGCTCCTCTACGAAGTCGCCGAGGGTTTCGGCACGTTGGGTCAGATCCTCGCAACGATAGACTCGTCCCACCCCCTGTTCTTCCAGGATTGCGTTGAGCATGTTCACGCCATGAACAAACAATCGACAGTTGTAGTTGTCCGCCGGGAGAGTGACCCCACTTCGCGAGATGACATCGTCAACATAGCGGATGCTCCAAAATGCGTATTTTTCGTATTTCGCGAACAAGGCAAGCTGCGAGCGGAGCCGGGAGATGGGCTCGCGCACCACGACCGCCGCATTAAACCCGCCGTTTAGGTTCTGTCTGAGTTCGGCGACGTGATGACGGGTGAGGCCGTGGACATCGCCGGCAGCCAGGTAATTGCTCCCCTGGTGCGCGATGATTCGCATGTATGGCACGCCGTCCAGCCGCTCAACGTTACCCAATACGTGCCAGGATTGATTTCCGGCGTGAACGCAAAAAATGTCGGGATGGCTGTTCAAGACCTTAGCCAACCACGCCGTGGCGGCACAACCCCACGAAACAACGGCAAATACTTGAGAACAGGCGTCGCTTTGGAGGAGTTCTATCTGAAAGTCGGAGAGTTCGTTCAACCTGTCGTCCATCACCTCTTCCATTCGCTCAATATAGCTGAGAGATTCCCGTTTCTAAACATGTTTCGCCACTCCGTTGTTAACCCAAGTACAACTCCAAATGTTGTGCCGCGGATTGCCGGTCAACTACAATGAACGCAATAGGTCTTTTCGTGGACTACCGCAGGGAATCAAGTCGTGAACGAAACAGGCAAAGAGAAAGCTAAGGAAGCCGCCGTCGCTGGTGTGGGCGCCGGCGTGGGCAGCGCTGCCGGGGGAACCGTCGGCGTTCTGGAACTGGCCGCACAGGGAAGCGTGACCGCCTTCTCGGCAGGCATGGCGATCGCCGCTGGCGCGGTTGCCGGCGCGGCACTCTTTCTGGCGGGATACGGATTCTACCGGCACCTCAAAAATAAGAAGACGCCCTAGTCACTGGGCGTCTTCGATACTGCTATCAAAACGAAGCCGGGGCCGAGGCCCGCTTTCACGGGCCCCACTCCGAGTTGTTGTTAGAACGTGAAGCGCGCCACAATCTGACCGCTCCTGGGCTGTGCGCCGCCCAATGCGGCGGTACCGCCGTTTACCCAGTTCACATAGCCGAACCCTGCGGACAACAGACCCGTCGCGCCGCTCAAGCTGTTCGTCCTGGCAGTTGGCGTGGCCACCGACGTGAATGGAGAGCCGAACGGCTGCCCATTGGCCGGAATTTGAAAGAAATGCCGGTTGAATATGTTCTGGAACTCCGCCCGAATCATGAACGAAGCCCGTTCCTTGATGTGGAACGTACGTCCAAAAGCCAAGCTCTCGGCCGGCTGCCGTTGCCAACGGAAATCGTTGAAGTAAGCGGCCGACGAGCCGAACGTGCCCGGAGTCGCCTCCACCCACGCATTTGGATTCAACACCAGTTGCGTGGTCGGATCAAATTTCGAGTTCGGATCCACCGAGAACAGAGGTTGTCCAGGGACCCGGTTCATGAACGTGTAGCCGCCGCCCCAGAGAGCCGGGTTGTTGGCCGGACCGCGTCCCATGTAGGTCAGCAGGTTGTTGTTCGAGAACGGGCTCTGGATGATCAGCCCGCTCTGATAGCGGAACGATGCTTGCAAATTCCAGTCGCGAAGCAGCTCTGACGCCGCTTTGTTAATGCCCAGCTTGGGCGTCACATAACTGCCCGCAATCACCAGCGTCTGTGGAATGCTGAACCCGGAGATCTGTTTATCCAGCGCCGGGTTGAATACGTCGTTGATGAGCGGTGGGGAGGGAGTCACGTAGGACGTGTTAGAGTTCGTGCCGTCCGTGAGTTCCTTCTGCCAGGTATAGGCTACCTGCATACTCAAGCCATACGACAAGCGTTTGGTCATCTTAACCTGGAGAGAGTCATACCACGTACGCCCATCTGGAGGCCCGAGGAACGGCGGAATCCCGTTCCATTGCGGATAGGGCCGTAGCGCCTGGATCAGCGGTTGCCCCGCCGGGAAGCCCGGGTAGACGCTGTTCGGGTTCGCCAGATACGGGAAGCGAGCGATGACGGACGGCGAACTGATCGGCGTAAGCAGTAGGTTTCTGTCAGTTTGACTTAGGAGGTTAATCCCGTCCGCAGTCAACTGTTGCGGTGTAAGCGCGTTGTAATTCAGACCGGCCAGCAGCGGTCCCGCCCACCATGCACCCCGGTTTCCCACATAGGCCGCTTCCACCACGATATTACCGGTAATCTGCCGCTGGAATCCGAGGCTCCATTGAAAAGTGCGCGGCAGCCGCCCAGTGTTCGGCGCGATCGAGACGAACGGCGAAGACGGAGGAATCACTAACGGGTTCAGAGAGACCGGAGTCGGGTACGTGGGGTTGAAGTTCGGCCACACGATGTGCGGATTTCCGTAAGGATTGTTCGGGCCATAAGGGTCTCCGCCCGCGAGTGGATAGACCGACAGTCCATAACTCGAAGGTGTGATCGTATAGAAATCGCCGGCGCTACTGTTGAGACCAGCTTGGTCTACAGCCGATGCATAGGAAATCGCAGCTCCGCCGCGGAATACCGTCTTCGGCGTTATTTGGTATGCGACACCTAAATGCGGTCCAATCGCAAACGGGTATGCGTTGGCGAACGTACACTTGCAGGTAGCCCCGTACTCGACCGTGCCGATGCGTCCGCCGATCTCGGCGTTCGGCTTGTCGAAGGCGGCATTTTGCAAGCGGCCGTATTGTTCGGTCCAGAGGTTGGCGTAATCCCAACGCAAGCCATAGTCAAAGGTCAGCTTTCGAGTGACCTTCCAACTGTCTTGGATGTACAGGCCGATCGAGTGCATGCCCAAACGCACATCGGCCGGAGCGGCCGTTGACACGGAGTTCGTGACGCCCAGGAAGAAGCTCGCATACCCGAACCCGCTTCCGGCAACGTTCGCAAACGGCTGTCCATTTTGCCAGGGATCGGCGGTCTGCGCTTGGGCGAATCCAAATTGGCCGTCGGCGCGGCTTTCGTTGAGGCTTTGTACACCTTCGAACAGCAGCGTCGTCCCCAGCTTATAAGTGTGGTTGCCCTTCACCCAGGTCAGGTTGGCATTGCCCGTGGGCTTAAAGTCGTTTGCCACCGGCGTGAGAGTGAACGCAACTCCCGTATTGGAAAACGGAAATCCGACGCCGCCCGTCCACCCGCCACCAAACAGGCTGTACATTCCAGCCATGTATGGAAAGTAGTTACTGGCCGTGAACGGGATCCCATTGGGGAACAGTTGATGCTGATCGTAAGTAGGAGCTGCCTGCGGATTGGACGTGTGCAGATAACCCAAGCCAATGTGCAACAACAACGTCGGCGTGAGAGTGGTGTCCAGATTTACGCGTATCGTCTGGTTCAGAGCATTCTGCGGCTGTAACGCGGTATACGGTTCCGCAAAGCCGTTGGTTTGCGGAGAGTAAGTCTTGGTCGCCGAGTAATACCCGGCCAGCTTCATCTTGGCGCTAAGAGTCTGATCGATCTTCAAGGCAGGGATCGTGGTGTGCCGGAAATTCGAATAAGCCGGCGCCGTGTAATTGAACAGACCGAGCGTGTTCGGCATCGGAATCATCTGCTGAATGATCGCTGCTGTAGGATCGATGCGGGTAGCCGGGATTACGTTGTTCGCGAATGGAGTCCGCACCAGCGCCGTACCCACCTGCCGCGTAGTGGTGGGATCGAAGATTTCGTTCTGGCAAACTGGCTGCTGGATCGGATCGATCGCCGCCGGATTGCAGGTGCCTGTCAAAGCTCCTTGGAAATTTCCGCCACGCATGGCCGCCGTGGGCACGATGCCGTAGGTGTTGGTGGTGACGGCGCTTTGCCGGAACTGCTCAAAGCTGAAGAAGAAGAACGTCTTGTCGTGACCGTTGTATACCTTCGGAATATCGATGGGACCACCCAGCGTGAAGCCGTAATCATTTTGCCGGAGCGCGTTCCGGACGTGCTGGCCATCTTTCAATGAGTTGGTTTGGCCCGCATCCGTGAACGGCTGGCCAGCATTCAGCGCCTCGTTCACGAAATAGTCGTAGCCACTGCCGTGCAGTTGGTTGGTGCCGGACTTCATTGTGTAATTGAAGTACCCGCCACCTGCCTGGCCGTATTCCGCGGCGAAGTTACTGGTCTGAATGGCGACTTCCTGAATCGCTTCGACCCCCGCCTGGGCGACTTGATTCTGTTGCTTAAAGAACCCGTTGGTAGCATCCTGCCCTTCGATATTGATCGATTGCGAGTTTGACGGCATGCCATTGATGCGCAGGATGGCATCGGTTTGGATGCGCGCCCCGGGCAGCAACCCAACCGCGGATAGCGGGTTTCGGATATTGCCCAAGGTGGTTGCGCTTCCGATACTGGCAGCCGATCCGGTGAGGTTGAAAACCGGAAGATCATCCAAAAGGCTGGTGGGCAGGTTGACACTTACCTCACCGCCCTCCGTTTTCAACAGCGGCGCCGCGGCCTCTACAGTCACCGATTCCGTGGCCGAGCCCACTTCCAATACAGCGTCAATACGAACCGTCCCAGCCACCTCGACCGTGAGACCGGTGCGGACGAACTTCTTGAAACCCGGCACGGTCACGTCTACTTCGTAATTGCCGGCGGGCAACTGGGCGATCGTGTAATTGCCGGTGGCCGACGAGGCCGCCGGGTACACAGCGTCGGTTGCGGTGTTCTTAGCCTCGATCGAGGCGTTAGCGATCACGGCTCCCGCCGGATCGGAAATAGTCCCCGTAATGGTACCGCGGTCTGATTGAGCAAACGCTGTACCCACTACCCCGATTAAACAAGCTAACCCAAACAGCGAACGCATGCGCGAACCTCCAGCTTGTAGGAACTCGTTAGTTGAGCAAAATTTTGGCAGTCGCCACGACATCCCTATCCAAAGCGTGAGAGAAGTCTATCCCACCTAAATTCGTTCGTCAAGCAAAATTGTGCCTGGAAGGCGTTAAATAATAAGCGGCACGGCCGGCCGAGCGCACGGGACTTGCATGCAAGAGGCGGATGTCGGATCTTACTGCAATTCGGCCATGGCCCCATCCAGCCCGCGGTCCAGGTGGAGTTGCGTCCAATGAAACTCGGCCTGTAACATTTTGGCAACCTCATCGCGTGACTTTTTGGCGATGAGCATCTCGTGCACGCGATTTCGCAGACGTTGCGCAGACTCGCGGAATTTGCGCATTTCGGTTTTGGTGGTGACTACACCATGACCGGGAACTACCGTGTCGAAATCGAGTTCCAGGGCCGAATCGAGCGTCTTGGGCCATTCCTTGGCGCTGCCTCCACCGGAGTAGTCGATCAGTTCTGGCGTGGCGTCTCCGTAAGTGAACATATCACCCGCGGCCAAGGCTCGGTCCGCCGGAAAGTACACCACGATGTCGCCATTGGTGTGAGCGCGGCCGAAGTGGTAGAGCCGGACATCTTTCCCGCCCAGGTGAATCCGGGTGTCGTGCTCGAATGTGATGACGGGAAGACCCGGCTGCTTGAGGTCCACCATGTTCTCACGCGCCTCCTCAGAGGCGACTATCTGCGCGTTCATCTCTTGCATCTTGGCGTTGCCGCCGCTGTGATCGGCGTGGTGGTGCGTGTTGATCACATACTTGACCGGCTTATCGGTGATCTTTTTCAGCTCAGCCATGATGTTGTTGTGATCGACTTCGAACTTATCGTCCACCAGAATGACGCCTTCGTTGGTGACCAGCACGGTGGTGTTGCCCGGGACAAAGTCGTTGTGGATGACATACAGGTCGTCCTTTAGCTTGACCGTATTCAGTTTGGCCGGCTGCTGCGGCGCCTGGGTATAGGCCACCCACAACGCGCCGCACAGGAAGATAGCGGCGGACAAACGGATCAACGAGCTTTTGCGCATAGGTGTCAGTATATCGAAACGGCCGGTCCCGGTGACAGGATTGCCGCGGGCTTATTCCGAACCGGGTCAATGATTTCGCCGAGTGATCGCTGGCTTGGGAGACGGCTGCTGCTACCCTCGTGGCAAGGCAGTTCCTTCCTGCGCAGGAAGCGTTGCATCAAGTGGTGCTGAACTTCTGGAGGCCGTTAACGCCTTGCGGCGATCCGCTTCGTGCAGGACGCCGACGGAAGACTTCGAGATCGATCTCATAACACCCCGCGGCGTGCGGATAGCTCGTGTTGCCGTCCCGCGGGATATCAGAGAGCCAGCGTTCGAAACGAGCGGAAAAAAGTAACGCCAACCAGCGATTCCAATGCCCTCGTAGAACCGGCTCAAACCATCGGGCGGCCGAAAACGCACGGCGATAAGTCCGCGGAGCTTACTCCGAAGCCCGGCCGCCCCGCAACTGAACGAAACGAGGCGCCGCTCCTTGCAGTCGCGGCTCGGTAACACAGTCGCCGCTCGGTAACGCTGCAAGGCGCGACGTGTTACCGACGCGCGACGTGTTACGAGCCGCGACCAAAGGGAGCGGTGTCTCTAATCGCTCTTGGCTTTCCCTCTCGCCTTGGCCTTCTGCTCTTCGCTCTCGCGAATCCGCCGCGCGTCTGCCTCGGTAAGCCAGCGCTCCTTCACCATGCGATCGACCGACTGCGACATTTTGCTCGCATAGCTCTTGTAGCTGCCGTAAACTGCTTCGAGGGCCGCCCAATCGAGCCGGTCCTCATGCCCCAGTTCGCGGCACGTGCCGGGGCCCGGCGTGGTGGTGAAGTACGTAGCCACCGGAACATCCACGTCGAAGCTTCGCATGCCGCCGATGCCGTTACCGAATTTATCGAGCGCCACCTTGTCGCCGGTCATCTCGATGCGATCGGCGCGCGGCGGCGGAATCCCCTTTTGCAGCCACAGATCCAGATTCGCAAATGCCGCGTCGAACACATAGCTCAACAGCTCGTGCTGTTCGAGCGGGATTTCGGGTTCGCACCGCACGTTGAACGGCCAGGAAGGCGTCCCCTGCGGCGTGGCGCCGGTCTTAGCCTGATCGTCGAAAGATGGAAGCGCGACGTACGGAGCGGCATCGATATGCGCCACACCGGCGATTTCGTACCAGCGGAAACGGTCGTTCGGCTCGTCACTGTCGGCGCGCCGGATCGCCGCGGCTTCCGCCACTTCCCCTTGCGGGATGACCGCGATCACCGGAACGCCGGCGTTCTTGATCGCCTGCCGCGGGTCGCTGCGGCTTGGCGCGGGCGCACAGCGGCTGATGCGCGCCAAACCGCCCGGGCTCTTGACGACAAAGCCGTCGTAAACCTTGGCGTGCGACTGGATGGCGTTGATGTAAGTCATCACGTCGCCGCCCTGCGTGGTCATATATACGCGCTGCGCCCGGAATCCACCCAGGCTGCCGTTTTTGAGCGCTGCGCCTACCTGCGTAAGCGCATCCCAGCGCAATCCGTCTTCCACATCGGAGGTGACATTGTTCGGTCCAATCTGACATGCCTCAGTCGGATTCGGATTGGCAAACGAGAGCTCCGCGTATCGCTTGGGATCGAACTTCTTTTCCAATTGAATGGCCGACGGCATCGAGACCGCGGCCCACGCGGCGCCCTGGTCCGTGACGTAATTGTGTATGTAGCCCCACATCATCGACCAATCGAAGCGCCGCGCCGTGTTCGGGATTTCGACAACGACACTGCCATTGAACCGCGCCGGATCGGCCGGACGACGCAACAGGATGCGCGTTCCGTAAGGAAGGTTAGGCGTCTTCACGGTGAGCGCGCCGTCCGCGGCCCAATCGTAGACATTGGCCGTACCGCTGATGATGAATTCCTCTTCCACGTACCCGAGCTTGGCCAGATCGAGTGGATGCAAGTTGTGGTCATTCGCGAGAAAAGGATGCGACTCCGCGGTTACGGGAATCGGCCCAGTTACCTTCTGCGCATAAGTAGCAGCCGCCAGAGTTAATAGACAGACGAAATACTTCATGAGACCTTCTCCGTTTCGGGCATAGTAAGGAACGCGCGCATCGCGTGCCAAAAAAGCTTCCGATTCAAACCGAGCACCACCGAGTGAGCAGTGCCTGGCAGAATGATGAACTGGCGGTCGCCATTGGGCAGCCGCTTGTAGAACTCCGCTAAGTCATCCACAGTAGCGATGCCATCGTACTCGCCGCGCACCAGCATCACAGGCGCCAGAACCCTCTCGGGGTGGACCACCGGAAGATTTGCCGTCATATCGAGGTAAGTGCCGGTTGGCACCTGGTCGCCGAATTTCAGTTCCAGATCGGCTAAGTACTCGCCGAGTGCGGGATCGGAAGTGCCGGCTTTATCGCGTGTGAAGATACTGCGGATCATGGCGCGGTCGCGCAGCCGCATATTGTGCGTGCGGTAGTAATCGAGCTGCTTAGCGCGCTCGGTTAATGTGGGCGAGCCTTCGCCCTTGTAGGTGAACGCACCGAAAACCAGGCGGCCGACCCGTTCCGGTTTGACCATAGCATAGGCGCCGGCCCGCAGCGCGCCGGAAGATTCGCCGCAGAGATGCACTTTGTCGCGCCCGGTCTCCCGTACCACCAGTTCGACCGCGGCTTTCAGATCTTCGACACCGCTGGCGATATCGGAATTGCCATCGGTGCGGCTCGATCGGCCGTAGTTCTCATGGTCGACGGTCCAGACATCGAATCCGTACTGGGCAAACGTATTCATGACCGAGTACTCGCCATGTCCCGGCACCGTCAGATCGAAGCTGGGCCGCGAAGAGATCGATGACCCATGAACCAGAAACAGCACGGGGAGCGGCGGTTCGCCCGCGCGCGGCGCGCCCATGCGCTTGCGGAACATGGCCAATGACACAGAGCCTTTCTTAGCCGTGTACTCGCTGCTCCAGACGGAAGCTTGCGATTTAGTCTGCGCCAGCACTCGCGAGGTGGCGAGTGCGCTGGCGATTACGGTGCGGCGAGTCATGGGTATTACCTCCCGCTCGGTTATTCCAGATTGTGGTACAGCCGCTCATCGAACGGACTGCCGAGATACTTTTGCAGGTTTTCGCGGAACTTCCGGGTGTGCTCCAGACCCAGGTGCGCTTCGTATGCCTGGCGGGTCTGCCAGACTTCGACGATCGTAAAGTGGTTCGAACGCTCCACATCGCGCAGGACCTCGAAGCGAACGCTTCCAGGATCTTTGCGGCTGTCGGCGGCAAATTCGTGCAGCCATTTGTTGGTATCGGCAGCGCCTTGCGGAAACACATCGACGTACGTGACGACGTACAGTTTGGCTTGATCCTGCTGGGCGGAAGCGGGCTGGACCAGCACGAGAGACAGCAGCGCGGCAAGCGGCAGGATGCGATACGCGCGAATCATCCGGCCAGTATATCTAAAATTGGCGGGGCTTACGTTTCCCAGACGCGCTTGGGGACGCCGCGGTCGCGGTCTTGCACGCGATCGTACAGATAGAAGGTGGAGACGGTGCCGAGCGACTCGTTGTAATAGCTCTCCTGCCCCAGGCCTTCCTTCAGATCCTCTTCGAAATCGTGCAGGGCCTTCAACTCATCGGCCAGAGCAGGCTTGGTTTTTCCGGAAGCCGTGCGGAAGAACTTCTGGAACCCGCCATCCATCAACAAGCCGATCTCATTTCCCATGAGGATGCCGGCACGCTCGGGGATGTGGACTTTGCTATCGCGCTCGGTCAGATCGACAGCGCAAATGCCGCGGCTGACGCGCACCATTCCGCCGCCCTGCTGCGCGGTGGTAAAACCTTGGCTCTGCAATTGGCTCAGGCGTTCCTGGAAGGTCGGATTCTTGGGGCGCTCGCGGCGAAAAAACATAAATACATTGTAAGCCAACGATGCGGCCACACCGGTGCACGAAACGCGGCGAATAGAGGGCGGCGGTGGACCGCCCTCGCTCCGGCCTCAGTGCGACTATTCTGGCAAAGCGTATCCGGAAGCCGCCTCATTCGAACCCGAAGAGGTAAATTCAATTTCCGGAGCCAGCCGGTAACTGTTCAGGTTCGTCCCGTTGATCACGGTAACGTTCGGTTTGCGTGAGCACAAAGGCGTTGAACGATTCGCCCGTTGCCGTGGCGCTCGGGTTGGTACCCGTCGATGTGCCCGTGCCGGAGCCTGTCGTAGTCGTGGCGCTTGTCCCGGTTCCGGAGTTGGACGATGACGAACTGGATGCATTGGTGACCGTCATGGTGCCGGTACAATCCAGATTGACTTTGTAGGTCCCGGTATATTGCAGGTTAGCCAGTGACGCCTGCAGGGCGGATGGCGCGGATGTCGCCTGGCTCCCGACGATATTGCCGGTCGACGTTGTGCTGGCACTCTGGCCGGTGACACCGCTTAGAACAAACCCATACAACCCTGTCAGGTTCGAATTGGTACACCCATAGGGGAGCAGGATTCGGACTAGCTTGATCGCAACTCCGAACCGAATTGCGTTGTGCTGGTAGTTGTTGTGGACATCCCAGTAGACGAAGTGCTTCCGGTAGATGACGTGCCACTCGACGTGGAAGTCGATTGATTGGTTGTTTACACCCGTAAGGTCGATTTCGGAGCCGCCGCCCCGGACGATGCCGACTAACGTTGTCGAGGTCGTGTTGGTCCCGAAGGCGTCCATCAAGGTTACGGTGATGGTGCAGTTGGGATTTACATTATAGGTCCCAACCTGCATGATCGCGCCCAGCGCACTGGTTGGCGCCGCATCGATGTGCCCAGCACCATCAAAAATCAGGTGACCAGTCAGAGTGAATTGGCTGTTGGAGGTGATCCCGCCTAACAATTGTCCCAACGCCGTGGTGCTAAAGCCTGGACTGGAAGTGGTACTGCCTGTCGTGGTGGTGGTGCCCGTTGTCGTAGTGGTTCCGGTGTTGCCGCCTGTGCCGGCCGTGGTTGTTCCAAGGCCCAACTCAGTAGAGACGTATCCGTAGGCGCCGTTCAACGACGAATTCGTTGCCTGGCATATCTGAGCCGAAGCCACAGCACTGAATACGATACCGAAGCAGCAGGTGACATAAAGGACTCAATTCATTCCAATTCCTCCCTCGGCACAGGTTTGGCAAGGGACGTTCCACCGTTAAGTTGGTCGCCGAACTCCATTGAATTACGGGTTACTGAATACCAGCTATCGCGGCAGGAAAGGACGAGCCCCGATTCACGCGCCGGGGCGGCGGCAGGAATCGGCGGCAGAATCTGCTGTCGGCAGCAAAATCCGCTGAAGGCTTAATGAACCGTGATCGTGGCAGTGGTCTGGCTGCTGGCCGCGCCCACGGTGAGCTCGAGCGGAACGGTGCCGGTCACGCCGCTCGGAATGAGGGCCTCGACCTGCATGACCCCTTGCACCGATCCGAAAGCCGTACCGGCGTAGACAATTCTCGCCGGCTGGCCGCCGATCGTCAGGCTCACGGGGAGCTGCGGCGTGCGAATGATGCGATCGTTGACGACGCCGTCTTCACCGGGAGGATAGGTGGAACCCTCGCCGGTGGCATAGAACGTAATCACTGAGTCAGTAGCAGCGGGGTTGTTCGTCGAGTTAATGCTGCCATCGGAATTGATCGCCACTGCCTGTCCCGAACCGGTGTAATCCATTGTGAAGATACCCGGCGCGGAGTACGACGCGGGCACCGTCATCTGCGCCGTCTGGCCGTGGTACTTGATTACCAGATTCGCCGAAAAGAAGCCGCCCAATTCGTAGGGCACCAGGACCGCGACCTGCGACGCCCCGGTATACAGAATTGGAGCGGGCCAGCCGTTGAACGTGATTGAGTCGCCGGCGAGCGACGCGCTGACTGCTCCGCTGGTGGGCAGCACGGCGGAAGCCGTTGGCGATGGGCCAATTGTGAGACCGGTTATGACCACCACTTCACCCGGCGCGATATTTCCCGGAAGCTGGCTGGCGCCGTTTTGAATGCTCAAGATCGTCTCCGGAGGCGCCAGGCTGCCGAAAAGTCCGTGCTCTTCGTCGCCGGGCCCCGCTGTGAAATACAGGGTATTCTTGTCGCCGCCAGTGGCGCCGTTGCCGAACAGCAGCGCCCACAGGCCATCGATCACGATGGGATTGCCGTTGGCGTCTTGGAGCGTGCCCGCCACCGCACCCGTCGCCGGATCGAATGCGTTGATTTTGCCGTCGCCAAAATTCCCGACCAGCAGGTCACCGGCGAAAGCCCCGAAAGTAGACGGCGCGATCGCCAATCCCCAGGGCGAATTGAGCGGGCCTTGCGAGACCAGATGCGTGATCAGATTGCCGTTGAAGTCGAACACGGCGACATACCCGTTTCCAGGCCCGGCGACGTCGTCGTGCAGCTCATTATCCGGCATCGCATACGCAACATATAGCTTGCCCCCCAAGGCCGAGATGTTGAAAGGCGCGAAATTGGCGGGGACGCTCGCATCGGCAAAGCCTCCGCTGACAGTAGTTGGGGCGAAGCTTCCATTGAATACGTCGATTTTGCCCGAGCGAAAATTGGCCGCATACAGCATGGGTCCACTGGCGGTAGAGGCGATCGCCAGCCCCTTGTATACGGCGTTGGTGGAGGTGACCATCACAGAAGCGGTGCTACCGGCGTTCCAGGCGGCAATCGTGCCATCCTCGGTGGAAAAGATAAAACTGGCCGGCTTGCCATTGGCCAATACGAATCCGGTCGTATTGTTATTCACCTGCCCGGTGGGATCTCCAGTTCCGGACGTGCCAGGAATGGTCACGACGAGCGGAACGATGGCGCCCGAGCCGTTGTAGAGTGTGGACCGTCCGGCGCCGTTATCTGAGATCCAGAAAGGGCTGGCTGCGGAAGTGGAAATACCCCACGGGTTGATCAGATTCGGATCGGTAACATCGGCGATTCCGGGAGTATCTGCCACCAGGTTGTGTTGTAAGTAAACGTTGGCAGCGGCGGCAAAAATGGCTGTTCCACTTAGTAACAATAGAGACAGAATTAGACTTGCTCGACGCATGAATCGCCTCCAAGAAAAGGCGATTATAGCCCGCGAGAATCGAAACAATCTGTAAATAGTTCAGGAACGGCGCCAGGCGAACGCGCCGTTTACAATTGTTGCCACTGGGCCCCCCTGAAAGGTCCGGCCGTGGAACGGTGAGTTACGGCTGCGTGAAAAGGATTGGTTCACGTCGTAAGTCCACGGGGCGTCCGTCCCAAGAATTGTTACATCGGCGGGAGCGCCGGCGCGCAGAGATCCGCGGCCTTGCCGGATGACCGCGTCGGGCCCGGTGGTGAACAGTTCGACCATGCGGCTCAAGCTAATCTTGCCGGTCTCGACCAGGAGTTCCAGCGCCAGCGAGACAGCCGTTTCCAGTCCGATGATGCCGAAGGGGCAGCTTTCAAACTCCTGCATCTTTTCGCTGCCGGGGTGGGGCGCGTGGTCGGTGGCGATGGCGCTGATGGTTCCGGCCACGATGCCATTGACTACTGCTCCGGCATCGCACTGGGAACGTAATGGGGGCTTCATTTTATAGTTGCTGTCGTACGGCAGCATGTGCTCATCGGTGAGCGAGAAGTGGTGCGGTGTGGCTTCGCAGGTAACGGCGAGACCACGCCGCCGGGCGAACTCCACCATGGACACGGCATTCTCGGTGGAGATATGGGCAACGTGGTAGCGCGCCCCGGTAAGCTGCGCGAGCAAGAGGTCGCGGGCCACCATGACATCTTCCGAAGCCGAGGGAATGCCGCGCAGACCCCAGCGCACCGAGTGGCGCCCCTCATGCATGTCACCGCCAGCGCTGAGGTTGAGGTCTTCACAATGGTCGATGACGGGGAGACCGTACGATCGCGCAAACTCCATGGCGCGGCGCATGACGCGGGAATTCATCACCGGCCGGCCATCGTCGGAGACGGCCACTGCGCCGGCGGCCTTCATGGCGCCAATCGCGGCCAATTCTTCTCCGAGGCTGCCTTTGGTGATGGCGCCAATGGGAAAGACGTTGACCACGGCGAAGCGCCGGGCGCGCTCCACGATGTAGCTGGTGACGGTGGCGCTGTCGTTCACCGGCTTGGTGTTGGGCATGCAGCAGATGGAAGTGAAACCTCCGGCTGCTGCGGCGCGCGAGCCGCTCTCAATGGTCTCGGCGTGTTCGAAGCCGGGCTCGCGCAGGTGGACATGCAGATCGATGAAGCCGGGAGCGACTACCATTCCACTGGCGTCGAACACCTCGGCGCCCGCGGCTGACAAGTTGGGCGCGACGGCGGCGATTTTTTCGTCGGCGATCAGAACGTCGGCCACGCGGTCGGTCTGCAAAGCCGGATCGATCACCCGCCCGTTTTGGATCAGAAGGGGCATCGCTACCCGATCACCCTTTCGAGAACGGCCATGCGCACGGCCACCCCGTTCTCCACTTGATTCAAGATCACCGAGCGCTGGAAGTCCGCGACTTCGGAAGAGAGCTCGCGGCCGCGGTTGATAGGACCGGGATGCATCACGATGCAATCGGGCTTGGCTAAATCCAGGTGCTCGAGACGCAGGCCGTAAAACTGAAAGTATTCGCTCGCAGGAAAGGAAGCTTCGTGCTGCCGCTCGAGCTGCACGCGCAGCATCATGATGACGTCGGCGTCGCGGATGGCGTCGCGAATGTCGGTGGTCAATTGAACGCCGGGAGCCAATTCCGCCAGTTCTTTGGGCAGCAGCGAAGCCGGACCGCAGAGCACGATCTCCGCGCCAAAGCGCGAGAGCAGATGGACGTTTGACCGCGCCACGCGGCTGTGCGCGATGTCGCCGATGATGGCGACTCGTATACCCTCGAGAGTGCCGCGCCGGTCGAGAATGGTGCGCGCATCGAGCAGCGCCTGCGTGGGATGCTCGTGAGTTCCATCGCCCGCGTTGATGATCGGGGTGGGCAGGTGGCGCGACAGAAAATGGGGCGCGCCCGAAGCCGCGTGGCGCATCACGATCGCATCGGGCCGCATGGCCGCCAGTGTGTTGAGGGTATCGACTAGGGATTCGCCCTTGGAGACGCTGGAGGAGGATGCCGTGATCGAGACGGCATCAGCGCCCATCCGTTTGGCGGCAATTTCAAAGCTGGTGCGGGTGCGCGTGGAAGCTTCGTAAAACAGGTTCACGATCATCTTGCCACGCAGCGTATCGAGCTTCTTCAACGACTGGCTTTGGAGAGGCTGAAAATCCTTGGCCCGGGAAAGAATAGCTTCGATCTGGGTTCGATCGAGCTCTTCGATTCCGAGCAATCCGGCAGGCATGACTAGGCCACTTCGCTGGCTGCCACCTTCTCTACCAGGAGGACTTTTTCCATACCGTCGATTTCCTGGAACTTCACTTCGATAATTTCGGTGTTGGTGGTTTGGACCGTGCGCCCGACGAAGCGCGCCTCCACGGGCAGTTCGCGATGGCCGCGGTCGATGAGAACGAGCAATTGGACGCGGCCGGGGCGTCCGTGGTCGAAGAGCGCATCGAGCGCGGCGCGGACCGTACGCCCGGTGTAGAGCACGTCATCCATCAAAATGATGTCCTTGCCCTGCACGGAAAACGCAATCTCGGTGGAGCTGACGACCGGCTTGATATCGACGGTGGTGAGATCGTCGCGATACAGATTGATGTCCAGGATGCCTACCGGGACCTTGCGATTCTCAAGCGATTCGATTTTCTTGGCCAGGCGCTGCGCGATGGGAACGCCGCGCCGCCGGATGCCAATGAAGGCGAGCTCGTCCAGGTCCCGTGTCTTTTCGAGGATCTCGTGCGCCAGCCGGATGAGGGTGCGATCGATCTCCGACGCGCTCATGATTTGCGCTTTTTCGCGCGTGGCGGACATAGGCTGTAAGCAACAGGGTAGCACGCGCGCGAAGCCCGGAAAAAGTAGAATGGAGTTGGGTTGCGATGCGCCCCATCCTCATTTTCGTGTTTGCGAGTTCGCTCCTGGCCGCGCCGGCTCCGCTAGCTGTAGTGCGCACGATCCTCTCGGACACCGAGGGCGGCGCGGCGCTTCCCAAAAGCTACGAATACACTCCGGGAGAAACGATTTTCTTCTCGTGCCGGATCGCCGGCTTCCGGCAAACCGCGGAGGAAAAGATCCACCTGACCTATTCGGTGGATGTCTTCGATCCGGCCGGGGTGCCCCTGGTAGAGCATGTGCGCGGAGAGATCGTCGAGGAGGTAACTCCGCAGGACCGGGAGTGGATGCCGAAAATCGCAAGCGAGATCGCGATCCCTCCACTGATTGGATCGGGCACGTACACGATCGTGGTGAAAGTGGAGGATCTCATCGCGAAAGCCAACACGGAACTCAAGGCGCCGTTTCCGGTGCGCGCCCGCAGCATCGAGCCGAGCGATACCCTGACTGCGCGAAACTTCCGGTTCCTGCGTTCAGAGGAGGATGAGCACCCGCTCGAGAAAGCCTCCTACCGCCCCGGCGACACGGTTTGGGCGCGGTTCGACATCATCGGCTTCCAATACGGCCCGAAGAATCGGATCGACGTGGGCTACGTAGTTTCGATTCTGGATGACTCCGGAAAAGTGCTGTGGACGCAGCCGGACGCCACCACCGAGCAAAGCGAATCGTTCTACCCCAAGCGTTACATTTCGGCATCTCTCTCGATCAACATTCAAAAGAACACGCAACCCGGAACGTACGCGATCGGTGTTCAGGTGAAGGACGGCGTGGGCACGCAGACGTACGAGACGAAAGAAACGTTCACGATCGAGTAGCACCAGAAGCACCGCTCCCTATGGTCGCGGCTCGGTAAAGGCCCGCGACCATAGGGGCCTGATGACGCAGCAGGTCGTTCGCTTCCACGCACGCCGCGGTCACAGCCATGGAATTTAGAAGCGTGAACCGCCGCTGACGCGTCTTACATATGAGAACATGTCAGCGCTTTGTACATTTGTGTTAACAGCGGCGATGCTGCCGGCGGCCGCTTTCGGCGCGCAGGAATTCACGATTGACCTCGATCCCGCGCAAATGAAGGTGGAGTACAAGCTGGGCGCTACGCTGCATACGGTAGAGGGCAGATTTGCGCTCAAACGCGGCCGCGTCAGTTTCGATCCCGATAGCGGTCGAGCGGCGGGCGAACTCGTGGTGGATGCGACGAGCGGCCAAAGCGGCAACGATTCGCGCGATCGCAACATGCACAAGAGTGTGCTCGAGAGTGAACGGTATCCGGAAATTGTGTTTCGTCCCGACCGCGTCGAGGGGAAGGTCGCAGCCCAAGGGCGTTCCCAGGTTCAACTGCACGGCACGTTCACGATTCACGGCACGGACCACGACATGACGGTTCCTATTGATGTCGAGCTTGCGGATGGCCGCTACACCGTCACCGCACATTTTCAGATCCCTTACGTCAAGTGGGGGATGAAGAATCCGAGCACGTTCCTGCTGCGCGTCAGCGACAAGGTGGATCTGACGGTTCACACGGTGGCGCAAGCCAGAGTTGTGTCCGCACTACTGGACCGCTGAGGCCGGCCCTACGATGTGGCTCGGGTCCTGGTTGTTCTCCTGGCAGATGTATTCCATGATTTCGCCCTTGGGATCGAGACGATTCTTGCCGACCAGTGTGAACGGCTTGGTGTAGGCGCCGGGATCATCGATAGTCACTTCCTCGACGAGCGTTCCGAGATCGGTCCTGGTGTAGCGCTCGATGGTGTGTAGCTGCTCGGTGTGCGGGTGGCCGGCGAAATCGAACCAGAACTTGTCGTTGAATCCGATGGTGTCGATCACCAGCGTGTCGCCTTCCCAATGGCCGACGGAGTGTCCGTACCAGGTGGGGTCGAGGTCCTTCGGATGCTCGCGGCCGTCCATGAAGATCTGCCGGTAGCTGTGGATGTTGCCTTCAAAGAGGAAGAACAGGCGCCCAGGCGCTTGCGCGATGGTCCAGGGATAGGGAGCCTGGCGCGGCACGCCGGTGGGCAGGCAGTTAGCTTCGGGATCCTGGCCGGCCTTGCGCGACTTCATGAGCGTTTCCATTTCGGGCTTCATGGAGATGGTGTCGCCCGGCTTCAAAATGCGCGAGACGTTGCCGACGAAGCCGTTGTCGGGCCGCCAGACGCCGGAGAAATCCGGCTTGCCATCGGCCAGCCGCGGGGTGGGACCGGAGGGGAACACGGGTCCGCGCCCACGGCCACCGCGGCCGGGAGCATCCGGGATGCTGCCTCCCGGAGGCGGCAAGACCGGCGCTTGCGCATGCAGCGAGCTGACGGCTGCGCCAACGGTCAATAGCAAAAGAGTGAGTCCCGTTTTCATGCAACTCCTTGGGTCCGATGACCGCTCCCTTTGGTCGCGGCTCGGTAAGGCGGATCGGTCAGTCGGCATATTAGTCGTCAGCGACCCCTGCGACTTTCGTGAAAGCTGTGCGCGTGGCGGTACGGTGGCGGATCACGCCGAACAGCACCCACGCTACCCCGGCGGCCATGACGATGAGCATCAGCCAACGCAGGGCGGCGGCCAGGAACGCAGCGGTAATCGTGGGCCAGGTGAACGAGAACTGCCGCAAGCGATCGGCGCGGTCGATCATCCAGTGCCAGCCGGTGTGCGCCACCAGCGCCGACAGGATGATGGTTCCCATGCGCTCCTTCACCACAAAGCGGAAGAGAAGCTCGATCGCAGGAATCAGCAGAAGTAACACGAGGAGCTGGCCGAGCTCGACACCGATATTGAATGACAGCAGTGAAGTGAGCAGGTGGGAGCCGGCGAATTGCAGTGTCTCGCGGAGCGCGAAGGAAAACCCGAAGCCGTGCACCAGGCCGAAGCCGAATGCAATGATCCAGCGGCGCTTGGTGGCCGCGCCCACAATGTTTTCCAAAGCCATGTACACGATCGAAACGGCGATCAGCGTTTCGATGAGCGGTGGAAACCAGAGGAACCCGGGCGCCAGATCGTAGGCTGAGGCGATCAGCGTAATCGAATGCGCCACCGTGAAAGCAGTGACCACCGGGATGAGCGCGCGCAAGCTGCGCAGCGGGATGACGAGGCAAAGCAGAAACAGCAAGTGATCGGTGCCGTCCAAAATGTGCTGAAAGCCGAGCGCGACGAAGCGCAGTGAGGCCTGGTACCAGCGGGGATCGAGACGAACCAAACCGGGATCGCCCACAAATTCGAACGCGCGCACCGCGCCGCCGGGCGGCAGGAAGCGAAGAGACGTGATCGTCCGCAAGCCCAGGCGCGCCAGGCCGGGATGGATCGAGAAGCGCGAACGGTCCGACTGAATGGGATAGGCGAATAACACATCGAGCATGGCCTGATCCCAGTAAATGGCGGTGTCGCTCGGAAGCCTGGGGCCGGTCAGGTTGGCTCGGGCAGTTTCGTACGATGCGAAGGAACGATCGGAGGGCAACGAGACTCTGGCGTTGACCACCCGCGGCGCAGGCAACCGATTGTCGTCTTCGTAGAGCTCGATGGCGTCCGCGATCCACAACTTGGAGGCGTCACTGAGATAAGCGGCGGAGCGATCGATATCGAGATAGCCCGGGCCAGTTTTGGGAAATTCGATATCACGCATCGCCTTGAGGGGGACGCGAACCAAGAGATCCAGGCGCTCGCCCGAAGGCTTCAGAAACGCCTGCACGGTTACGTCGTTGGGGATGTCGTGAGCCAGCGCGCAACCAGCCAACACGATAACCATGGTTAGGGTAGACCGTAGCATCGTCGGAGATCGAGTCGTGTATAGTAGCTTACAACCGAATAGGTGGGCGTGGCCACGCGTCCGAGACAGAATCGAATGGAGCGAAAGAGCTTAAGAGAGTGCGCAACCGACGCAATCCGATACTGGGAGCCCCGTCGGCTGCTGTACAACCTTGCGCTGGCCGTGGTTGTATTGGCTTACTTCGCCGTTAACTATCCGGCATCTAAAGCGGCATTGTCGATTGACTCTGCGCTGCTCGTTTTTCTTTTGGCTGTATTGGCAAATGTTGCGTACTGCGTGGCCTATGCAGTTGACATTTTCGCGCAGATGTCAGGATTTCGATTACTGTGGCTTCAGTATCGGTGGATCTTGCTTGTGGTCGGGATCTTGTTCGCGGGCACGATTACGCGCTTCATCGCCATGGCGTGGTTTTCCTCTCCCCCTAATTCGTGAGCCGTGCTTATTCCTTCGGAACGAAGCGTAGTGCCGCGGAATTGATGCAGTAGCGTAAGTGAGTCGGCTCGGGTCCGTCGTCGAACACATGACCCAGATGCGCGTCGCACTTGCTGCACATCACTTCGGTGCGCTCCATAAAGAGGCTGCGGTCGTTTTCGGTGTGGACGTTTTCCTGGGCCGCGGGTTGCCAGAAACTCGGCCAGCCCGTGCCGGAATCGAACTTCTCGTCGGAGCGGAACAGCGCCGTGCCGCAGCAGACGCAACGGTAGATTCCGGCTTCGTGATTGTTCCAATAGCGCCCGGTGAAGGCGCGCTCGGTGCCCTTCTTGCGCGCGACCGCGAATTCCTCCGGAGACAGCTCCTTCTGCCATTCGGCGTCGCTTTTCACGATCTTAGTCACTTGTATGGTCTCCCTCCGCTCCCCATTATCGGCAAAGATCGCCAGTTCGACGTCCGGCCCCGAGCCTGCCTGGCGCGCATCGGGCAGCGGCCGCTGTTTGCGATACAACGCCGCCCACAAACCGGCAAAGGCGAACGGCATGATCAGTAGGGCGCGGCGTTCCATCGACCTATTATTAGACTACATCGGCGGAGCGTGTAGCCGCAGCCGTGTGATAATCGTGCCATGGGTGCCGCGCGGACGTTGGTCTCCGTCGAAGAATACTTACACACAGACTATGAGCCGGACTGCGACTATGTGGACGGCCTGCTTGTGGAGAGGAACGTGGGGGAAAAGGACCACGGCAAAGTTCAAAAGAAGCTTCTGCTCTATCTGGAACAGCGTTCGAAGGAGTGGGACATCTTCGTCATCCAGGAGCAGCGAATCCAGGTGTCCGCTACACGATATCGGGTACCGGACGTCTGCGTGACACTCGGTCCGGAGCCTGACGAGCAGATCCTGACTAAGCCTCCGTTCCTGTGCATCGAGGTCCTGTCACCCGAAGACCGCATGACTCGCATGCAGCAAAGGATCGCTGATTACCTGAAGTTCGGCGTCTCCTACGTCTGGGTGATTGATCCGCAGCCTCGCGAGGCTTGGATCTACACAGCCGACACCATGCGCGAAGTTCAGGATGGCGTGCTGAGGACTGCTAACCCTGAGCTGCTTGTGCCACTAACCGAAGTATTCGATCGTTAACTTACAAGCCTATGACATAATCAGGCCATGGACGCGTCATCCGCACAGGCCGGCCGCTATTCCCCAGCCGATTTCGCCGCACGATTGTTATCGCGAGCTCGCATCCAGCACGCGCGTCTCACTGAGCTGCCCGAATCCGTACGCCCGCGGAGCATCGACGAGGCGTATCACTGTCAGAGCGGCGTTGTTCGGCAACTCCTCGACCATTACGGCGGCCGCATCGCCGGCTACAAAATCGCCTGCACCAATACCATCGCCCAGCGGCAACTGAGCGTCGACGGCCCGTTCTCGGGCAGCCTGTTGTCGGCATTTTGCTTCGATAGCCCTGCGCGTGTAGCTGCCGATCAGTTCTTCATGCGCGTGGTGGAGGCGGAGTTTGGATTCCGCATGGCGCGGGACTTGCCGCCCATCTCTCGTCCTCGCACCCGCGATGAGGTCGCGGAGGCGGTCGAGGGCGTCATTCCCGGAATCGAGATCGTGGACAGCCGATTTAATGACTGGACGACTATCGGCGCCTTGTCGCTGATCGCCGACAACGCCTGCAACGCGGCATGGGTCAAAGGTGATATCGTTGCGGACTGGCGCAACATCGATCTGGCCGCACAGCCCGTGAAGCTCAGTGTCAACGGCAAGCTGGTGCGCGAAGGCAGCGGCAGCGCGGTGCTGGGCCATCCCCTGAACGCCCTGGAGTGGCTGGCGAACAGCCTGGCTTCCCGTGATATGGGCCTGCAGGCAGGGCAATTTGTCACCACCGGTGTCACAACCGAGGTGTACATGGGCCAGCAGGGTGATTGGATCACTGCCGATTTCGGCGCACTGGGAACGGCGACGGTCGTGTTCGAGTAAGACCTTCGAGAGCGCCGCGCACGGTGACGGTCAAGGATATTCGTGCGGCGCTCGAAGGCGGCCGAGTCAGGCTCTACTGCAGACTGCTCACCAGCTTCGACTCTTGAAGCTGTGATCGTGACGCTGCGATGACGATCACGCGCCAGGGGCCGGTGAGCGGCGCGGTCCCGTCGAAAGCCAAATCCGGAGTGCTGCCGTTCTTCGCGATGCGGCTGATCAGTTCATTGCCATCCACACGGACCAGCGACATTCGCCCGTAGCCGGCTTTCGGCACTTCCTGGATGGCGAGCCATCCCACCCCGGGCTCTTCGATCACAAACGGCAGCGGGATCGGAGTTTCCGCAGGAATTCGCACGAGCTGGGGCAGGCGAAACTCGGTCTCCTCGCCCTCAATGCGAAGGCTTTCGAGCGGATTCGAGTTGGGAACCAGGTACCGGAACGCGACTCCGTCGTTATAGGCGCGCGCCTCTATGTTGATCAAGCGGCCGGTCGAGCCGTCCTGCATATACTCGGCGACCAGCGATTGATAGTGCTCTCGTTTGCTGCTGTGGGAAGAGATGAGTCCCAGCTTCGCTCCCAACAACGGTTGGTACAGGATGTCCAGGCCCAGGAATGAGGTTGAGATCAGCGGCTTTCCGTGAAAGCGGACCTCGTACGCAAGCTGGTTCAACGCTGCCGGTTCAGGGAGTGCCACACGAATGCGAAATTCGACCTGGCCATCGGGCGAGGTGACGGTGCGTTCATCTTGCGAAAAGGCCGCAGCGGCACTCCCGAGCAGGAGGACGACTGGAAAGATGAGCCTCATAAAGAAAAACCGCTCCCTATGGTCGCGGCTCGGTAAAGGACGTTTCTGAACCGGGACCAAAGGGAGCGGTGGTATACAGCCAAATGCCGCCCTACGCCCAGCTAAAGCCGGACTTCGAGATCGGCAGCGAGCGGACGCGCTTCCCCGTCGCCGTGAAAATCGCGTTGGAAACGGCCGGCAGAATGGGCGGCAGTGAAGGCTCTCCCAGGCCCGTCGGCGGATTGTCCGTCTTCAGGAAATGGATTTCGATCTGCGGCGGCGCTTGCGTGAGCCGCACCATCGGATGATTGTTGAAATTGCTCTGGGTCACACGCCCCTTCTCGAGCGTGATCTCCTGAGCCATCAACTCGCTCATGCCGTCGATAATCGCGCCCTGGCAGATGTTCTCGGCGCCGCTGGGATTGACGATCGTGCTACCGACGTCGGCCGCTACCCACACCTTGTGCACCTTCACCTTGTTGGCCGAATCCACGCTGACCTCGGCTACTTCGGCGAAGTAACCGGAATGGCTGAAGTGGAACGCCACGCCCATCGCCGTGCCCTTCGGCAACTTGGTTTTGCCCCAATTGGATTTCTCGGCAACCAACTTGACCACTCCCTTCATGCGATCGGCATTCATGCCGGGAGCACCGAAACCGCCGCCGCCCGGAGCTGCCGCAGGGACAGGGCCGCCTGCATCCAACAAGTCGAGGCGGAATTGCACGGGGTCTTTACCTGCCGCGTGCGCCATCTCGTCGATGAACGATTGGATCACGAACGCGAAGGCGTTGCTGCTGGGAGCGCGCAGAGCGCCGGTCTTCAGGCCGAGCGGCATCACCGAGGTGTGCAGCGCGTAGTTGGGAATGAAGCGCTGCGGGAATTCCGTTGGTCCCATGGCTGCGGCGTTGGCGAAGCGCTGGCCATCACCATAGCTTACGAAGTGATTGCGCCAGGCTACCAGCTTGCCATTGGCATCCACGCCCGCTTTGAGGAACTGGAAGCCGCCGGGCCGATAGTAGTCGTGCGCCATATCGTCTTCGCGCGACCAGAGAAGTTTCACGGGCGCGTTCACCTGCTTCGAGATGTACGCCGCTTCCACCATGTAGTCGTTGGTCAGCCGCCGGCCGAAACCGCCGCCGCCGCGAACCATGTTGAGGTGCACGTCTTTTTCTTCCAGGCCCAATGTCTTAGCAACGAGCGTCCGGCCGCCGCCGGGAATCTGGCTGTTGGTCCAGACCTCGCACTTGCCGTTCTGATAGTGGGCGGTGCAGTTCTGCGGCTCGAGCGGCGCGTGCGAAATGAACGGATAGGAGTACGCGCCCTCCACCACCTTGGCCGCGCTCCCGAGGGCTGCTTCGGCGTCGCCGTCTTTCCGTAGGGTTCGCTGCGGCGCCTGCTTGTTCAGCTCATCGGCACGCTGGGCAAAACCTGCGCTGCTCTGGTTGCCATTCCTGCCTTCGTTCCAGGTAACCTGCAGCTTCTTGCGCGCGGACTGCGCCTGCCACCAGGTATCGGCCACGATGGCGATTCCGCTTTCGAGGCCGGGATCGCCGGGGACCACCGTGTCGGTAATCTCGGGACGGTCCACCACAAACGCGTCGCGCACGCCCGGCATTTTCTTGATCTCGTCGAGATTCGCGCTGGCGACCTTTCCGCCAAACACGCCGCACTTCTCGTAGCTGGCATACAGCATGCCGGGCCGGGTGACGTCGATACCGAAGATCGGCTTGCCCGTCACGATGTCGCGCACATCGACGCCGCGCTGCGCGTGGCCGATGATTTTGTAATCCTTCGGGTCCTTGAACTGCAGCGTCTTCAGATCGGGCATGGGGGCGCTGGCCATCTTGCTCGCCAGTTCGCCGTATCCGAGCGACCGGTTGGAAGACTTGTGGTAAACCTTGCCCGAAGCCGTGGAGCATTCCGCAGCGGGCACGCCCCAGGTTTGGGCCGCCGCAGTGATCAACATGGCGCGCCCCGCCGCACCGGCCTGCCTCATGGGCATCCAGTTCATCGGCGTGGCCAAGCTGCCGCCCGCAAACTGCATGGCGTACTTCTTGTCGTCGAAATCGGCCTGCTCGGTCCGAACATTCTTCCAATCGACGTCCAGCTCCTCGGCGATCAGCATGGGGAGCATGGTCTTGACGCCCTGGCCGACCTCTGGGTTCTTAGCCACGATGGTAACGGTGCCATCGGCCGCGATCTTGATATAGGTGTGCGCGTCGGGAGGAGGCGGAGGCGCGCCAAATTGGGCCTTCGCCTGGGGCTTCACATACAAGCCCAGCATGACGCCGCCGCCGGCGAGCGCGCTGACGCGAAGAAACGAACGACGATCGATGCGCGTGGTTTTCATGTGCCCTCCTTATTCCTTCCCCGCCCCAACCTGGGCGGTTTGCACCGTGCGGGCCGAGGCGCTGGTGGAAAGCTCGGCCGCCTTGTGGATCGCCTGGCGAATGCGTACATAGGTTCCGCATCGGCAGAGATTGCCGTTCATCGCGGCGTCGATATCCTTGTCAGTTGGCTTGGGGGTCTTGGCCAGCAGAGCCGCGGCCGACATCATCTGGCCGGCTTGACAGTAACCGCACTGTGGCACGTCGATCTCCTGCCACGCGAGTTGCACTGGATGGGTGCCATCGGCCGATAAGCCCTCCAGCGTGGTGATCGGCTTGGCAGCCGCCGCCGATACTGGTGTCAAGCACGAGCGCACGGCCTGGCCGCCCAGGTGCACCGTGCAAGCGCCGCACTGGCCGATACCGCAGCCGTACTTCGTGCCTTTAAGGTCGAGTATGTCGCGGATGACCCACAGCAGCGGGGTGTCTCCGGGCACGTCGACCGTAGCAGACTTTCCGTTCACGTTTAATTTGAAAGCCATGTCGTTGACTCCGAGATGGGACAGGTTGCAGGGGCTCGGCGCACTCGTGCGCCCGTAAACACGACCGCCCTCTGACGATCACATAGGCTGAGATGCATCCCTGGTTCTGGGGGGCAGCGTATCACCTGGGGCTAGGCGAAGTCAAGCGCCGATCGCTGCTATCCCATTGTTACGACGGGCGTAACCGTCACTCTCGCGTGAGAATCTGAACGCTGCTATAGTCGGCGCCGTTGTAAGAGCCTTTGATGGTGACGGTGAGGACCTTGCCATCGGCCGAAACCCCATCGTGCCGGTCTCGGTCACTTTGCCTCGTACGGAGCCCTCGGTTCGCGTCGATGTAGAAATGGTTAGCGTCATTGCGAAATATCACCGCCCGCTAAGCGCGCGGCGCTAACTGCGGGAGTCGATCATTTTTGAGTGGGGACCCACAACACCTTCCGCTACGACAAAATCCTCGTACGTTGGATCGTCGCCAGGGATGACCTGGGCAGTGGTCGCCATGAAGTTTCTCCAGCCACAGAGGAGAGCTGAAGAGGCGGAGGCGCCGGCGCATGCGGATAGGAACTTGGGGGATAATAATTTCTATGAATGGTTGATCGGCATATGGCGCGAAAGGCGATTCTCTTCGCATTGCCTGCTATTGCCAGCGGCGCGTTGGGCTTGGTGGCGCCACAACCTGCGCGGGCGCGGGGACGTCAGTTCAGCACCGCCGAACAGGCGGCGGCGCTCGAGACGGTGCGCGACTACGCCAGGAACTATACGAGACGCTTGCCGAACTTCATTTGTATCCAATCGACACGCCAGACGATAACGGGTCCAACCGTGCTGATGGGCGGCCCGCCAAGAAGTGAATTTAGCGAAGATCTCATCGAAGAGCAGCTCAGTTTCGTGAACCACAGGGAAATTCGCACGCTCACGAAAATCAACGACCGGCCGCCACCTGCCGGGCGGAGCAAGCTCGGTACCACCTCGCGAGGTGAGTTCGGTAACCTTCTGGACACGATCTTCGACCCGCAGACCCGAGCCGACATTCGCTGGGACCACGTAACGTCGCTGGCTGGCCGACGAGTCTATGTTTTCGCGTTTCACGTTCCGCAGTCGAAGGGCTATGCCCTTATGGAATCGCAGGGGCAAATAATACGGGTACCGTTCGATGGATTCGTCTACGCCGACTATCAGACCGGCACGGTAATGCGGATTGAGATGAATTGCAGCGGGATTCCCGCCGAATCCGAGTACAGATCCGCGACTCTCGCGCTGGACTACAAGGCGGCGAAGGTTGCGGGCCGGGAGTATATCCTCCCCTCCCATTCCTTTCTGCGCTTTGAAACGAAGCAGTATGGAGCGATCATTGCCGCCGAATACAAGTCGTACCGGCGGTTCACTGCCGACGCGACGATAGAATTCGCTGGCGATTCCGGCGATACCAATGTCGCGGCTGCGCAGCCCAGTTCCAAGCCTTTCCAGACCCCGCCGGTTCCGGCTCCCGAGCCGGTAGGCGTCCCCGCCCAAGACGACGCGATAGCGGGAAACATCAGGACAAACAGAGAGAGCGGGTATCCTCCACAACCGGCGGCAGAGCCGGTTCCGGCTCCTGCGCTTCAGGCGATCGCCGCACCTGCAGAGTTGAAAGTAATCCTTCCGGAAGAGCCGAAACCAGAGCCAGATGCCGCTCCGCAGCCCGACTCGGTATTTCACGCAGGCACCCGGCTGGTTCAGGTGAGTGTGATCGCGCAGGACAAGGAGGGCAAGGCCGTCACGGATCTGCGCCGCGATGAATTTCAGATTTTCGACAATGGTGCTCCGCAGGAGATCCGCGTGTTTCTTGCCGATCGCCCCGGTCTCTCCCCACCAATGCCTGACTCGCCCCGAACATTCACCAATCGGATCGGGAACGGTGGAGCTTCCGTAATTCTTTTCGACAAACTCTTTCTCGACGCCAGCAACAGCGCTTTCCGGTACAACACCCGTGCGAAGCAAAAAGCCTTGCAGGCGCTGAAGGCGATCCCGCCGGGTGACAGGATCGCGCTCTACTCGCTGTGGTGCCGCTTTCTGGTTGTTCGTGAATTCACCTCGGATCGGGATTCTCTCCTGGAGAAACTCAATTCGTTTGCTCCGGGAGCCGAAGCCTGCGCCGACCTGACAATTCCGGCAACTGACTCCGTGCTCCGCGACCTTAGACCGGAGTTGACAGTTATGAGAGGTATTGTGAGAGGTCACGAAATCGAGGGATACAGCGAAATTACTGCCCGCCAGCAAACGGAAATGGGCGAGAACGAATTCCAAGTAATGGCCGATCACCTGGCGGGAATCCCGGGGCGCAAGAACCTGATCTGGATCACCAGTGCGTTCCGGCTCAGCCCGGCCAACGTGCAAAGGCTCATTGATGCGAATGTCGCAATCTACCCGGTGGATGCGATGGGCTCGATGATTGGAACCCCTGACGCGAAAAAGGCCCGCTACGATCCGCTACGTTTTTTCGCCGCGATGACGGGCGGAATCGCCTTTTACGACCGCGACGACTTGGATGTTGGCATTCGCGAAGCCTTGCGCGACGGTCGCATCAGCTATACGCTCGGCTTCTATCCATCCTCCGAAGACGCGAACGCGGCAGTTCACCGGCTTGGTGTGCGCGTCAGCCGCCCTGGAGTGATCCTGCGTTACCGAACCAGCTATGAGCTGAAGCCGGAGCCCCCTGTCTCCGCCAATCCAGTGGATGATCTGGTGGAGGCAATCAATCGGCCCGTGGATGCGACGGCGATTCCCGTCTCGGCCTCGGCGACCCGTGTCCAAGATCGGCTGGATCTGGCGGCAACGCTGGATCTGTCCAGTCTGGATTTGAACCAGAGTCAAGGGCTATGGAAAGGCAAGCTCGAAATCGTCGCTCGCTTCATGGCGGGCGACGGAAACAAGGCCGGGGACGCACTCGCTGAGACGTTTACCTTGAATTTGAGGCAGGCAACTTACGAGCAGATGTTGCGGAGTGGAGTTCCTTATCAAAAGGAGCTGAGGATTCCGGAAAACGCGGTCGAGCTGAGACTCGTGGTGGGCAATCTCATCTCCGGCAAGATTGGCACGCTGACGATTCCGCTGTCGGAGGTGAAGGCGAAATGAAGATCTGGCGCTTTTTGCATGAGTAACCCGCTCCGACTGTGGCGGCGTGCGAGGAGGCGGCAGGCCGCGCTTCGCCCGGGCACAAAGCCCGGTAACGGGTAGGCGCATGGCCAGGTTCTCCTTCTGCGGGGAGGGCTGCCCGGTCAAAGCACTTGTTCCCTCGGCCATCTCTGCGCGCCAACCTGATGAAGTATAGCTGCGCTCCAGCTGCCGAGCGCCTACCCTCAAAACTCTGCGTCTCTGCGCCTCGGCGGTTAACAAGAAGCTGCCCGAGTTCAACGCGCAAACGCCGGCAGTTTCTTCATCTCGCTCCGGGCTTCCGAATCCCACGAACGCACGTGGCGCTTGCGGGCGGCGGGCATGGTGCGAACGGCTTCGATGGCTTGCTCAAATGCGGCGCGGGCTTCGTCGCCACGCCCCAGCTTGGCTAGAACCCGGCCGTACCAGCAGCCACCCTCGGGATCGTATGGCCGGCGGTCGAGATACTTTTCGAGCGATGCGCGAGCGTCGTCGTAGTTGCCGGCCTGAAAGTTCGCCACGCCAATTTCCCGCCATACTTCACTCGAAGCGTGCTTGTCGTCAATGCGCGCCGCATTGCGGAAGTGATCGAGGGACTCGGCGTAGTTTCCCTGTTCGCGGGCGATTCTGCCGAGTTGGAAGTGCGCGTCGGCTTCATCGGGATCTACCTCGATCGCCTTGCGGAAACGCTCGATGGCCGCGTCGTACTGGCGGCGCTGCTGGTAGATGAGGCCGAGTTGGTAGTGCGCATCGGCATCGCGCGGATTGAGCGTGGCATTTTCCAGCCGCTCTTTCAAGCGCTGCCGCGAACGCAGCCCGGTCCCCAGAGAGCGGAATTCCGGGGCGAGGCCCTGATAGAGGTAGTACAAGACGAACGGCGAGGC
>DATJAK010000168.1:0-70885 GCA_035516375.1 Bryobacteraceae bacterium
CGGCACGCCGGCTGCGCGGCTACGACGACCGCGCCAGCCTGGTCGACGTACGCAATCCCAAAACCGGCAAGATGGAGCGCGTCGTTCGTTACGATTACCGCGAGTTGGTGCCTTTGCTCCGGCATCGTTATGAGCCGGATAGCGCCGAAGTGCGGCGGGTGCTCGACCGTCCGCGCGACGTGCGACTGTCGATCGATGCTCGGCTCGAAGTCCGTTTGGCTGCGATTCTGCGCGAGCAGTTGCAGAAGGCAGGCAGAGACAAGGGCGCCGCCGTGGTGATGGATTCGAACGGCGACCTGCTGGCTACCGTCAGCTTACCGCTGCCGCCCGACGACAATGAGGATGCTTCGCTCGACCGCGCGCGCTACGGCCTGTATCCTCCCGGCTCGACGTTCAAGGTCGTAACCGCCATGGCGGCCATGCGCAAAGATCCGCAACTCGAGCACCGCACCTACGAATGCATTCGCCTGCCCGATGGCCGCGTGGGCAACTACATAAAAGGTTCCAAGCGCCCCATACGCGACGACATACAAGACACGGCGCCGCACGGAACCGAGGACATGGAACACGCCCTGGTGGTCTCGTGCAACGCTTACTTCGCGCAATTCGGCACGTATGATGTGGGCGCCCCCGCGCTTTGGGAAACCGCCAAGCTGCTGGGCATCGCGGCCGCATCGCCCAACACAGCTACTGAGCTGAAGAAATTCCTGCCGCAGTCGTCTTACGGCCAGGGGGAAGTGCTGGCTTCGCCGTTCCAGATGGCGCGTGTCGCAGCCACGGTCGCAAACGGAGGCGCCATGCCGCAAGGCCGTTGGATTACCGGCGAAACTAACACCCGCACGGACCCGCCGCAGACGGTGTTGGCGCCCGACGCTGCGCAAACCTTGGCGAGGTTCATGCGCGAAGTCGTTACGCAAGGAACCGGCCGCCGCGCGGCGGGCGCCATTCCGATCGCAGGCAAGACGGGGACCGCGGAGCTGGCCGACGCGCCTTCCCACGCCTGGTTCATCGGGTTCGCTCCGTACGGGGCGCCAGGCCGCAAGATTGCATTCTCGGTGTTGATTGAAAATGGAGTGTACGGCGGGGCGGCCGCCGCGCCGGCAGCCCCGGAAATTGTAGACGCCGCCGCCAAACTCGGGCTGATCCATCCATGAGCCTCTTCTCCGACATCGAAAAAACAATCGAGCGCAGTTTCCAGCGCTGGACGGAACGCGCCTTTGGCCCCGCGAATTCGGATGAGCTGCTGCTGGTTCACCGCGCGATTCTGGAAGAGATCGAAACCAAAGTTCAGACGGTAGCCCGCGGCAAGCGCATTTTTCCGTACGCGCGGCTGACGGTGACTCTCGTGGCGAGCGACGAAGATCGCCGCACGCTCCTCCAGTCGGCTTTTGGCGAGCGGCTGACTGGCGATATCCGGGACGCGCTCGCGGGCGCGAGGTGCGAGGTCCCGCGAGGATTCGCGGTGAATGTGGAAACCGCGGAATCCGGATCGCTCCCTTTCACGATCGAGTATGGAACCAGTGCGCCAGCGCCGCCTGCCCCGACCACCGGTCCCGCGCGCCTGACCATCGTTCGCGGCAAGGCGCAGCAGCCCGATTACCTGCTGGATCGTCCTCGCTGCAACATCGGACGGCTGGCCGAATTGACGGACTCCGAGCAGCGCGTGGTGCGCCGCAACGACATTGTGTTCGACGAAGGCGCCGACGAAGCCAATGCCACCGTCTCGCGCAAGCACGCGCACATCAAGCTCGAAGAGGGCGTCTACCGCATCTGCGACGACGGTAGCGAATACGGCACGCGTATCTTCCGCGACGGCCGCACCATCGACGTGCCGGAGGGCAACCGCCGCGGAGAAAGACTCCGGGCGGGAGACGAGATCTACCTGGGCCGGGCGTGCGTGCGCTTTGGGTGACCGTACCACACCGTCTCGCTTCACTTCGAAGACGGTGCCGTGGGGCAGACCGTCGTCTTTCGCGGTCTGCCAGAGCGTGCGAAGCGCGCCTGCTCTGCTGTACCGCGCCGGCAGACGACGGAAACCGATCGTCTGCCCTACAGCGATAGAGCGCGCTGCATGACCTGCCTTAGTTAGAATCTCGTCACGACTCAGTCCGCGGTGTATACTACCGGGTGCCGAAAGGAGAGGGTATGGTCCGACGCATCAGCCTCATTTGCTTGATAGCGGCCTGCGCCGCCCAGGCCCAGCCACTCCAAAAGATCACCCTCAACTATCCCACGCGCAGTGGCTCCTCCTGGCCAATGTTTATGGCGAAAGAGGGCGGCTACTACCAGAAGTACGGTCTCGATGCCAACCTCGTGTTCGGCGTGCATCCCGCCGGCATCGCCATGATCATAAGCGGCGAAGCGGCCATGACGAATTACTCGCTCGAGACCGCCATGCAGGCGAGCGCTCGGGATGGATCGCTGGTCATCGTCGGAAGCTGGCTGAATAAAGCCGTTTTCGCGTTGATGTCGCGCAAAGATATCGGCGGAGTCAAGGATTTGAAAGGCAAGCGCATCGCCGTGAGCCAACTGGGCGACGCGCCTTCCAACTACACCATCGCGCTGCTGCGGGATTACGGACTCCATTCGCGCGATGTCGAATGGGTCCCGGTGGGCACCGATGTGAACGGACGCGCCGCGGCTTTGGAGAGCGGCCGCGCCGATGCGACGCTTTTGACCGCGCCCGCCTATTTCAAAATGGAAGCGGCCGGATACAAGAATCTGGCGCAACTCGCCGACCACGATGACATCTTCGCCGCCACCACCTACCTGCTCAAGAAGAGCACTGTTGCGGCCAATCCCAAGCTGCCGGAGCTGTTGATCAAGGCGCACGCGGAAGCCATCAAGCGCTTTTACGAAGACAAGAATTTCGCCGTCAAGGCCTACATGATGTACGACAAGCAATCGCAAGCCGACGTCGAGCGCTTCTACGACATCTACGCAACGGCGAATCTCTTCCAGCGCGTGCCTTACGTGCTTACCGGCGCAGTGCAGTCTGTGATCGACCAACAGACCGACGCCCAGATGATCGCGCTCATGAAGAGTTACGATTACCGCAAAGTGGTCGACAACAGCATCGTCGAACGCCTCGTAAAGGAAGGATTCTTCGAGAAGTTGTTCGGCCCCGGCATTAAGGCTGAAGAAGATCGCAAGGCCAAGCTCGCCATGAAATGAGCGAGGACCAGAGGAACCGTGTCATTTAAATACCGCGCCGATCACGTCGGCAGCCTTCTGCGCCCCAAAGAACTGTTGGACGCGCGAAAGAACCCTGAAACCACACCGGTTGAACTCAAAGAGATCGAAGACCGGCATATCCTCCGCGCCCTCCAGCGGCAGAAGGATGCGGGACTGAAGATCTTCACCGACGGTGAGCTGCGCCGCCGCGGATTCATGAGCGATTTCTACGAATCGGTGGAGGGACTCGATCAAGAGCGCGACATACGGCGGCCATGGAAGGGCGAAGCCGCTGCCACCGCTGCCCGATCGCGTGTGGCAACGTTGCAGGGCATCGTCGTCGACAAGATCCATCAGAAGAAACGCCTCACCAGCCACGAGCTTGGTTTTCTCAAACAGCACAGCCCCGGCGATATGAAGATGACGATCCCGACCGCCAACCAGTTTCCCGCCATCATGTACAAGAGCGGGCTGAGCGAGAACGCCTATGCTACACGCTCGGAATTCTTGTGGGACATCGTGCCGATCGTCAAAGAGGAAATGGAAGCGCTCGCCAGAGAAGGCGTGAAGTATATCCAGATCGACGCGCCGCGCTACAGCTATTACATCGACCCGAAATGGCGCGCGTACGTCAAAGACGAGATGGGCATGGATCCCGAGCAGGCGCTCGATGAAGCCATACGGGCCGATAATGCGTGCCTCGACGGGGCGAAACGCGATGGCGTCACGTTTGGGATCCACCTTTGCCGCGGCAACAATCAGAGCCATTGGTACGCCGAAGGCGGGTATGACCCTATCGCCGAAAAGCTCTTCAACCAGCTCGACGTGGATGTCTTCCTGCTCGAATATGAATCGGAGCGCGCCGGAACTTTCGAACCGCTCCGCTTTGTGCCGAAGAATAAGGTGGTGGTGCTGGGCCTGGTCAGCAGTAAGCTTCCCGAACTCGAATCGCAGACTCAACTCATGCAGCGGATCGAGGAAGCCAGCCGCTATGTGCCCCTGGAAAACCTCGCGTTAAGTCCGCAGTGCGGCTTCGCCTCTACTATGGAAGGCAACCTGATTAATGAAGACGAGCAGTGGCGCAAGCTGCAACTGGTGGTCGAAACCGCGCGCAAAGTGTGGCAAGGCGCTTAGAACAAGCGGTTCCATAACCATCGGTAGTATTGTCTTACCATCTCGGCAGGTTTACTCTCCTACCCAGAGAGGGGAGATTTATGGCCACACCCAGTTATCTGATTCCGGTGCATACCGGGCCCGCGCGCAAGATTCGGCCAAGGCAGCCTCTGCGGAAGACCGGGGAAGTACCCCGCGAGCGGCGTTCCAACCAGCGATTTGAGCTGACGCTGGAATTCGATCTCTTCCAGCTCCGCGGGGCGAAGCGGCTGGCGTGGCACTCGTCCGGTGCCACCGTCGATTGGAGCCGCAACAGCGTCCTGCTGCGATCGGGCCGAACCCTGGCAGTAGGCAGTTCGGCGCAACTGGTGGTCCGCTGGACCGCGGGGGTTCAGTTGATCGTAGTCGGCCGCGTGAGCCGGGCCGACGAACGGGGCATGGTGCTCAAGATCCTGCGAAGACGATTTCGCGGCAAGCCCATGCTGATCGTCTCGCTGGCGCAACTCATCCATTGGAACCAATCGGAACAGCCAAATTAAAGGATTGAGAAAACAATAGACATGGACGTTTCGAAAATACTTGCAGAGCTCAGAGCCGAACGCGCCCTGCTCGATGAAGTGATTGCCAACCTGGAGCGCATGGCCACTCCGAAAGCGAAGCGCGGCCGTCCGCGTAAATATCCTGCGCGCCTCGAAAATTTTCCCCCGGACGGCCCGGAACCTCCAGATTCCGATCCTTCGGAACAGGCACGCGCGGCACGAACGGCATAGACTTCATTTCACTCCCGTTACGCATCCGTGAATCGATCCCACACGCTGGAAAAAGAGTAGTGCCTCCCGCTTCGGCTGTGGAATAATAGTTCTCCTTTCCATGGAACAGCAAACGAAACCTGCAGCGGTGTGGGAATTCGCGCGTGAGATTTTGCGCGAGGTTTCGTTTACAATAGGGGATTCCCAAGTTGGCTGACAGTGTTTGAAGGGACCCAATCCCAGGGCAAGATTGGGATGCGTAGAAGAGTGTCTCGGTTACCTGTCGTCGAAATGCGAACCATCAAAATGATAGTAGTCAGAGCGGGACAGTCGTAGCGCTATGTCCCAGATCTTCCACCGCAGGGCGAATGCACTCGCGCGCGCCTCGATTGGCGGCGTGATCTTTTTCATTGGTTTTCTCGGCTGGGCAGGTTATGAACTGGATGTCTCGCATTACAACAGCCGGGCCAAAGTCCCCCAAGAGCAGCCGATACCGTTCAGCCACGCGCACCACGTGGGAGGCGAAGGCTTCGACTGCCGCTATTGCCACACTAGTGTGGAAAATTCCAGTTTCGCCGGCATTCCTCCTACCCAGATCTGCCTGAATTGCCATTCGCAGATCTGGCGAACCAGCCCCACGCTGGAGCCAGTCCGCGCCAGCTATCGCACCAATACTTCCATCCATTGGACGCGCGTGCACGATCTGCCGGACTACGTGTACTTCAACCACAGTATTCATATAGCCAAGGGAGTGGGTTGCGAATCCTGCCATGGCCGCGTCGATAAGATGCCGCTCATGTGGGAAGAGAACGCGCTGCACATGGAGTGGTGCCTGAACTGCCACCGGCACCCGGAACAGTACGTCCGGCCGCGCGAGTTCGTCACCACGATGGGATACCAGCCCGAGGGCGATCAGGAAGAGATTGGGCGCAGCCTGATGAAGGAATACAACATTCAGGACGCGCGGCTTTTGACCAGTTGTTCGACTTGCCACCGATGAGCGATTCACCTAACAAACTAGATCTCGCCGCCGTACGCGCGCGGCTCCAAGCGGCGCGGGGGCGCGACTATTGGCGCAATCTGGAGGATTTGGCCTCCCGGCCGGAATTCCACGATCTGATCGAGCGGGAGTTCCCGCAGCAGGCCATCGGCTGGAGTGACGACGAAGATGGCGTCGAGGGCCGGCGGAATTTCCTGAAGCTCATGGCGGCTTCTCTGGCGCTCGGCGGCTTAGCGGCTTGCACGCGCCAGCCTACTGAACAGATCACGCCGTATGTCCGGCAGCCCGAGGAAATCATACCGGGCCGGCCGCTGTTTTACGCCACCGCCACCACATTGCATGGCGTGGCCAATGGCGTACTGGTGGAGAGCCACGAAGGGCGGCCCACCAAGATTGAAGGCAATCCGGAACATCCGGCTACTCTGGGCGCTGCAGATGCGTTTACCCAAGCCTCAGTGCTGGCGCTGTACGATCCCGACCGTTCGCAAACGGTGACCTACAACGGAGAGGTTCGCGACTGGGGCGATTTCTATGGCGCGCTGCGCGGGATTCTAGCCGCGCAGGCGGCCAAGCGCGGCGCGGGCATTCGCATCCTGAGCGAGACCATTACGTCACCGGTAATCGCCGACCAGATCAAGCAGGTTCAAGCGCTCTATCCGGCAGCGAAATGGCACCAGTGGGAACCGGCCGGTCCGCACAACGCGCGGGCAGGCGCCATGCAGGCGTTCGGCCAGCCCACCAACACTTATTACAACTTGGCGAATGCCAATGTGATTGTGTCGCTCGATTCGGATTTTCTGGCGTCGGGCGCCGCCAGCTTCCGCTACGCGCGCCAATTCGCAGCCCGCCGGCGGGTGCGCGGCAGCGAGACGGCGATGAACCGGCTGTATGTAGTCGAGCCGATGCCCACTCCTACCGGGAGCAAGGCCGACCATCGGATGCCGCTCAGCGCGAGCGACATCGAGGAATTCGCGTGGGCGCTGGCTACTTCGCTAGGTGCTGCCAACGGTCCGAAATCCGGGCAGAACGCGGAGATCTACAAGTGGGCGGCAGCGATCGCGCGTGACCTTCAGGCCCACAAAGGCGCAAGCCTCGTGATTGCGGGCGACTATCAGGCGCCGATCGTGCACACGCTGGCGCACATGATGAATGCCAGCCTGGGGAATGTTGGCCACACCGTTTTCTACACCGACCCGATCGAAGTCAACCCCACCGACCAACTGGCGTCGCTCCAGGATCTGGTAAAAGACCTGGACGCAGGCGCGGTCGATCTGCTTCTGGTGCTCGGTGGAAACCCGGTGTTCAATTCGCCGGTCGAGATCGGAATGCGGGACCGCATCCGCAAGGCGCGGGTCCGGGCTCATCTGAGCCTGTACGCAGACGAGACTTCCGAAATGTGCCAATGGCACCTGTCGGAAGCCCACTACCTGGAAACCTGGGGTGACGCGCGCGCATTCGATGGTACGGTCAGCATTCAGCAGCCGTTGATCCAGCCGCTCTACGGCTCACGCTCGCAGCTCGAAGTGCTGAACATGATGACCGACAAGCCCTTGACCAGCTCGTACGATCTAGTGAAGGGTTACTGGGCCACTCAGCACAAAGGCGCCGACTTCGAAACCTGGTGGCGTCGGGCAGTACACGATGGCGTGGTCGCGGACACGGCGCTCGCCGCCAAGACGCCCGCGCTGCGCGGCGCGATTACCACTCCGAGTGGACGGCAACGCCCCAGCAACGGTCTCGAGGTGATGTTCCGTCCCGATCCCACCATCCATGATGGCCGTTTCGCCAACAACGGGTGGCTCCAGGAATTGCCCAAGCCGATTACCAAGCTGACCTGGGATAACGCCGCGTTCATGAGTGTGGCTACTGCCGCTCAACTAGGCGTGGCTCCCGGGGATCGCCTGTATTGGACCGCCGATGGTGTCCCCATGGTCGAGTTGACCTACCAGGGCCGAACGCTGAAGGCGCCGGTTTTTGTCCAGCCCGGCCACGCCAACGGGGCCATCACGCTGCATTTGGGCTACGGCCGCACCAAGGCCGGCCGCGCCGGCACTGGTTTCGGTTTCAACCCCTATGGGCTGCGGACCTCGCAGGCTCTCTGGCACGACACCGGGTTGCAGGCGAAAAAGGCAGACGGGACCTATCTGTTCGCGACGACGCAGAATCAGCAGGTTCTGGATGCGCGGCGTCACCTCTACCGCGAGGCTACGATCGAGGAGTACAAGAAGAATCCCGAAGCGCCGCATGAAGGCGCCGAAACGCCGCCGCGCGAGCTCACTCTCTACCCCGATTTCCCTTACAACGGATACGCCTGGGGCATGGCGATCGATCTTACGGCGTGCACCGGGTGCGGCGCATGCGTGGTCGCTTGCCAGGCGGAGAACAATATCGCAGTAGTCGGCAAAGACCAGGTGCGCCGCAGCCGCTCCATGCATTGGATCCGCATGGACACGTATTACCGTGGCAATCTGGACAATCCCAGCCTCTACAACCAGCCGGTCCCGTGCATGCAGTGCGAAGACGCTCCCTGCGAGCTGGTTTGTCCGGTGCAGGCCACTACGCACAGCGCCGAAGGCCTGAACGACATGGTCTACAACCGCTGCGTGGGCACTCGCTACTGCTCCAACAACTGTCCGTATAAGGTCCGCCGGTTCAATTTCTACTTGTTCCAGGATTTCGAAACGCCCAGCTTGAAGCTGCTACGGAACCCGGATGTGACCGTTCGCAGCCGCGGTGTGATGGAGAAGTGCACTTACTGCGTGCAGCGGATCAACGCGGCCAAGATCGACGCCGAACGCGCCGAGCGCAAAGTGCGCGACGGCGACATTCAAACGGCCTGCCAGGCAACGTGTCCGACCGAGGCAATTATATTCGGCGATATCAATGATCCGAACAGTCGCGTGGCGAAGATGAAGGCCGAGAAGCTGAACTACGGGATGCTGGCCGACCTGAACACTCGCCCGCGCACGACGTATCTTGCGAGCCTGCGCAATCCGAACTCGGAGATCGAAGGTTAGAGCAACACCACCATGGCAGACGAACAACTACTCGAAAAACCGGACCGCGAAATCATCGCGCCTGGGTACACATTCGGCACGGTAACCGACCAGATCTCCGCCGTGGTGCTCACCAAGAGCCAGCCCCTGTTCTGGATTGCGGCCTTTGGAGTGGGTTTTTGCCTGTTGCAACTGCTGCTCATGTCAGCGGTGCTTCTATTCGGCAAAGGCGTTGGCATTTGGGGTATCCGCACGCCCGTGATGTGGGGCTTCGCCATCACCAACTTTGTATGGTGGATCGGTATTGGCCATGCGGGCACGTTGATCTCGGCCATCCTACTGCTGTTGAATCAAAGCTGGCGCAATTCCATCAACCGGTTTGCCGAGGCGATGACGCTGTTTGCCGTGGCTTGCGCCGGGTTGTTTCCGATCCTGCACATGGGCCGCCCGTGGTTGGCGTACTGGCTGTTTCCGTATCCGAACAGCATGAATATCGAGCCGAATTTTCGCAGCCCGCTGGTGTGGGACGTGTTTGCGGTCTCCACTTACGCCACCGTGTCTCTGCTGTTCTGGTTCACCGGCTTGATTCCGGATCTCGGAACCCTTCGCGACCGCGCTAAGGCGATGTTCGCAAAGCGGATTTACGGCGTGATGGCCATGGGATGGCGCGGTTCGGCGCGGCACTGGAGCGTCTACGAGACAGCCACGCTACTGCTGGCGGGCATGTCCACGCCGCTGGTGCTGTCGGTCCACACGGTCGTGAGCTTCGACTTCACCATTGCCATCGTCCCGGGCTGGCACAGCACCTTCTTCCCGCCATATTTCGTCGCCGGCGCGATCTACTCGGGCTTCGCCATGGTGTTGGCACTGGCGATTCCTCTGCGCGCCGCCTATGGGCTACAGGGTTTGATCACCGACAAGCACCTGGAAAACTCCGCCAAAGTGATGTTGGCCACCGGCCTGATCGTCGCCTACGCCTACATCATGGAAACCTTCATGGCCTGGTACAGCGGCAGCGCATTCGAACAGCAGGCCTTCTGGAACCGCATGACCGGACCCTACTCGGGGAGCTACTGGTTCCTGGTATTTTGCAACATCGTGTCGCCGCAGGTGCTGTGGTTCAAGAAATTCCGGACCACCCCGGTGCTCTTGTTCATCTCGTCGATCATCGTGCTGATTGGCATGTGGCTCGAGCGCTACATGATCATCGTGAGCAGCCTGGCGCAGGATTATGTGCAGTCTTCGTGGAACCTCTTCCACGCCACACGCTGGGATTGGGCCACTTACTGGGGCACCATCGGGCTGTTCCTGTTCCTGTTCTTCCTGTTTGTGCGCCTGCTGCCGATGATCTCGATCTTCGAAGTGCGCACGCTTCTGCCTCAAGCCAAGGTTGGCGAGGAGGTGCGGCGGTGAGTTCGACCGCGGTGAGTACGCCGGTTTACGGGGTGATGGCGGAATTCGATAACCCCACCGCTCTGGTGAACGCCGCGCGCGCCGCGCATGAACATGGGTTTCGGAAGTTAGACGCCTATACGCCCTTCCCTATCGAAGAACTGCACGAGGTCTTGCATTTGCACAAGAACAAGCTGCCGCTCATCGTCCTTTGCGGCGGCATCCTGGGCGGCCTCACCGGTTACCTGCTGCAGTATTTCGTAACCGTGATCTACTTCCCGATCAATATCGGCGGGCGGCCGCTCCACAGCTGGCCCTCGTACATCATCATTACTTTCGAGCTGACGATTCTGTTCGGCTGTCTTTCGGCCGTGTTGGGGATGCTGGCTTTGTGCGGCCTGCCCATGCCGTATCATCCGACCTTTAATGTTCCACGCTTTTCGGCGGCCTCGCGCGACCGGTTCTTCCTGTGTATCGAGTCCACCGACCCGCTGTTCGATTTGGAGAAGACTGCCAGCTTTCTGGAGACGCTGGAGCCTAAAGAGGTGTCTGAAGTTGCGCATTGATTGGAGAGTGGGTTCGGTTCTGTTGGTGTTGGCCGGAACGGCCGCCTGCCGGCAGGACATGCAAGACCAGCCCAAATATATTCCCTTGAGACCCAGCACGTTCTTCGGTGATGGGCGCTCCGAGCGGCCGCTGATCGAAGGCACTGTGGCCCGCGGCCACCTCAATGAGGACACCGTGTTCTACACCGGTAAGGGCCCCGATGGAAAATTTGCCGACACTTTCCCGTTCCCGGTTACGAAAGAAGTGATCCTACGCGGCCAGCAGCGCTTCAATATCTATTGCACCCCCTGCCACGACTACACCGGCAACGGAGATGGCATGGTGGTCCGCCGCGGCTTCCGCCATCCACCCTCGTACCACATCGATCGGTTGCGGCAGGTTCCCAACGGATACATCTTCGACGTCATGACCAATGGATTCGGCGCAATGCCCAGTTATGCATTGCAAGTTCAGCCGGCGGACCGCTGGGCGATCGTCTCCTACGTGCGCGCGCTGCAAATGAGTGAGAACGCCAGTCTCAACGATGTGCCCGCCGACGCACGCGGGCAGCTTTCGGGCAATGCCTTGCGAATCGTTCAGGAACCCCAGGGAGGGCGCCAATGACGGCCGCGGCATTCAACTTCGCGGTTTCGCCTGAGCTGCAGAGCGGTCTCCGAAAGTTTCGCTCGGCGGCGTGGCTCGTGGGCGTGATCGGCGTGATTGGTTTGGCTGCCGCTTGGGCCACTTCGCCGGCGCAGTTCTACCGTTCGTATCTGTGGGCGTACATTTTCTACGTCGGGATTTCGGCCGGTTGCCTGGCCTGGCTGATGTGCCAGTATCTCACCGGCGGTGCGTGGGGCGTAGTGATTCGCAGGCCTGCAGAAGCGGCCGCTCGCACGCTTCCGCTCTTGCTGGTGCTCTTCGTGCCCATCGCATTCGGTATCTCCAGCCTCTACCCCTGGTCCCATCCGGACGTAGTGGCGGCCGACGCGATCCTGAAACACAAGCAGGCGTTTCTGAACACTCCGTTTTTCCTGGTGCTCGCCGCCGTGATCCTCGGAGGCTGGAGCTTTCTCAGCTGGTACCTCAACCGTTGGTCCACCAAGGAAGACGAAGGTGCGCCGCGCGCTCACGCGAAAATGGCGTGGATCAGCGCTCCAGGCCTGATCTTTTGGGGATTCGCCGTCACCTTCCTCTCCATCTCCTGGGTGATGTCTCTGGACGCGCATTGGTTTTCCACCATGTTCGGCCTGCTGTTCATCGCCGGCCAGGGCCTCTCCGCCATGGCGTTTCTCATTACGGTGCTGGTGTGGCTTTCGAACACGCGGCCCCTGTCGGAGGTTCTGACTCCCCGGCAGATCCACGATGTCGGAAAACTCCTTCTGGCGAACGTCATGGTGTGGGCATATTTCGCGTTCTCGCAGTGGCTGATCATTTGGGCCGGCAACTTGCCCGAGGAAATCCCGTGGTATCTGGAGCGGCTCCGCGGCGGTTGGCAATATGTCGCGCTGGTTCTCGTGTTTGGTCACTTCGCCTTGCCGTTTGCGCTGCTGCTCTCCCGCGACCTGAAACGCAATTTCAAACTGCTTTCAACCATCACCATCTTCATCCTCTGCATGCGCGTGGTGGATATCTATTGGCTGGTCGTGCCCGACGCTTCCAAAAGTGCGCTGGCGCTGAGTTGGGTCGATTTCGCAGCCTTCCTGGGCCTGGGCGGCGTCTGGCTCGGTTTGTTCCTGATGCTTCTGGAAAAGCGCCCGTTGATGCCGATCAACGCCGAAGACTTGGTGGAGGCTTTGGAACATGGCCGATAACAAGAACCTGCAATCCGGCCTGCCGGATATGTCCGACCCGGCGCAACGTCACGAGGCCCAAGACGTCAACATCTGGGCGATTGGCAAGGTCGGTATCGGCCTCGCCGTCACCACCATCCTGTCCTTGTTCCTGGTGCTCGGCGTGTTTCGCTATCTCGAACAGCAGGACCGCGCAAGCCAGACGCCCCGTCCGCCCGGTGTGGAAGTACCGCAACAAACGCTGCCGCCTGAACCGCGTCTCATCGAAAACGAGCCTGAAAACCTGAAGGAGTACCGGGCTTCGGAAGACCAGGTCTTGGGCGCATATAGCTGGGCCGATCCGCAGCACACGCACGTACGGATTCCGATTGATAAGGCCATCGATCAACTGGCGCAGAAAGGTCTTCGGGCCCGTTCCGCTTCGGAGCAGGGCGCGGGGGTCACCGTTCCCACCGAAAGTTCGCTCGGTCCTAAGATGCAACAGCCTGGCGGTCCGCTGGCCGGCCAGTTGGAAGGAAATCAGGGCAAGTAATGTTCAGGAAAGCAGTCATCAGTTTCGCGGTTTTGGCAGCGGCGGCGTTTGCCCAGCCCGGTGAACCTGCGCCGATGCAGCCCTCGTTGAGCATGAATGACCCCACTCTTCAAGGCAAGGTCACGCTCCCGGCGGCGCTGCAGGGAGTGGGAATCACCCAAAGACTGGATCAGCAGGTCCCGCTCAATCTCGAATTCAAGGACGAAGCCGGACGCGTGGTTCCGCTCGCCTCGTTTTTTCATGGCAAACCCGTTTTGCTCGCGCTGGTCTATTACCGCTGCCCCATGTTGTGCACCCAGATCCTCAACGGCGTAGCCAGTTCTCTGAAAGCCGTCTCGTTCGATCCCGGGCAGGAATTTGAAGTCGTCAGCGTCAGCTTCGACCCCAAGGACACCCCCGAGTTAGCTGCCTCGAAAAAGCAATCGTACCTGAAGCGCTACGGACGGCCCAGCACGGCGAACGGCTGGCACTTCCTCACCGGCGATCCGCCCAATATCAAGGCTCTGACCGACGCTGTGGGCTTCCGCTATAAGTACGATGCGGCCAGCGACCAGTTTGCGCACGCCAGCGGCATCATGATCCTGACGCCGGAAGGCCGGCTCTCCCGCTATTTCTACGGCGTGGAATTTGCGCCGCGCGATGTCCGGCTGGGTCTGGTGGAAGCCTCCGCCAATAAGATCGGCAATCCGGTGGATGAGGCGCTGTTGTTCTGCTTCCACTACGATCCGGCTACCGGCAAATACGGGATGATCGCCATCAATTCTCTGCGCTGGCTGGGCGGCGGATTCGCCCTGATTGGCGGCTTGTTTTTGTTCTTTGCATGGCGGCGCGAGATACGCGCGGGGCGGCAAGCGTTAAGGCACGTTGGATAAGTTCACGATGGGAAGCCGATTACCTCTATTTCCGGAGCAAGCATCCACGATTTCGGTGGAGGTCGACCACCTGCTGTATTATTTGATGGCAGTATCGATCTTTTTCACCCTTCTGATTTTCGGAGCGATTGTCTATTTCGCCATACGGTACCGGCGCCGGTCGGATACGGAAGTGCCGCAGTCCGTGCACACGGGGTTCGCGCTCGAAATCATCTGGTCCGTAATTCCCTTCGGGCTCACCATGATTATGTTCGGTTGGGGAGCCAGCATTTTCTTTCGTGAGCGTCGTCCGCCCGATGACTCCATGCAGATCTATGTGGTGGGCAAGCAGTGGATGTGGAAGATCCAGCACGCCGAAGGACAACGCGAAATCAACGAGCTGCATATTCCCATCAACCGGCCGGTGAAGCTGACGATGACTTCCGAAGACGTCATACACAGTTTCTTCATCCCGGATTTTCGCACCAAGCAGGATGTGGTTCCGGGGCGCTACGAGACCAGCTGGTTCACCGCCACCAAGCCCGGCAAGTATCATCTGTTTTGCGCGGAGTATTGCGGAACCAAACACTCCGGCATGATCGGTTGGGTCTACGCCATGGAGCCGAGAGACTACGAACAGTGGCTGGCCGGCGGCCCCACAGGGTCCATGGTCGAAGCTGGAGCCAAATTGTTTGAGGACTTGGCCTGCGTCAATTGCCATAAGTCGGACGGTTCCGGCCGGGGTCCGTCGCTGGTCGGAGTATACGGGTCTACCGTGAAGCTGGCGGGCGGCGGCATCGTCAAGGCCGACGACGCTTATGTTCGCGAATCGATTCTCAATCCGGCCGCCAAGGTCGTGGAAGGATACATGGCGGATATGCCGGTATTCCAGGGCCTGGTCACCGAAGAGCAGGTCGTGCAGTTGATTGAATATGTCAAGTCCCTGACGCCGCCCAAGCCGGCAGGGCAAAATACAACCGTGAACCGCGCAGGACTGCCGTCCGCCGACGGTTCTACAGCATCGGGTCGATAACTTATGGAAACTGCGGTAGCAGCAGAGGAACAGGTCAATTACCTGAATAACGGCTATGGACTGAAGTCGTGGCTCCTCACCAAGGACCACAAACGCATCGCCGTTTTGTACTTCATCAGCATCTCGATTTTCTTCGCCATCGGAGGCACGTTCGCCAGTCTGATCCGCGCCGAACTGCTGACTCCCCCCGGCGACCTGGTAAGTTCGGAAACCTACAACAAGCTGTTCACCATGCACGGTGTAGTCATGGTGTTCTTCTTCCTGATTCCGTCCGTTCCGGCAACCATGGGCAACTTCTTCCTGCCGATCATGATCGGCGCGCGCGATCTGGCGTTTCCCCGTGTCAACTTACTGAGCTGGTACCTGCTCATCATCGGTTTCGCGCTCGCGCTCTATGCCATGATTGCCGGTGGCGTGGATACCGGGTGGACGTTTTACACGCCCTATAGCACGACTTACTCCAACACTTATGTCATTGCGACGGCGCTCGGTATCTTCGTTGCGGGATTCTCTTCGATTCTTACCGGCCTCAACTTCATCGTTACCGTCCACCGCATGCGCGCTCCGGGCATGACCTGGTTCCGCATGCCTCTGTTCGTGTGGGCCAACTATGCCACCGGCGTCATCCAGGTTCTGGGCACTCCCGTTATCGCCGTAACCCTGGTGCTGGTCTTCTGCGAGCGCGTGTTCCACATCGGCATCTTCGATCCGCAACTGGGCGGCGATCCGATCCTCTTTCAACACTTGTTCTGGTTCTACTCGCACCCGGCCGTCTATATCATGGTGCTGCCGGCGATGGGTGTTATCAGCGAGTTGATCTCCACGTTCTCGCGCAAACCGGTATTCGGCTACGGCTTCGTGGCCTTCTCCAGTATGGGAATCGCGGTCATCGGCTTTCTCGTCTGGGGCCACCACTTGTTTGTCAGCGGCCAGTCTCTGTATGCGGGCCTGGTGTTTTCCTTCCTGAGTTACTTTGTCGCCATCCCTTCGGCCATCAAAGTCTTCAACTGGACGGCCACTTTGTATAAGGGATCGATCTCCTTCGCTACGCCCATGTTGTACGCATTCGGCTTTATCGGCCTGTTCACTATCGGCGGTTTGACCGGGCTCTTCGTGGCCTCGTTGGGCTTGGATGTGCACGTTACCGACACTTACTTCGTCATCGCGCATTTCCACTATGTCATGGTCGGCGGCACGATCATGGCGTATATGGGCGGCTTGCACTACTGGTGGCCGAAGATGACGGGCCGCATGTATCCGGAGGGTTGGGCTAAGCTATCGGCGCTGATTATCTTCGTCGGTTTCAACTTTACCTTCTTCCCGCAATTCATCCTCGGCTACGTCGGAATGCCCCGGCGCTACCATGCGTATCCGGATGAGTACCAGGTCTTACACGTAGCTTCTACGGCCGGTGCTTCGGTTCTGGCGATTGGGTATCTCCTGCCCGCGATCTACCTGCTGTGGTCGCTGCGCTACGGCGAGAAAGCTACCGCTAATCCCTGGGGAGCTACCGGCCTCGAATGGCAGACTCCCTCGCCGCCGCCCACTCACAATTTTGAGCAGATTCCGGTGGTCACGCATGACGCTTATGACTACACCACAGTACCCCGGGAGGTAATGGAAGTTGGAAGATAGTCACGCTCAAATGGAAACGCTCGCCCTGCGCGAGCAGTTCGACACCGAAGCGCAGCAGAAGGATGCATCCACGCTGGGCATGTGGATCTTCCTCATCACCGAAATTATGTTCTTCGGTGGCATGTTCGCGGCCTACACGATTTACCGCTCGGCCTATCCCACCGTTTTCGGTGTCGCCAGTTCCAGTCTGAACGTTGTCATTGGCGCCATCAACACCAGCGTTCTGCTGCTGAGCAGCTTCACCATGGTGATGGCAGTGCGTGCCGGCCAATTAGGCCAGCGTAAGATGATCATCTTTTTCCTGATCATTACGCTGATTTTTGGCTGCGTGTTCCTCGGAGTCAAGGCCTATGAATGGACCGAGAAATACGAAGAGCACCACATGCCCGGTCAGATCGCCTTCCATCTGGAAGGCACACCCCTCCAGGGTCCCGCGAAGCTCTTCTTCTCGCTCTACTTTGCCATGACTGGACTGCACGCGCTGCACATGGTTGTAGGTGTCGGCATCCTCTCGTTCATTATTTGGCAGACCAGGAAAGGCGTTTATTCGTCGGACTATTACACGCCCATTGATATTGCGGGCCTGTATTGGCACTTCGTCGATATCGTTTGGATTTTCCTGTTCCCGCTGTTGTATTTGATCGATCGCCACTTACCGAAATAGCCATGACTCCACACTCCCATAAGTCCCCCGTTCATGAACACATCGACTCCGTAGGGACCTACGTCGCGATCCTGGTTCTGTTACTCATCGCGACGGTAGTCACTACTATGGTGGCGTTCGTAGACCTCGGCGACTTCAGCGTGGTAGTTGCGCTGGCGATCGCTGTCGGCAAGATGCTCCTGGTAGCCCTATTCTTCATGCACGTGCGCTACAGCACAAAGCTTACCAGGCTCGTAATCCTGGGCGGTCTCATGTGGCTCGCCATTCTGCTGCTATTGACACTTACGGATTTCGCCACGCGTGGCTGGGTGGGCACCCCGGGAAGATAGTAGGACAGACCGTCGTTTTTTGCGGTCTGTCTTTTCCGCTGGTTGAACGCGGCAGACGACAAAAATCGATCGTCTGCCCCACTGAAGAGAGGAGCAACCATGACGTATAAACTATGGTTGGTGGCAGCTTTCGTCGCCGTACCGCTCGTGATCGCGCAACCACCGGCTAAGAAGGGTGGCCCTCCCATGCTGGCTACCCAACAGGTCAAACCTGGGCTCTTCATGATCACCGGCGCGGGAGCAAACACCGAGGTCCGCGTCACGAATGAAGGCTTGATCGTTGTCGACGGCAAGCTCCCCGGCGACGATAACTACAACGCGCTGATGGACCAGGTCAAGATGATCTCCAGTCAGCCGATCAAGTATCTCATCGTAACTCACCACCATGCCGATCATTCGGGCAATAACAATAAGTTCCTGGCCGCCGGTGTCCAGGTGGTAGCGCAGGAGAATCTCAACAAGAACCTGGCTTCCTATCAGCAAACTCCCAAACCCGCCGACGCCGGCATCACATACGACAAAGAGCACACGCTTCGCCTCGGCGGTGTCGAAGTAAAGCTCTACCACTTTGGCCGGGCACATACCAGCGGTGATACGGTTGTCTACTTCCCCGACCTCAAGGTAGTCGCCGTGAGCGATGTGGTGACTACCGGCACCACCGGCCCCCTGGCAGACTATGCCGGCGGTGGAAGTTTCGCCGACTGGCCGCACGTGCTCGACGGTATCCTCAAGTTGGATTTCGATACCGCCATCGCCGGCAATGGCAATCCGCTGACGAAGGCCTATGTCCAGGAGTACAAGACCAAGATCGACACATTCGTGATGCGCGCCAAGGAAGCCATTAAACAAGGCGTTCCCAAAGATCAGCTCATGGCGCAGATCAAAACGGATGACTTAGGCTGGAAACCGCGCGTTCCCAACGTCGACCCATTCTACGAAGAAATGAAGTAGGACAGGCGATCGCCTTTTGTCGCCTGTCACTCGCTTCTACTTCCGCGAATCCTTCCCCACGATGTGCTGCACATCCTGGTTGTTCTCGTTACAGATGTACTCCATGATCTCCGCGTTGGTATCCAGCGGAAAATGCCCGTACATCGTAAATGGCTTCGTATAAGCCCCCGGGTCGTCGATGGTAACTTCCTCCTCCAGGTGCCCTAAGTCGGGCCGCCGGTATCTTTCCGTAATGTGCAGATTGTCCGTATGCGGATGGCCGGCGAAATCGAACCAGAACTTATCATTGAATCCAACTGTATCGATGACTAACGTGTCCCCATCCCACTTCCCGATCGAATCTCCATACCAGGTGGGATCGAGATCCTTCGGATGGCTTCGCCCATCCAGGAATACCTGCCGGTAACTATGAATATTCCCCTCGAAGAGGATCACCAATAGGCTCGGGGTCTGCACGATTTTGAGGGGATACGGTGGCAAACGCGGTACGCCCGTCGGCAAGCAGTTCGCCTCCGGGTCCTCCTTGGACAACCGCTTCTTCGTCAGCTCCGCCGCCCAAGGCTGGAGCGCCAATACCTCACCCGGCTTCAAAGCGCTCGTGATGTCGTAGATAAAATGGCGATCGGGATTCCAGACACCCGAGAAATCCGGCTTGCCATCCTTGGTTCGGGGCGTGGTTCCGGCCGGCGGTGGCGACTTCAAATCCACCCCGCCGCCCGTAAGCACCGATTGACCCTGCGCGCAAACCGTCGGAACGAACCCGCACGCCGCCAGCGCCGCGAGCGCCGCGATCCAAGAAAGATACCGTCTCACACGCCCTGCTACTGGCAGCCGTTGATGCCCTTGGTCAAGCAAATCGACGACGTCGGAGGCGGCGGCACTTTCATTCCCCTGTCGGTCATCAGCTTCACCAAAAGCTTTTCCGCCTCAGGATGCGAGATCGCCGATTGGACACCCACGCGTACCAGCCCGCGCGCCCAATCGAGCGGGATCCAGGTCATCCCTTTCATCGCGCCGTTGACCGTGTCGCGGCTTCCCAGATCATGCGCTTCCAGGTTGGCCCCGTGGTCCACCAGGATTTGAATCACCTCTGTCCGGCCCTTGTGCGCCGCTCCGTGCAATGCCGTGCGCCCCTGGTCGTCAGCGATATTCGGATCGATGCCGAGGTCCAGGCACATCTTGACCGCTTCCACGCTCTGTTGCCGCGACCATTCAAACGTGATGCCTTCCACCCAACCGATTCCCGCCGCCACGGCCAACGCCGAATCGTTGTGCGCGGTCATGATCTTCGGATCGGCGCCATGATCAAGCAGCAGTTTCATCAGCTCGATATCGCCCGATTGAGCGGCGCGCAGAAACGGCGTCGCGCCATCTTCGTAGAGCCACTGCATGGTGAAGTTCGTGCGCGTTTCGGTGGTATCGCCCTGGCATTGCTTCTCCGTCGATTTCTCGCCGCAGATGCGTGCATTCACATTCGCGCCCCTCGCGATCAGCAGTTTGATGAAATCCAGGTGATCCATGTCCGGCTTGCGCACCGGATAATCGCCGCTCTCAATATTGCGGTTATCGGTCGCGAGATACAACGGAGTCCAGCCGCCCTTGTTGGCCAGATTCGCGTTAGCGCCGTGATCGAGCAGATAGGCGGCCAGCTTGTAGTGCTTGTTCTGCGTGGCCGTGAGTAGCGGCGACCACCCATACTTGGTCTGCTGGTTGACATCGGCTCCGGCTTCCACCAACATCCGCGCGCATTCCAAGCAGTCTTCGCGCGCCGCGAACACCAGCGCTGTGAGCCCGCCGCCATCCTTGACCTGTGGGCCGCGCCCAAAAAACGAAGCGAATTCCGCAATGTCCGATTGAGTTAAGGACGCCACGTCGATACCATTGGCCTTCGCCACCTCGGCAACTTCCGGGGGAATCGCCGGCCGCGCTCCCGGTGCACCCGCACCTCCGCGGCCTGCGCCTCCCCGGCCGCCGCGCAATCCGCCCGCGGCTTGCGCCGAATTCCGCCGCTGCTGCACGCTGGGCGCGATGTTCAACCGCGAGTTGCGGCTATCGGGATTGGTCTCGGCGCTCACGCTGGCACCGTGGTCGATCAAAAGCTTGACCGCGGCAGGATGCACCTGCTCCACAGCCCACATCAAAGCCGTAGTCCCGCGCAGTTCTTCCCTCGCGTTCACATCGGCCTTGTGATCGAGCAGCGCCTGGATCGCCGGCAGGTTTCCGGTGCGAGCGGCAAACATCAGCGGCGTCTCGCCCTGTGGATCATGCTCGTTGGCATCCGCGCCCGCCTTCAACAGTTTCTCGATGATCGCGGCGTTGCCGTTGATCGCCGCCAGCCGCAGCGGTGTGACGCCATCCTGGTTCGCGGCTTTCACGTTGGCCCTGGCGCCGATCAGCAGGTCCACCGTATCGGCGTCGTTCCGGTAGACGGCCCATTGGATCGCGGTGGCGCCATCCGCCTGCGCCGCATTCACGTCAGCCTTCTGCCGCAGCAGTGACGCGACGGTACCGCTATCGCCGTTCATCACCGCGTCCGCTACCGGGCTGTTCGCAGCTCCCAGAGCCGTCAGCAACCCCAGCGCCGCGGCGCAACCTGCGATGACATACTTTACGCGCATCTCCGCTCGCCCTCTCGCGAATGGCCCCTACACTAAACCGGGCAGCCGGCCGCTGCTGTCACCGATGCTATCCTGGTGCACCCCGTAGAAATCCAGAATGCTCAGCAAGAGGTTGCTCGACGTAATCGTCTTAGTCGGAAACGCCAGGTGACGCCCGCCCTTGAGCTGCCCCGATGCTCCGCCCAGCAGAATGTGCGGTACATCGTAGTGCAGGTGCTGGTTGGAGTCGCCCATGTTGGTGCCGTACAGCACCAGCGAGTGATCCAGCAGCGTCCCGTCGCCATCCGGAGTGTTCTTCAGCTTGTCGATGTAGTACGCCAGGCACTTCACGTGATACTGGTTCAGCTTGGAATACTCGGCGATCCGGTCCGGGTTTTCCGCGTGGTGCGAACCGCCGTGAAAGCTTAGGCTCGGTACATCGCTCGCTGGATAGGCGCGGCCCGTTAAATCACGGGCGAAAAGGACCGTGGACACACGCGTGATGTCCGCTTTGAAAGCCAGCGTCTGCAAATCGAAGTGCAGCTTCACGTGCTCGTCGAATGCTTCGGGGATGCCGGTGGGAACCACGATTCCCTCGTTCGACACCGTGCCCGTAGCCTTCTTGGCAATGTCCAGCCGCCGCTCCAGTTCACGGATGTCGTCGGTATACTCATCCAGCTTGGCGCGGTCGCTGGCGCTCAGATCCTTCTTGAACCGCGCCAGGCTCTGCGTCACCGAATCCAGAATGCTGCGGTCCTGCTCCCGGCGCTCGGCGCGCTCTTGCGGAGTCCGCGCCTGCGGATCGCCGAAAAGCTTCTCGAAAACCGTTTGCGGGTTCAGTTCCATGGGGAGCGGCTGCGTTGGCGAGCTCCATGAAATGGAGTTGGTGTAGGCGCAGCTGTAGCCTTCGCCGCAGTTGCTCGAATTTGCGCCCGGGTCCTCAATGGCGAGTTGTAGCGAGGGTACCAGCGTTTCCTGGCCGATCTTCTGCGCGATGAGCTGATCGATGGTGGTACCGTCTTGTATATCTGCGCCGGTGGTTTTCTTCGGCTTGTTCCCGCACAAATACGCAGCCGCTACCCAGTGGTCAGCCCCCGTTACTCCAGGAGGCGGCTCAGCCGATTTCGACCAGAGCCCGCTCATAATCACGGTTTGCTCGCGGAACGGCTCGAGCGGCTTCATGATGAAGGGAAATTTGCCCGCTTCAAGCACCGGCTTCTCGGGAATCCAATATCCCGGCGCCATGCCGTGCGGAACGAAGATACCGGTAAAACGGGTCTTGGGGACGGCCGCGGTCTGCGCCAGCGGCGTCTGAGCAGGGACCATCGAGTCCAACAAAGGCAATGCCAGGGCTACCCCGGCCCCTCGCAGCACCGCCCGCCGCGAGATGTGCTTCTTGGTAACGAACATGACTACCCCTTCTCCTCTTCGATTCTATACCCCCGGAGTAAGCTCCACTGCCCTAGCGGGCGGCGCGTAGTGGACCCTCCGGACCATTGGCGCTGACTTGCACCTTTTCGTTCATTTGGAAAGGTGCGCTCTTCACCACACCCAGCACCAACGATGCGAACCGGTACTGGTTCTTCTCCGCTTCGTGCACAATCGAGCGGACCAGAGGCATGTCGTAATATTCCGTGCCGCGGCCCAACGCATAGATCAACAGCTTCTCCGTCATCACGCGAACAAACTGCGGCGAATACTTCACCAGCGCCGTGCGCAATCCCGTTACGCCGTCGATCTTGGTGCCATCCACCAGTTGACCGGCCGCGTTGATCGGGCTGCCGTCGTCGGTCGTGCGGTAATGCCCCACGGCATCGAAGTTCTCGAGCGCAAAGCCGATCGGGTCCATGATCTTGTGACAGCTGGCGCACGGCTCGTTCTTGCGGTGCATCTCCATCTGCTCGCGCATGGTCGGCTTGTGGCCGCCGTGGACGTCGGTGGGGTTCTCCTTCAGCGGCGGCACATTCGGCGGTGGCGATGGTGGTTCCACTCCCAGAAACACCTGCATCACGGTCTTCCCGCGTTGCACGGCCGAGGTGCCGGACGGCTTGGACGATACCGTCAGCAGCGATCCCTTCCCCAGCAAACCCCGCCGCATGTCAAACTCGTGACCCAGCTCGATGCGCCGGAAGTTGCTCCCGTAGATATTCGGGATTCCGTAGTGCTTCGCCAGGCGCTCATTCACGAACGTGTAGTTGCCATCCAGCAAATCGGTCACCGGCCGGTCTTCATGCACCACGCTGTCGACGAACAGCTCGGTCTCTTTGCGCATCGCTTGCCGCAGGTTGTCGTCGAAATCCGGAAACTCCGACGTCACCGGCACCTGGGTCTTCAGCGCGCGCAACTGCAGCCACTGCCCCGCGAAGTTCAATATAAGGGCGTCGGAGCGCCGATCGGCCAGCATGCGGCGCACCTGCTCCTCCAGCACGCCCGGTTCGTGCAGCTTGTTCTCGCTGGCTACTTTGAGCAGCTGATCGTCCGGTATGCTGCTCCACAGGAAGAACGAGAGCCGCGACGCCAGTTCCAGATCGCTGATCCGGTATGGCTTCCCGGCCGGGGCCCCAGCCGGCTCGACCTCTTTGCGGAAGACAAACTCCGGGTCCACCAGGATCCGCCGTAACGCCATCTCGATGCCCGCTTCGAAACTCGCACCCTTGCGCCCCTGCTGGTAGAAGCCCAGGAAGGAGTCGACGTCTTGCGCCGTCATCGGTCGCCGCAGCGCCCTGCGCGCCAACGTGGAAACGATCTGCTTGGCACAGGCGTTCTCCTCAGCCGCGTTGGCCGGATGGCAAGTGAAAATCTTGCGCCGGCTCGGAGTGTCGCTCGCGCCCTTGGGATCGTACGGCCCGTCGATCCGGATCTTGCCTACATGCGGAAAGAACTTGAACCCGGGAAGACCACCAGTCTCGATCGTGCTGCGCAGGAAGTGCTGGTCCAGGTCGTTGCCGGGTGCGTAGTTGGTGGCCAGAAACGTCACACCCACCACATGCAGCCCGGCTTTCGCAGGAAACTTGAAGTTGAACGTGCCGTCTTCCCTGGCCCTTTCCTTATCCCAATCGAATACTTTGACCCGCTGCCCATCCACCAGAAACTCGAGCTTCTCGCCCAGGATTTCGCCGAACGGATTCGTGTCGCCCATGTTGCCCTTGCTGATGGGCGTGATCTTGATGGCGTACTCGCCATCGGCCGGAAACTCGTACTTCACCAGCATCCCGCCGCGCGTCCCGAACGGCAGGCCGTCAATGTGGTAATCCTGCGAAGTGTCCTCAGCCACACGGAAAGACGCCTGCGTAGGAGCGGTCACATCGCCGATCGCCAGGCGGCTGATCTTTCCCGCGGCCGAAACGTATCCTTCGAGCAGAGCCGGCGAGAGTGACAGCGCCGCAGCCACGTTATCGAAACCGCGCGTCGAGTCATCGGAAGGCAAAAACGCCCCGGCGTCGATATCCAGCGCCAGTAAGTCCCGAATCGCGTTCTGATACTCGGTGCGGTTCAGCCGATGCACTCCCGGCGGCGGAACCGTTTCCACGGCCGCGTGGTCCAGCTCATTTTCGAGCCATTCGATGGCCGCCTCCAGGGTAGCCTGATCCGGCCGCGGCATCCCGGCTTTCGGCATCATGCCCGCGCGCAGCATCCGCACCGCTTTTTCCAGCGTTTCGGCATTTTCGCCGGCATGGGTCAGATCAATCTTCTGCAGCGTCACGCCGCCGGTCTTGAGCTTGTCGTTGTGGCAGACCACACAATAGCGGTCGAGCAGCGCCCGCTCGGAAGCCGCTGTCGGTGCTGCAGGTGCGGAGACCGGCTGCTGTTGTCCAAACAGGGGCACGGCCACCGACGCCGAGAAAATGCAAGCAGCAATGGATAGCGGTTTCATCATGACCGGTTCGTGCACGCCGACGCGCCAAGGCACCAAACCGAGCTTCTTTTTGGGGCACCATCTTGGGCGTCGGAACGCCCCGTAAGGTCACTCGCTCTCGCAGCTTATCGAATGGGGCGAGTGAGCGCAAGGCCTCAATGGGGCTAGGCTCTCCGCGTGTTTCTCGATAGCCACCACAATTCTGTGGGTTTATGCACCAAGGTGCTAAGCGCTGTTATCGGGTTTTCACTAACCAAAATCCGCGTTGATCTGGAAGATCCGATATTCGGACAATACCGCTTTGTCTATCCCTGTCAAGAACAAACCCGCCGAGAAGGAAAAGCGCACCGGCGCACCGGTCATCCGTCTCTCGAAATTGCCGCCATTCCAGATGGCGGCGTTGAAACTATTAAACATTTCGAGCGCCCAGGATGCCGCAGCCGACCAGTTCGAGCAAGCTTTCAGTTCCGATCCCGCGCTGTCCGCGGATCTTCTACTGGTGGCCAACTCGGCCGAATTCGGGCTCCGCTCGCGAATCTCCACCATCCGCCACGCAATTTCGTTCCTCGGCCTGGATCGGGTCCAATCTCTCGCCGCCACCATCGCTCTGGGATATTACGTCCGCGCCATGCCGCGGCATGCCTATATGACGTCCATTTGGCGCCATAGCATTGCCACCGCAGTAATTGCCGAATTGCTGGGCGGTATCTACAAGATTCCCGGTTTGTACACCGCCGGGCTGACACACGATTTAGGCCGTTTGGCCATGCTGTTCAGTTTGGGCCCCGAGTACCCCGCCGCGCTCGATCGCGAATTCACCAACATTCAGGAATCGAACGAACTGGAAAAGAGCCTGTTCGCCGTCAGCCACTGCGAAGCCGGCACCTCGCTGGCCTCGGGATGGAACTTCCCCGCCCACTTGGTCCGCACCATGGGTGAGCATCACAGTCCCAACATCGAGGAAAAGGACGGCCCGCTCTTCATCGTCCAAATGGCCTGCCAGCTGTCCGATTCGCTCAACTTTCCGGAAGTGCGCCGTGCCGACCTCCAGACCCTGGCCGCATGGCCCGAGCGTCTCCATGGCCGGCCGGAGCTGGCTCCCGAGCCCCTCATCGAGCTGATCAAGAAACATCTCACCCTGGTGAGCTAAGCTCCACTTTCCCGCTGTTTTGCCTGTTACAATCTGATCCATGCAAGGCAACCCCAAAGTCATTGCTGCGTTGAATGAAGCGCTGAAAGAAGAATTGACCGCCATCAGCCAATACTTCCTCCATGCCGAGATGTGCGAAAACTGGCGCTATTCGCGGTTGGGCGATTTCATTCGCAAGCAGTCCATCGATGAAATGAAGCATGCCGAAACCATCATCGAACGCATCCTGTTCCTCGACGGCGTGCCCAACATGACGGAGCTGCTCCACCTCAACATTGGCCAGAACGTTAGGGATCAGATCGCCAATGATTTGAAGCTCGAAATCAACGCCGTGGCCATGTACAACCGGGCGGTTGCCACCGCGCGCGAGGCCGGCGACAACGCATCGCGCGATTTGTTCGAGCGCCTCCTCAAGGATGAAGAAGAGCACGTAGATTGGCTGGAAGCGCAGACCCATCAGATTAAGGAGCTCGGCTACGAGCGCTACCTGATCCAGCAGATCGGCGAAGAAGAGGACGACTAGTCCGGCCGTTGCGGACTCCAATGCCCCCCATCCTGGAATTGCGCAATCTGGTGAAGCACTACCCCAGCCAGTGCGCCGTGGATGGCATCTCGCTATCGATCGAGCCCGGCAGTTTTTTCTCCCTGCTCGGCCCATCCGGCTGCGGCAAAACCACTACCCTCCGCCTCATTGCCGGCTTTGAAGAGCCGACGGCCGGGGATGTCCTGCTTAAAGGTGAACGCGTCAACGCGCGCAGGCCGTACGAACGCAATGTCAGCACCGTATTCCAGAGTTACGCGCTCTTTCCCCACCTCACCGCGCACGACAACGTCGCCTTCGGCCTGAAGCGCCGCCGCGCGCAGGATATCGCCCGCCGCGTGCGCGCAGTCCTCGATCTGGTCAGCCTCGATGGAAAGGAGTCCCGCCGCCCCGCGCAACTTTCCGGCGGCGAGCGTCAGCGAGTGGCCCTGGCCCGTTCGCTAGTCCTCGAACCCGACGTGCTTCTGCTCGATGAGCCGCTCGCCGCGCTCGATCCGAAACTCCGCCAGCAAATGCGGCTGGAACTGAAATCGATGCAGCGCCGCGTCGGCATCACCTTTCTCCTGGTAACGCACGATCAGGAAGAGGCGCTCTCACTCTCCGATCAACTGGCAGTCATGAACGCAGGCCGCATCGAACAATGCGGGCCGCCCGAGGACGTCTACCTGCGGCCGAGCACCCGGTTCGTCGCCGGATTCCTGGGCCAGGTCAATTGGATCGGCGGTATCGGCGTCCGCCCCGAAACCACCCGCGTGACGCGAGCGGGCGAACCCAACGGCGCTCGCAGCGTCCCTGCGGTAGTCACCGGCGCCGTGTTTTTGGGAGATCGGGTTCAGATCCTCGCCCGCCTCGAAACAGGCGCAGAAGTGACCGCGCAGGTGCCCCGCGCACTGGCCGCGTTCCAGCCAGGCGAAGCCGTGAACGTGTGCTGGGACACCTGCGACGAAATGAGCTTCTCCTGAGCCGGACTAAAACTGCCCTTCGTCTGCCGAAGGTCCGTAGATCGACGGCACCGCAATGTTGTTGAGCCGCAGATACACTCCCAACTGCGCCCGATGATGAATCGTGTGGTTCATCACGAACGAGCGGATTACCGCCACGCGCGGCATCGTCATGATCGGTTTGCCGCCGTTCAACAACGACCACGGTTGCATCAGCTTTTCATCGCTTGCCCCGGCCAGAGCTTTCTTCGCCGCCGCCACGCCCTTGTCGTACAGCGCCAATAGCTCCGCAGTCGTCTCCACCTTAGGCGGCTGGTGCGGTTGCCCGCCCACCGGGTTCACGTCGAAAGAATCCTTCTCGATCGCATCCGTCGCCCAGCCGGTCATGGTCGCAATATGAGTCGCCAAGGCGCCCATGGCGAACGACTTCTCGTGCGGTTTCCACCCAAACTTATCGCTCGGAACGCGTTCCAACGTTTTGCGTGTATTGGCCGCTTCAGCTTCAAATTCCGGCAATAGCATTTGTGAAATTGCCATCGATACGGGTTGACTGGTTGCCATAATCCCTCCTAAAGAATTCGCTTTATCTTCGCCCCATCATCGTACGGGAGGCCCCGATCGAAGTCAAGACACAAATTGAAAACATTTTGCGCTGGAGTAAGCTTTCCATATGCACCGCACAATTCTACTGGTGGCCCTCATCTCGGTTCTTGGTGCTGGCCTGCGGGCCGGCGACGCCACCCTCGATCGGGCCACTCTGCGTGGTCTGAAGGCTTTCAACATCGTGATCGATCCGCTCGATCCGCAACTGGAAAAGGCCGGGCTGTCAGCCGACAGTCTGCGTTCCCGAATCGACACCCGCCTCCGCCATGCCGGCATCCAGCTCGACAACAACGCCATCGAATTCGTCGGTTTGCGGATCGATTCGATGTTTACCAAGAAGGGCCCGAATGGTCTCTGCTTCTCGCTCGCCTTCTACCAACCCGTAGCCCTCGCCCGTGATCAAAAGATTCGCACCGCAACCCAGACCTGGGATGTCCATTCGATGTTGTTAGTCCCGCCCAAAATGATGGTCCAGGCCGCCCAAGATGCCATCGATCACCTTGCCGATCAGTTCGTGACCGCGTACCGTTCCGTAAATCCGCAATGAACAAAGCTGGGCCGTCACGAACGCATCTTTCAGCACTTGTTTCCTCCTGCCCCCTCGGCCCGCCTACTTTATGCGGAGCGCGGTTTAACTCTGTGGGGCAGACGATCGGTTTCCGTCGTCTGCCGTAGCCGCACAGCGGCGCAAAAGCGCCCAGGCAGACCGCGAAAGACGACGGTCTGCACCACGGAAGGCAGCGAAATACACCTCGTTATTTGTGACGCAGACCAGTAGCACCACCCATTTCAAAACTCCGCGCCTCGGCGACTCGGCGGTTAATTCCTATTTCAAAATCTGAAACAGGTTCGAATAATCGTCCGTCCACAGCCGGATCTTGCGCGCCTTACTTAGGTCGGAAGACGCACTAATAATGTTCTTGCTGAACCCCACCGCGGGCGATCGGATCAACACCCACGTGGCGCCGAACAGGTCCTGCGAATCGTCGTCTTCGGTATCCACTACCGCGCCGATTTTTCCGGTCGCCTTGGCTTCGCCTGCCAGCACCGGCTCCAGATCCAGGTACCGGTTGGAGATGTGAACCGCCAGGACCCCGTTCGGCTTCAGGTGCCGGAAGTACAGGCCCATGGCTTCTTTGGTGAGCAGGTGCACGGGAATCGCATCGCTCGAAAACGCATCCACCACCAGCAGATCGAAGTTCTCCGGCTGCTCCCGCTCGAGCGACAGTCGTGCATCGCCCATCGCAATATCGACCTTCGCCTTCGAATCCGGCACGAAGTAGAATTGCCCGCGCGCGATCCGCGGCACCAGGGGGTTGATTTCGTAAAACCGCAGGTAGTCGCCCGCCCTGCCGAAGGCGGCCATCGTCCCCGTCCCCAAACCAATCACACCGTAGCGGATCGGCCCGTTCTTCTGCAGCTCGCGGATGGCCAGCGCTACGCCCGTGCTGCCCCCGTAATACGTGATCGGGATATCGCGCTTGTTCGGCACCAGGTATTCTTCACCGTGATTGATGGTCCCGTGAATCAGCGTGCGCACCGTATCTTGCGCGCTGGCCGGTCCCGAATCGCGCACGCGCAAGCCGCCATAAAAGTTGCGCACCAACACGCGCAGATTCTTCTGCTGCGTATTGATTTGCATCCCCAGGTAAACGGTCAGGGCGATCGCCATTACCGACGCGACAATCGGCGCCGGCTGCAGCCAGCTTCGAAACCACGTCAATTCCGGGTCTTGCTTCAGCACCACCACCACGAGCACCGCGCACGCCACCAACCCGATGGGAAGCTCCCAGTAGGCGCGAAACAAATACGGCGCCACCAGGCCCACCAGAATGCCGCCCACAGCCCCGCCCACCGAAACCATCACATAAAACTGCGTCAAGTATTGCGGGTGGGGTTTCATCCGTGCCAACTCGCCATGGCACACCATGCAGCAAGTGAACAGCCCCATCGAGAACAGCGGCACCATCACTTTGATCGAAACGTTCCCCGATTCGTCGCCCGCCAAGGCGTATGCCATTGCTCCCAGCGCCACCGCCAGCAGTTGCAGATACGGGTTGCGCCGATACCAGCCGCTCCCCTCGAAACACAGAATGAACGTCAGCAGGTAAATGCTGAGCGGCAGCACCCACAAAAACGGAATCGCCGCTACGTTTTGCGAAAGGTGATTGGTGATGGCCAGCAGCAAGACCGACGCGCACGCCGCCAGCGCCATCCACGTCCAATATTGGCGCGCGCCCGGCCGCTCAGCGGCTGGCGCAACTTCTTGTGCGGAACCGTCCGTTCCACCTGCCGTAGCCGTCCAAGCCGCCTCTACTGCTACCGAACTGCCCGCGCGCACGGCCGTAAAGCCGCACAGCACCAGAAACGCGCCGTAGGCTATCGACCACAAGCCCGCCTGCTGGTGCGTCCCGAACTGCGGCTCAAATAGAAATGGGTAACTCACCAGCGCGAACATCGATCCGGCATTGGACAGCGCGAATAGCCGGTACGGGATCGCGCCTTTATACTGGCGTGTGTACCACGCCTGCAGCAGCGGCCCCGTCGTGGAAAGCAAAAAGTACGGAAGCCCCACCGTAAACGCCAGCACCGCCAGAATACCCAAAATGGGATCTTCGATTCCCGAAGGTTCGAATCGGGCTTTAGGGTAAATCGGCAACGCCACGGCGCTGACAACCAGCAGTGCCACGTGCAGCAGCATCTGCATCCGCGGCCGGAGGTACCGCACCGTGGTGTGCGCATACAGGTACCCCAGCACCAACACCGTCTGGAAGAAGAGAATACACGTGGTCCACACCGCGGCCGACCCGCCGAACCACGGAAGAATAATCTTGGCGATGATGGGCTGCACCTGAAACAGCAGGAAGGCGCTCACCACAATCGTCAACGCGTAAAGAACCATCGATCCGAACTCCTGAGGCCCCGCGCCCTACCGGTACGCCGCCACACCCGTAACCCGCTCTCCAATCACCAGCGCGTGGATGTGATCCGTGCCTTCGTAGGTTTTGACGGTTTCCAGGTTGCAAAGGTGTCGCATGATCGGGTATTCGTCCGTGATTCCGTTGGCGCCCAGGAGGTCCCGGCTCAGCCGCGCGCATTCGAGAGCCATCGTGACATTATTACGCTTCAGCATCGAGACGTGCGCAGGCTCCAGCTTGCCCTGATCCTTCAGCCGCCCCGCGTGCAGCGCCAATAGCTGCGCCTTGGTGATTTCCGTAATCATCCACGCCAGCTTCTCCTGCACCAGCTGGTGCGACGCAATCGGCCGGTCGTCGAACTGCTTCCGCAAAATCGAGTACTGCCGCGCCGTTTCGTAGCAATCCATGGCCGCACCCAGCACGCCCCAGCCGATGCCGTACCGCGCTTGCGAAAGGCAGCTTAGCGGCCCTTTCAGCCCCTTCGCTCCCGGCAGCATCTGCGTTTCCGGCACACGGCATTCCGCAAACGACAAGCTCGACGTGACGGACGCCCGCATCGACCACTTGCCGTGAATATCCGAGGCGGTGAATCCCGGCGTCCCGCGCTCCACCAGGAAGCCGCGTATGCCATCTTCGGTGCGCGCCCACACCAGCGCCACATCCGCCATCGACCCGTTCGTGATCCAGGTCTTCTCGCCTTCGATCACCCAGCACGCGCCTTCTTTGCGCGCCTTGGTGCGCATGCCCGCCGGGTTCGACCCGAAATCCGGCTCCGTCAACCCGAAGCACCCCACCGCTTTTCCGCTCTGCAACGCCGGCAGCCATCTCTTCTTCTGTTCCTCTGAGCCGTACGTGAGAATCGGGTACATCACCAGCGCGCCCTGCACCGAAACGAAGCTGCGCAGCCCCGAATCCGCGCGTTCCAGTTCCTGCATGATGAGCCCGTACTCGATGTGGCTCATCCCCGCGCAGCCGTAGCCTTCCAGGTTGGCGCCGAGAAACCCGAGCTCCCCCAGTTCCGGAATCAATTCCTTCGGAAAACGCGACTCGCGGTAGCAATCGCGGACCACCGGCACCACGCGCTCCTCGGCAAACCGCCGCGCCGTCTGCCGGACCATCAACTCTTGCCCGGTGAACAACGAGTCCACCGCAAAGTAGTCCACGCCCTTAAACGCCATGTTGGTAATCTCCTATTTGACCACGAACGTGGAAGTGAGGCAGCCGGGAACGGCCCGTGCCGGGGTGCCCTGCGCTGCCCAAGAGAAATCTCAGCCTCTTCAACTGGTCATCTGACCATTTCGCAAATGCTACACTGAACCCATGAAGCACCGCATCGTCAGCGTTACCGAGTTCAAGGCCAAGTGCCTTGCGCTTCTCGATGACATTGGCGAACACGGCGGCGCGATCACCATCACCAGGCGCGGACGTCCCCTGGCCACGGTCGGGCCGGCGCGTAAACCTGCCTGGAAATCTCCCGAAGGCGCCTGGATCGGAACTGTCAAATTCCCCGATGACCTGCTGGATGCCGACACCTCCGAACTATGGGATGTGTTGCACCCGCGTCGCGGAGAGCGGGGTTGAACCCTCGCTTCCTCCTCGATACCCATGTGGTAATCCGCTGGCTCGCGTCACCAAAGAGGCTCTCCCGTGAGCAGACGCGGGCTCTCCACGAGGCGCTGCGCCGCCGGGAACCGTTGGCCGTCAGCGCCATTACACTTCTCGAAATCGCCGTTTTATTAGGTGGCCGCAATGCCCGCGTGAACGTCCCTGTGCGCGATCTTCTCCGGGAACTGGAGTCGAACCCAGCCTTTCAGATCGAACCGTTGACGGTGGATGTGGCCGCCGAAGTAGCTGCCCTCGGAGACGCCCTGCGAGACCCCGCAGACCGTACGATCGTGGCTACGGCGCGCGTTCGCAAGCTTCGCTTGCTCACTTCCGATCAACGCATTGTGGACGCCAAGCTGGTGCCGACCGTCGCGTAGGAGCGGTTGTTCTACACCAGCTTCGTCTTCTTCACCGGCAACTCCCGTACCCGCTTCCCCGTCGCCGCAAAAATCGCATTGCAGATGGCCGGAGCAATCGGCGGAACTCCCGGCTCACCCGCACCCGCCGGCAGCGCTTCGCTGGGCGCAATGTGCACGTTGGTCATGACCGGCGCTTCATTGATCCGCGCCACCGGATAGTTGTGGAAATTCGATTGTTGGATGCGCCCGTCGACGGCGGTGATTTCTCCCATCATGGCGATGCTCGTCCCAAACACCGCGGCGCCCTCGAACTGGTTCTTGACTCGATCCGGATTGATGACTCGTCCGGCATCGATCGCATAGTCCACGCGCGGAATCCGCACGCGCCCCTTGTCATCCACCTCGATTTCCACCACCGCTGCGACATACGTCAGGAAGCTGCGGTGCGCCGCAAACCCCCACGCGTGTCCCTTGGTGGATTTGTGTTTCCCCCAGCCCGACCTTTCGGCTACGAGTTGCACCACGCGCCGGTACCGCGCCGTGTCCAGCGGGAAATCTTCCTCCGACCGGCCGTAATTGAAATTCTCCGTGCCTTCCTTTTTGAAATTGATCGTGCGGTCCGGCCCCAGCAGCTCCAGATAGTATTCGATGGGATCGCGCTTCGCCTGATGCGCCAGCTCATCCGTGAACGAACACGTTGCGAATGCGTTGGCGATGTTGGTAACCGAGCGCAGCCACCCGTAGCGGACGTGCGCTTCCGCCGGCCCGTTCTCCGCGCGGTGATTGGCCAGCGCAAACGGCAAGTCCACCCAGCCCAAGCCCATCTCGATCATCCCCGCCTGCTTCACAGTGGGGTCGAAGATGAAAAAGATCGGCGGATACGCGGAACGCTGCAGCCACGCCGAAGGCACTCCCTTTTCATTGAGCGCGGCTTTCAAATACATGGCGCCGTTGGCTTGATAGTAATCCCAGTGAATGTCGTCCTCGCGCGACCACACCACCTTCACCGGTTTGCCCAGCTTCTTCGAGAGAATCGCCGCTTCAGCCACATAGTCGGGCTTCGATTTTCGCCCGAACCCGCCGCCGAGCAGCGGCACGTTGCAGATCACCTCTTCCGGTTTGCACCCCACCGCCTGCGCGACCGTGTCCTGAACCGCCTGCGGATTTTGCGTGGGGGCCCAGCACTCCACCTTGCCGTTGCGGTATTCGGCCACCGCCACCGGAGGCTCCATGCTCACGTGCGAGAGCATCGGAACGTAATAATCCGCCTCGAACGTCCTGCCGCCTTTGGCGAACTCAGCATCCACGTTGCCGATGTTCCGCACCGCTTTTTGTGGCGCGTGCACGGTTTCGAACATCGACTTCCGGGCGGTATCGGATGTGAAGATAGCGTGCTCGCCCGGCGTCCACTGCACCTTGAGCTTCTTGCGGCCCTGCATAGCCGCCCAGGTGTTATCGGCGATCACGGCCACTCCACCCAGCGCCTGGAACCCATACGGCGGCTTCGCGGCGTCGATCGTCACCACGTCCGTGACGCCCTTCACCCCGCGCGCATCCTTATCGTCAAGCGATTTCAACTGCCCGCCGAGCACCGGCGAGCGTTCGATGGACGCAAACACCATCCCCGGGCGGTGTGAATCCATCCCGAAGACCGCGCGGCCCGTGGTGATGTCCTCGAGATCCGTAATCGGAACGTCCTTGCCGATGTAGCGGTATTCCTGCGGCGTCTTGTAGCGCAGCCGTTCCTTAGGCGGCGTGGCTTTTTCCTTCGCAGCCAGAACGGCCGCCTGGCCGTAATCCATCTTGCGGTTGGATTTCGCGTGCACCACTTCGTGATTCCGCGCGCGGCAATCGGCGGCATCCACACCCCATTGCTTCGCGGCGGCCTGCTCCAGCATGTAGCGCGCGGTGGCGCCGGCCTCCCGGAACGCTTGATAGAAATCCCGGATGGAGCAGGAACCGTCGGTATTCTGATTGCCGTACTTCTTATCGCCGATCGCCTGCTGGATCTTCACGCGCGACCACATGGCGTCCAGTTCATCGGCCGCGACGGAGGGAAGCGCCGTGCGAATCCCCGTCCCCATCTCCGAACGGTGCGTCACGATGATCACCGTCCCATCGGGCTCGATGCCCAGATAGACGCTGGGATGAAACGCCGCGCTGTCCACCGTGCCGGCCGCCTCCGCGTCACTCGGGAGCAATGGCGCGCTCAGGATCAGCGCACCCGCCGAAAAGATCGTTCCCAGAAAATCCCGGCGGCTGACGCCGGACACATTCTCCACGCGATTCTGTGTAGTCGTCATGCCTTCACCCCCGCGGCGCTCTTGATCGCCGCCCGTATGCGCTGGTAGGTTCCGCAGCGGCACAGATTGCCCTGCATGACTTCATCGATTTCGTGATCGCCAGGCTTGGGGTGATCTTTGAGCAGCGCCGCCGCTTGCATAATCTGACCGGCCTGGCAGTATCCGCACTGTGGCACGTTAAACTCGCGCCAGGCCTTTTGCAGCGCATGGTCGCCATTCGCGCTCAGGCCCTCAATCGTGACCACCTCTTTGCCCGCGACATCTTTCATGAGCGTGCTGCAACTGCGCGTCGCGGTTCCACCCACGTGAACCGTGCAGGAGCCGCACAGGCCGATCCCGCATCCAAACTTGGTGCCTGTGAGCTGTAGCAAGTCGCGCAGGTACCAGAGCAGCGGCATGTCCGGATCCCCGTCGAACTGCCGCTGGCTGCCGTTTACTTTGACATTGATCATTCCTTGCTCCTTAGTGAATTGTAGCCTTGTGGGGCCGCGCCCTGCGCTGCCAAGACGTCAAGAACCGCCGAAGGGCAGAGCGATGTTGTCGAAACGTAAGTTCCGAATCCGGTCAGCGCAGCGCGAAGCCGCGGCCTAGCTCCCGGCTACCTCGATGACATTACCGTCCAGATCGAGAAACATGAAAAGCCGGAGAGCCCCCTTGTCGATGATCTCAGTGGTTTTCGCAGCCAACGGTTTGATCCGCCCGTGCCATGTATTCAGGTCGTCTACCTTGATTGTCGGTACGGCGCTGTTACCGCGCTGAACTGGAACAGCATAGCCAGCCGACGCCATCAATCCCAAGCGACCGTTCCCAACGTCAAACGCTGCGTAGTTTGCGCTACGGATGACGGGCTGAAGTTGCAGAACACGCGAATAGAATTCAACCGATCGATCGAGATCGTTCACTGCGACATAAACATCAAGCTGCATGCACCCTTATCTCCGACATGCGCGCCTCTCCGGCCGCTCACTGATCTTACCGGCACCTGGCCACAATCAGCGTAATATCGTCGTGCTGCTCCTGTGCGCTGAACGCGCCAACCTCCTCCACGATCGCCGCAATTACGGCTTGTGGCGCCAACTCTCGATGCCTTTCGAGCGCCTCCACCAAACGCCGCTCTCCATACTCCTCACCTTCCTCATTGAACGATTCGGTGATCCCGTCCGTGTACAGCACTAGCGTGTCTCCCGGAAAAAGGCGCCGCTCCGCAATCGAGCATTCCCACTGCCGGAAGAGCCCGACCACGGTGCCCGTCGAGTCCAGCCGTTCCACCGCGCCCTCGCGCCGCACCAGCAACACCGGCAAATGGCCGCAGTTCGCATACCGCAAACGCCGCAGCTGGTCATCATATTCGGCGAAGAACAGCGTGGCGTAGGCGCTCTCGTGCGTGTTTTCGAAAAAGAGCTGATTCACCGACCGCAGCAATCTCTCCGGCTCGTCGAGGGCGATGGCGCACTGGCTGCGAAGATTCGCCTGCAGGTTGGCCATCAGTAGAGCGGCAGCCATCCCTTTGCCCGAGATATCCGCGATCACCAACCCGAACCGCCCCGGACCCAGGTCCAGAAAATCGTGGTAATCGCCGCCCACTTGCCGCGCCTGAATGCAGCCGCCCGCATATTCGAGCGTCTCCAAAGGCGGCAACCGTTGCGGAAACAGCCGCGCCTGCACTTGTTTGGCGATCTCCAATTCCTGCGCGCTGCGCCGCGCCGCTTCCTGCTTCTCCGCAATCTCCCGCCGCTGCCGCTCGATCTCCTGGCTCACCTCGTCCACACCCACCAGCGCAAACGTATTCCCGTCCAAATCCCGGAAGCGCGTAAACACGCCGCCCCAGACGGGCCGCTGCTGGCTGGCGGCCGAACCCGCGCGGCGGCCGTATTGGACACGTCTCAGCCGCGGCGTAAACAGAAATCGCACACCGCGCTCGCGCCACTCTTCGAACTTGGCTATCACGTCCTCCGCCAGAAAAGAAATCCCGGTGGGCCGCCCGATCCGCTTCGACAGCTCCGATCCCGGAGCAGGCGCAACCAGCGCCAACACCGCGGAGCCATCCGGAGGGGCCACCGCAACCCATCGCTCTCCGGACTGCAGCCGGCCATCAAACGCCACGTGGAATCCGAGTTTGTCCACGTAGAAGCGCAAGCTCTCGTCCTGATCCCGCACGAACACGTTGACCGCGTGTAGTCCCAGAAAGACGGGCTTCCGGCCAGGAGCGTCGGCCTCCGTCTCCGCTCCCTTCGCTAAAACAGAATCCCCCATCGCTGCGATTATAAGTCGTCCGCCCCGCTCGGCCGATCATGCGATCATGTGAGCTTCGGATTTCACCATGCCGCTCGAAAACCGCGTGGATCCCTACGGCACCATCTTCCGCACGCCCGCTCGCGGAACCTTCCTGGGAAACCGCGGCGGCGCCCTGCACAATGACTCACGCCAAATCGTGCGCCCGTACAAGAGCCGGCGTTGGATCGCCTGCGTTTTGGAATTCAAAGGCAGGAAGCGAACCATCATGGCTCCGAACTGTTACACGGAGCTCTTCTTTCTGGATGAAGCCGTGGCGTTCGCGGCCGGGCACAGGCCGTGCGCCGAATGCCGGCGCCAGCGATTCAACGCATTCAAGAATGCCTGGAAACATCGCGACGGGTCGAATTCCACAAGCGATCCGTACGCCGATGACATTGACTTGGAGCTGGATCGCCACCGGATCGATCGCCGCCGCATGAAGGTCACCTACCAGGCCCAGTTGGACTCGCTGCCCAACGGCAGTTTCGTCGAGATCGACCAAGCCCCGTATCTGGTATGGGACGACGCGCTCCTGTTGTGGACACCGGAGTGCTACACGAAGAGCACTCACCGTTCGCCTGACAGGATGGTCGCAGTCTTGACTCCGCAACCCATCGTGGACTGTTTTCGCCAAGGCTACCGGCCTGAAATACACTCGTCCTCGCGCGCGCTCATCCCGCAGCACTAATCCCGCAACCCGCCACGTACCGATTGTTGCATTGCCGCTCCCGCTGTTCTGGAGTTCGACACCGCGGGCAATCTGATCCCGAACGGTAAACGAAAACGAATTCTGTGAGAATCGGACTCCTTACTACACTATCTGGTTCTCGGACCAGATGCGTGTAGCCATACTGTCGGCCGCTTGTTTTTTGGCAATCGGATCAGCCGGCGCTCAGCCGCCCGATCCCGCGTCTGAACCGGTGGCCCGCGCCTACGAAGCCTTGCGCGTCCGCGACTATGATGCTGCCATCGCGGGGTTTCGGAAGGGCATCGAAGCGGCGCCCGGGCGTGCCTCGATTCGCAAAGACCTGGCGTACACCTACCTCAAGATCGGAGAAAGCGAGTTGGCCCGCGATCAGTTTCGCGAAGCCATGCGCCTGGAACCGCACGATACGCAGGTTGCCCTGGAGTATGCGTTCTTGTGCTACGAAACCAAACAACAGGCGCAAGCCCGCCGGGTTTTCGATCGCTTGCGCCAGGCGGGCAACTCCACAGCGGAACAGGCCTTCCAGAATATCGACGCACCGCTGGCGGCCGGGATCGAGCGTTGGAAACAAGCCATCGCCGGAGGCGCCGACAACTTCAGCGCGCATTTCGAATTGGCCACGCTGGCCGAGCAGCGCGACGAGTGGGAACTCGCCGCCGAGCACTATGAGAAAGCCTGGCACACTTTGCCCGACCGGCGCTCCGTGCTGGTCGATCTCGGCCGCGTTTGGAAATCGCTCAACCGGCTGGATGCCGCTAATGCCGCGCTGCTCGCCGCGTCGCGAGGCGGGGAACCGCGGGCCGCTGAAATGGCGCGCGAGCTGCTGCCCGACCGCTACCCGTTCGTCTCGGAATTCCGCGCCGCGCTCGCCCTCGACCCGGCCAACGCCGAATTGCGGCGCGAGTTGGGATATCTTCTGCTGCGGATGAATCGACAGGCAGATGCCGAGCAGGAATTCCGCGTCCTGGCCGACACCGTGCCGGACGATCTGCTCTCGGCCACCCAGTTGGGGTTCCTGCGACTCGCCCGCGGCGACCAGGCTGGCGCGATGCCCCTGTTCGATCGCGTCATGGCCGGCCCGGATGAGGATCTCGCCAACCGGGTCCGAGCCGTGCTGCGTATACCGCAAGTGCTGAAACCCCGCGCCGATTCGAAACCCGTTTCCATCGACGCCAAAGTGATGGCCGAGCGGAGCGTCAAAGCGGGTTACATGAAGGATGCGCTCAAGTACCTGCAGATTGCGCACGAAGCCGAGCCGGGCGATTTCCACCTGATGCTACAACTTGGCTGGACCTACAACGTCCTCCACCAAGACGACCAGGCCATTCTCTGGTTCGATCTCGCCCGCCGTAGCACCGACCCGCAAATCGCCTCCGAGGCCGGCCGTGCCTGGAAGAACCTCCACGATGCCAGCCGCCGGTTTGTCACCACTGTCTGGATGTACCCCTTGTACTCCTCGCGTTGGAGCGATCTCTTCTCCTACGGTCAGATCAAAACCGAATGGCGTTCCAAGCTCAAGATACGGCCATATGTCAGCACGCGATTTATCGGCGACTCGCGCGGAAATATTGGCGAAATCTCGCCGCAGTATCTCTCCGAGAGCTCTTTCATTGCGGGCGTCGGTGTGGCGACGGTCCCGTGGCACGGCATCACCGGTTGGGCGGAAGCAGGGTCGGCAATCAGTTACATGACGGGCCACATGCTCCCCGACTACCGCGGTGGCGTTTCGATGGCGCGCGCTTTCGGAGCGCGGCTGGTCAGTGATTCGTCGGGGTGGTTTGCGGCGTCCGACACCGACGGCGTGTTCGTCAGCCGGTTCGGAAACGATTCCCTTGCTTACGAACAAGCGCGCTTCGGATATGCTCTCGGACCCAGGCAGTTACGGGCTCAACTCTATTGGAATGGCAATCTCACGGTTGACGCTCAGCAGCAGGCCTGGGCTAATTTCGGAGAAACAGGCCCTGGAGTGCGTATCCATACCGCTTTTATGCCCCCTCCTGTGTTTTTGACGGTCAACGTGATGCAGGGTATGTATTTGACAACCGGCGCGCGTTTCACCGATTTGCGCTTGGGGATGTGGTATGCGTTTACTCATTAGTCTGCTGGTAGCGGCCGCCGCGACGCACGCGGCTGAGATGCCCTACTTCAGCATCCTGTCCGACGACCCGGGCGCATGGCCGGAGATTCTGTCTTCCATCGGCCTCCAGGCAAAGCCCGCGGGGTTGGCGCGGGTCTTCGTAGCGCGCGCGGGTGCCGCGGCGTCGCTCGAATGGAATGCGCGCGTGGAGAATGGCGCGATTCTGATTCTGGAAGGCGAGTCGTCACTGGCCGACATGTTCGGCTTCCGCCACGGCAAAGAAAGTGTCCGCGTCACCAGCCTCACGGATCTGCACCAGCCGAATTTGCCCATCGTGTGGGAGAAGGGCTTGGAACTTCCGCGCTTCGAGCTGCCGGAGGGCGCACGCGTCTTTGCGCGCGAACGCTGGACCGATACTCCCATGATGGCCGGCGTGCGGCGAGGGACCGGCGCTGTTTTGTGGATCGCCGTCCCTCCGGGTGAGCGGGGCTATGAACGTTTCCCGTACCTGCTTCAGGCGCTGTGCGACTTGGGTTTCGAGCCGCCCTTCCGCTCCGCCCGCCTGTGGGCCTTCTTCGATTCCGCCTATCGTTCGCGGGTCGACTTGGACTATTTCGCAGTTCGCTGGCGTGAAGCTGGAATCTCAGCGCTGCAGGTGGCGGCGTGGCATTTCTTTGAGCCGAACGCCGAGTCTGATGCGTATCTGGAGAAGCTGATCGCGGCATGCCATCGCGAGGGGATTCTGGTGTACGCGTGGTTCGAACTGCCGCATGTCAGCGAGAAGTTCTGGAACGATCATCCGGAGTGGCGCGAGAAGACTGCTGTCCTGCAAGATGCCCAACTCGACTGGCGCAAACTGATGAACCTGACGAATCGCGACAGCTTCCGCGCGATTTCCACGGGTGTGCGTCAGTTGGTTGGCCGCTTCGATTGGGATGGCGTCAACCTGGCCGAGCTGTATTTCGAATCCCTCGAAGGCATCGGTAACCCATCGCGCTTCACGCCCATGAATGACGACGTGCGGGCAGCGTTTCGCGCTGAGAAGGGCTTCGATCCGATGGAACTCTTCTCGACGCACAAGGACGCGGTATCGCAGAAAGCCTTTCTCGATTTCCGCAGCGACCTGGCCCGCCGGATCGAGGAAGAGTGGCTCGATGTGCTCGAGTCGGCCAGACGCGAGAAGCCGCACCTCGATCTGGTTCTCACGCATGTCGACGATCGGTTCGACAAGAACATGCGGGATGCTATCGGCGCCGACGCCAGCCGCGTTCTGCCATTGCTCGACCGGCATTCATTCACTTTTCTGATCGAAGATCCCGCGACTGTCTGGAATCTGGGACCGCAACGCTACCGCTCGATTGCCGAAGCGTACCAGCCACTCACGCCGCACCGCGAGAAACTGGCTATCGATCTAAATATCGTCGACCGGTATCAAAATGTTTACCCCACCAAGCAACAAACCGGCACGGAATTGTTCCAGCTCGTGCATCAGGCATCGGCCAGTTTCTCGCACGTGGCACTTTACTGCGAAAACTCCCTGCTGGCACCGGACTTGAAGCTGCTTCCTTCGGCTGCAGCGGCGGTTTCGCGAATCGAACGGACAGGATCGAAAACGATCGTCGAATCGAGCACCGGTGTCGGTCTACCGTGGAAGGGCGCTGCTAAAGTGGACGGCCAGCCTTGGCCCGCAGCGGATGATCAGACAGTGTGGATTCCGCCCGGTGCCCATAGCGTAGAGAGTGCCGCCACCCGCACTGGTCCCCGGCTTCTGCGATTGAACGGAGAGCTGAGAGAAGCTAGCGCGCCGAATGGGACGACTGTAGAATTTTCCTACCAAAGTGCCGCCCGTGCCATCGCCGTGCTGGACCGGGCGCCGGTTCGGCTCCAGGTGGATGGCACCGATACACCAATGCTCCAAGCCGGCACCACCACTCTCGTCCTGCCGCGCGGACAACACGTCGCTACTGTAACCACCGAGTGACTTTACCATCCGCCTGAGCTAGGATGATGGCGTGACGGACGTGGCCGTGGAATCGGGCTTCCCCGAAATCCCGGATAAGCTCTACTTTAAAATCGGCGAAGTTAGCGAGCTTCTTGGCGTGGAGCCGTACGTTCTTCGATTCTGGGAAACCGAATTTCCGCACTTGACGCCGAAGAAGTCCGGCACCGGCCACCGGCTGTACCGCAAGAAAGATGTGGAGCTCCTGCTCCGGATCAAGCACTTGCTCTACGAAAAACGGTACACCATCGAAGGGGCCCGGCAGACGTTGCAGACCGAAGCCCGATCAGTGAAGTCCAGGGTTTCCAAACGAGCGCAAAAAGAACTCTTCGCCGAAGATCCGTTACCTGAAATTCGCAGAGAGCTTACGGCCATTCTAGAGTTGCTGAAGTAGCTACTGCTCACCGACAATTGCGCCGTAAATGCGGTCGAGGTCTTCGGCCGAATAGTATTCAATCTCGATTCGGCCTTTCTGTTTCGCCTTTTCGATAATGCGAACCTTCGTGCCGAGCACTCGCTCCATCTCTTCGACGGCTGCCTTCACGTTAGGGTCATCCAGTTCATCGACGTGCTTCGGTTTGCGGCCCTCCAGCATACGTTGCGTGGTTCGCTCCATCTGACGAACCGACCACCCTTGGGCAACCGACTTTTCGGCAGCTTCGCGTTGCAGCTCCGCAGTGGGAAGCGATAGGAGGCAGCGTGCATGACCAGCCGAGAGGCGGCGTTCGGAGACGAGCTGCTGCAGGTCAGAAGGAAGCTGGAGCAAGCGAACGGTATTTACAACCGTAGTGCGATCTTTTCCCGTGCGTCGTCCAACCTGGTCGGGATTCAGCTCGAGCGCCTGCATCATACTCGCGAAAGCCTGGGCCGTCTCGATCGGGTTCAAGTCCTCGCGTTGGATGTTTTCGATCAGGGTGATCTCCAAGAGCCGATCATCCGGGATCTCTCGAATGACTACTGGCACTTGTGCTGCACCGGCTAGCTTGGCTGCCCGCCAGCGCCGCTCACCCGCAACTAGTTGGAAGCGTTCGCCTGATCGCCGGACCACCAGGGGTTGGATAATCCCGTTGGAGCGGATGGATTGCGCCAATTCCTCGAGGCGTTCGGCGTTGAAAACGCGCCGAGGCTGCAGCGGGTTGGCATCGATGGCGTCGATCAAAATGTGCTGCGCGTCTTCCTCGCGGGTCGGCATGATCGGAGGACTCGGCGGCCGCGTGGGAAGCAGCGATCCCAGGCCTCTACCGAGCGCCTTGCGCGCGTGTTCCGGTTTGTTCATGATCGAGGATCTCTTTTGCCAGTCGGATGTAACTCTCCGCGCCTTTCGAACGGGGATCGTAGCCCAGGATCGGTTTTCCGAAGCTGGGCGCTTCGGCGAGCCGGATGCTTCTAGGGATCAGGGTTTTGAATACCTGATCGCCGAAGAATTCTCTCAAATCCGCAGCCACTTGCCGGGTAAGGTTGGTCCGGTCGTCATACATGGTCAGGAGGATGCCCGCCAGTTGCAGGTCATGTTCAAAGGAATCCCGTACGCGGTCAATGGTATCCATGAGCTCCGAGACCCCCTCTAGCGCGAAAAACTCGCACTGGATTGGAACAAGGACAGCATCGGCTGCCACTAGTGCGTTTAGAGTCAATAAGTCTAAAGCTGGCGGGCAATCGATCAAAATAAAGTCATAGTCGTTGCGAATCTCGGAAATTCGCTCGCGGAGCCGAAACTCACGCCTCGGGAGATCCACGAGCTCCAAGTTCGCGCCCACTAAGTTCTTGTCCGCCGGAATGAGGCTCAATCCGTCCAGCGCAGTGGCGACTATGGCACCGTGCGCCGGAACGTCGCTCAACAGCACGTGGTACAGGCTCGGCTTGTCTGGATTCTTCTCGACACCCAGCCCCGTAGTCGCATTGCCCTGCGGATCGGAGTCGATCACGAGGACTTTCAGTTCACTCGCAGCCAGGGAGGCACCCAAGTTTATGGCGGTGGTTGTTTTTCCCACACCACCTTTTTGATTACTGATCGCAAAAACTCGGCTCAAGCGGTCATACTATCACGTTGTTCCACATGAAACACCACGAAAGCCCCGCCTTAAGAAACGGCTTATTCCCCACGGTAGCGGAAGGGGTTCGTTCCACGTGAAACACAGCTCTTCCGGCGGCTCTTCGGCCCCAGTCAGTAGATCGGCTGCCGACGCCAACAGCTTTAGTACCTTAGCCAAATGCTCGTAACCGACGGCACGAGAAATTGCGCGGTCAAACTCTCGACTGCTGGTGCCCGCGAAAACGTCCACGACATTTTCGGCCCGCTTGGCCAGAACCTCGACGTTTGGCATCTCGCGCGAGGCTTCTCGCAGAAACACGGCCTTTCTGTGGTGCGCTTCGATGAGGGTAATCCGACAATCGGGGCGCAGGACGGCCACCGGAATCCCAGGAAACCCGGCTCCCGAACCAATATCCGCAATACTCATTGCCTCAGCCGGCAAATGGATCGCAAGAAACAGCGATTCGCAGTAGTGACGCTCGACTGCCTCCTCCATCGAGTGGATCGATGTCAGATTCAATGACCGGTTCCAACGTACCAGCAATTCGTAATGATGTTCCAGGACTTGGATCTGCTCCGGCGTCAGCTCGACGACGCCCGCCAGACGCTCCCGGAGGAGTTCAGCAAACCCGCGCCATGCTGAGATAGACATCTAAGATTGCGATAGCGGCCGGAGTTACACCGGGTATGCGCGCGGCTTGGCCAAGAGTCGCCGGCCGCACGTGCTCCAATTTCTGCTGAACCTCCCGGGACAAGCCAGGAATGCGATCAAAGCCGAATTCCGAAGGGATCTTTCGGCGCTCCGAATGCTTCAGGCGCTCGATCTGTCGCTCTTGCTGCCCGATGTAGCCGCTGTATTTAACTTCCGTCTCTACCGTCGCGAGCACACCCAAAACCGGCGGTTCGCGCAGCACTTCCAGCACCCATGGACCAATCTCCCCAATGGAAGTCTCCGGCCGCTTCAGAAGCTGGCCGTTGGTGTGTTTCCCCAGCGCCTCCATCAGTCGGGCCTTTTGCTTCTGTTTGCGTTCAAACAGAGCCCAGCGCTGATCCATCACCAACCCCGCCCTTCGGCCGATCGGCGTAAGACGCTCGTCAGCATTATCAATTCGCAGGTGCAAACGATATTCCGCCCGCGACGTGAACATGCGATACGGCTCGTCTGCGCCTTTGGTAATCAGGTCATCGATGAGAATCCCGGTATAGCCTTCGGTTCGGCCGATAACCACAGGATCTCGTCCAGCCAGCCCGCTGGCAGCGTTCAGCCCCGCGACCAAGCCCTGGCAGCCGGCTTCCTCATAACCCGAAGTGCCGTTGATTTGACCGGCAAGGTACAAACCGGCAATCGCCTTGACTTCGAGGGTATGATTCAGTTCCCGAGGATCGATCGCATCGTATTCAATCGCGTATCCCGGCCGGATCATCTCAGCCTTTTCGAGGCCCGGGATCGACGCCACCATCGCGGCTTGCACATCAATCGGCATGCTCGTCGACATCCCGTTGACGTACACCTCGTTGGTATCGAGGCCTTCCGGCTCGAGAAAAATCTGGTGACGCGCCTTGTCCGGGAACTTGACGATCTTATCTTCTATTGACGGACAATAGCGCGGCCCAACGCCTTCAATTTGCCCGCTATAGAGGGGCGAGCGCGGAATGGCTTCCTGAAGAACCCGCCTCGTTTCCTCCGTGGTATAGCCGATGTGGCAATCCACCTGGGCGCGCTCAATGCGCTCGGTCAGGAACGAGAATGGTGTCGGCGCCGCATCTCCAGGTTGCCGCTCAAACTGATTCCAATCGATTGTCCGTCCGTCCAATCGTGGCGGCGTGCCCGTTTTTAGCCGTGTCCAGTTGAGCCCAAGGCTGCGGAGCTGGTCGCCCAGTAACTGCGCCGGCGCTTCCCCATTCCGGCCGCAGCTATACCGCATCTCACCAACGTGCGCCAAGCCATTGAGAAACGTCCCGGTCGTGACAATCACCGCGCCCGCCATGATTTGCCGGCCGTCGCGCAGGTGCACTCCAGTCACCCGCCGCGGCGAATCTTCCACCAGCAGCGCCGCAACCTCCGCCTGCTTGATCCGCAGATTCGGCTCCTTCTCGAGGACCTCGCGCATGCGGACGCGGTACATCTTCTTATCCATCTGCGCGCGCGGCGACCACACCGCCGGACCACGGCTGGTGTTCAGCAGGCGGAACTGAATGCCGACGGCATCCGCCAGTTCACCCATCAGACCGCCGAGCGCATCGATCTCGCGAACCAGGTGGCCCTTGGCAATCCCGCCGATCGCCGGGTTGCACGACATCTGCGCGATCAGGTCAAGGTTCATCGTGACCATGGCCGTGCGCAGACCCATGCGCGCGCAGGCGCGTGCCGCCTCGCATCCCGCGTGACCGGCCCCAATCACGACCACGTCGTACCTCTCGTGCATTCGTTATCATTGTAGCGGCCCATGAAGATTCTTGTGATTGGAAGCGGAGGCAGAGAGCATGCGCTCGCCTGGAAACTGGCGCAATCGCCGGATGCCGAGGTCTTCGCAGCGCCGGGCAACCCCGGCATCGCGCGAGTCGGGAAGTGCGTCGCCGCCGCGCCACTCGAAGCCGCCGAAGCCGTCGCCGCGGATCTCACCGTGGTTGGTCCCGAGGTGCCGCTGGTTGCCGGCATCGTCGATGAGTTCCGGGCGCGCGGCCGCCGCATCGTGGGACCCGACCGCAACGCCGCGCAACTCGAAGGGAGCAAGATTTTCGCAAAGAACTTTTTCATCCAAAGGAGAATCCCTACCGCCGAGTACGTAACGGTAGCCAACTCCGCGGAAGCGCGAAAATCGCTCGACCGTTTCGGCTTCCCCGTGGTCCTCAAAGCCGATGGCCTCGCCGCCGGCAAAGGAGTCATCATCGCGCAGGACCGCCAGCAGGCTGCAGCCGCGCTCGAATCGCTCACCGGACCTTTGGTAATCGAAGAGTTCCTGCGCGGCGAAGAAGTCAGCTTCATCGCGCTGTGCGATGGCAAGAACGTTGTGCCCCTGGCCCCGACGCAGGATCACAAAGCCGTCTTCGATGGCGATCAAGGCCCCAACACCGGCGGCATGGGCGCCTACTGCGACTCCGCGATTCTCACCGACCGCCAGACCCGCGAGGTCCTCGAACGTGTGATCTACCCGACTGTCGAAGCCACGCGCTTCACCGGTTTTTTATACGCGGGGCTGATGATGACCGCGGACGGCCCTAAAGTCCTCGAGTTCAATGTCCGGCTGGGCGACCCCGAGACGCAGCCGCTCATGCACCGGTTGGCCACCGATTTCGCGCCCGTGCTGATGGCGGCTGCGGAAGGCAAGCTCGACTCAGTGAAACTGGACTGGCGTCCTGGGCCGAGCGTCTGCGTGGTGATGGCTTCGGGCGGATACCCCGGCAGCTACGAGACCGGCAAGCAGATTCGCGGGATCGAGTCCGCCGAAGCCACCGGCGCCACCGTGTTTCACGCCGGAACCAAGGACGGACCCACCGGCCTCGAGACCGCCGGTGGCCGAGTGCTCGGCGTAACCGCGAGCGGCGCCGATCTCGCCAGCGCTATCGATGCAGCCTATGCAGGTGTTCGGGCGATCCATTTTGAAGGGATGCACTACCGCACGGATATTGGTCGCAAGGGCCTCGAACGCTACAATGAGAAGACGCGGGCACGTAGCTCAGATGGATAGAGCGGTCGCCTCCTAAGCGACAGGTCGGCAGTTCGAATCTGCCCGTGCCTACCAGATTTCCCACCTGCGAAACAACTAGAAAATGCGCCATACTGGCGTTTAAACCATGGGTGTCCCGCTACTCGAAGAAGTCTTCAAAACCAGCGGCGTCCCGACGTTCACCTTTGTCGAACCGTCAGAGTACAACACTCTACTCGTTAGTCTCCGCACTGCGGGGCGGGGAGTCGTGATTGAAGGCCCGTCTGGGATAGGGAAGACCACGGCCGTCGAGAGCGCGTTGAAGCGTCTGGGCGTCAACAACACGGTCACGAAATTGTCGGCTAGGCGGCCGAAGGACGTTGAGTATATTGAAGCACTTCCAACTCTTGGGGACGTGGGTCTCGTCCTCGTCGATGACTTCCATAAGCTTTCCGACCTCACGCGGGCTGCGCTCGCGGATTACATGAAGACTCTGGCCGACGAAGAGTCGATAGGAACTAAGATCGTTGTTGTCGGCATCAACAAAGCCGGCGAGAACCTCATCAGTTTTGCACATGATTTAGTCAACCGAGTTGACATCATTCCTTTTGAAAGCAATTCAAACGATAGAGTGAGCCAGGTCGTTACGCTGGGAAGCGAGGCGCTCAACATTGGCATCAACGTAGAGGACGAAATTGTAGCTGCAGCACAAGGGGGCTTCTACCTCGCTCAAATGCTGGCGCGAGAAGTGTGTCAGCGTGCACAGGTATTAGACCGTCAGGAACTGCGCAGCGAAATTGAGGTCAGCTTTCAGTCTGTTAGCGCAGATGTCTGGGATCGCTTGGCCCAGGTATTTCGGGCTCGCTGTGAAAGGTTCTGTCGGGGGACGAAAATTCGGAAGGAAGGACGAGCCCCGTATCTTCATATTCTCCGGTGGCTGGCTGAGGGAAAGGAATGGACGTTGTCTCTGCGTGACGCGATACGGCAGCACCCAGGAATGCGGGGCAGCGTGGGACAGGTTGTGGACAAGGGATATCTACGGGAGCTGATCGAGAAAGACCCGGACATTTCGCAGGTGGTTCACTACGATTCGTCCGCCGAGCAGATTACAGTAGAGGATCCTCAATTTATCTTCTTCATTCGAAATATCCCATGGAAACAGTTCGCTACCGACTTAGGCTTTCTGGGTGTTGAATTCGCCAATCGCTATGATTTCGCATTGTCATTTGCAGGAGAGGACCGCACCGTCGCCGAAGAAATCTTTCGCCAACTTCAAGACGCGGAAAGCGAGGTCTTCTACGACAAGAACGAACAACACAGGATCCTGGCAACCGACATCGAGGAGTACCTTCGTCCGATCTATCAATCAGAAGCTCGGATGGTGCTGGTGCTTCTGAGTCGGTCGTATCCCAAGAAGGTTTGGACGAAGTTCGAGTCAGATCAATTCAAGGAGCGATTCAAGACGGGCGATGTGGTCCCTATATGGTTTTCGGACGCGCCCGTAGGGCTGTTCGACGAGACGTTGCGAGTTGGAGGCCTCACGCTCGACGTAGCTCTCCCAGTGGCTCAGGAGGTCGAACGCATCGTGAAGATCGTTCTCCAGAAACTTGGGGACATGCGGCAGTGAGCCGTCACCAGCCCCTTATCTAGTCGGCTCAGCGGATTAGATCCGGCCCGAACGCTGGTGGACATATCATTGGGTGTCGATGCCCTCGGAGACCGGAACCGTTGAACGAGGTCTCGTGCCAAATTGGCTTCGTTCCTCATTTTTGGACGCAGCCTGGCCAAGCCTAACAAAACACGGTGCTCCCTCTACGCGGGGGTGCGAACAAACGGCGAACAAATTGGCTTCGTTCTGTATTTTCGGCGCAACTCGACACCTTACTTGTGCCGTGACAAAATAGAAGGCATCCCTCCCCGGAAAGCTTTGTAATGTCTTTCGTCCATTTGCACTGCCACACGGATTATTCGCTGCTCGATGGGGCTTGCGATATCGACCAGTTGATGGCCATCACGGTCGAACAAAAAATGCCTGCCGTGGCGATGACCGATCACGGCAATCTTTTCGGGGCCGTCAAGTTCTATAACGCTGCCAAAAACGCGGGCGTAAATCCAATCATTGGCTGCGAGGTCTATGTCTCGCAGCAGGGGCACAAAACCCGCTCCGAGTCCGATCGCTACAACCACCTGGTGCTGTTATGCGAAAACCAGGAGGGTTACCGCAACCTGATCAATCTGGTTTCGACCGGCTACCTCGATGGCTTCTACTATAAGCCGCGCATCGATCTCGATCTGCTGTCACAGCACTCGAAGGGGCTGATCGCGCTCTCCGCCTGCCTGCGCGGGCAGCTTGCGGAAACCATCCTCGCCGACAAATACGAAGACGCGCGGCGCCTGGCGTACACCTATTCCGATATCTTCGGCAAAAACAATTTCTTTCTCGAAGTGCAGGATCACCACCTGGAGCAGGACAAGCGGCTCACGCCGGAGCTGAACCGTCTCTCGCATGAGACCGGCCTGCCGCTGGTGGCCACCAACGATTCCCATTACCTGCGCAAGGAGGACGCGCGCGCGCACGAAATCCTGCTCTGCATCCAGACGGGAAAGTTCTTCAGCGATCCGAACCGCATGCGCTGGAGCACGCCGGACTTCTACTTGAAGACGCGCGCCGAAATGCTGGAGCTGTTCGGCGAGCTCGGGGAAGCCGTCGACCGCACCGGGGAGATCGCCGACCGCTGCCACGTCAGCCTCGACAAAATAAAGGAGCCCTTCCCGAAGTTCGAAGTTCCGGAGGGCCACTCCACCGACACCTACTTCGAGTATGTGGCGCGCCAGGGATTCGAAGCGCGCCGGCCGCGTCTCGAAGCGCAGCGTGCCAAAGGCCTGCTCAAGCACGACCTGCCGGAATACTCCGAGCGCCTCGACCGCGAGATCCAGATGATTCAGAAGATGAAATTTTCGGGTTATTTTCTGATCGTCTGGGATTTCATCCGCTACGCCAAAATGCGCGGCATTCCGGTGGGGCCGGGGCGCGGATCAGCGGCCGGCAGCCTGGTCGGGTACGCCATGGCCATCACCGATATCGACCCGCTCCAATACGGCCTCCTGTTTGAGCGCTTCCTCAATCCGGAACGCGTCAGCATGCCCGACATCGACATCGATTTCTGCATGAACCGCCGCGGCGAGGTGATTCAATACGTCACCGAAAAATACGGCCGCGAGCAGGTGGCGCAGATCATCACCTTCAACACGCTGGGCGCGCGCGCCGCTATCAAAGATGTCGGCCGCGTGCTGGAAATGCCCTTCGCCGACGTGGAGCGCCTCACCAAAATGGTGCCCAACGTCCTGAACATCTCGCTCGACGAAGCGCTGAAACAGGAGCCCGGTTTCGACGAAGCGGCGAAGAAGGACTCGCGCGTCGCGGACATCCTCAAGGTGGCGCAGCGCCTCGAAGGCCTCGCGCGCAATTGCTCGGTGCACGCCGCGGGCGTGGTGATCTCGCCCCAACCGCTCAAAGAACTGGTCCCGCTTTACAAGACGAACCGCGAAGAAATTGTGACGCAGTTCGATATGAACGGCCTCGAGAAGCTCCAACTCTTGAAGATGGATTTTCTCGGGCTAACCACCCTCACCCTCATCCAGGATGCGATCCGGCTCATCGAAAAACGGCACGGAACTAAACTCGATCCGCAGGAGTTGCCGCTCGAGGGCGAAGACGAGAAGGTCAAGAAAGCTTACAAGATCTTCGGCGATGGACTCACCAGCGGCATCTTCCAGTTTGAATCGGGCGGCATGCGCGACATCCTGCGGCGCTATAAACCAAGCCGCATCGAGGACCTGACGGCGCTCAACGCCCTCTATCGTCCCGGTCCGATTCAAGGCGGCATGATCGATGACTTCATCGAGCGCAAATTGGGCCGGCGCGCGGTGCAATACGATCTGCCCGAATTGAAGGAGCTGCTCGAAGAGACGTACGGCGTCATCGTCTATCAGGAGCAGGTGATGCAGATCTCCAATCGGCTCGCGGGCTACTCGCTGGGCGATGCCGATCTGCTGCGCCGCGCCATGGGCAAAAAGAAACCCGAGGAGATGGCCAAGCAGCGCGAGCGCTTCATCAAAGGCGCGGTGGAGCGCGGTTTCCCACCCAAGAAGATCGAGAAGATTTTTGACTTGATGGAGCAGTTCGCCGGCTATGGATTCAACAAATCGCACTCGGCGGCATATGCCTACCTGGCGTATGTGACGGCCTACTTGAAGGCGAACTACCCGGTGGATTTCCTGGCGGCGCTGCTCACATCGGAAACCGGGAACACGGCCAAGGTGGTGAAGTATATCAACGAATGCCGTGAGATGAACATCAAGATCCTGCCGCCCGATGTCAACCACAGCGATTGGAGCTTCACGCCGGATGGCGGCGCCATTCGCTTCGGTCTGGGGGCGGTCAAGAACCTTGGCCCATCCGCAGTAGAAGCCATCGCGAAGGCGCGGCAAGAGGGAGGATCGTTCCAGTCGCTGCACCAGTTCTGCGAGCGCGTAGACCCGGGCGCGCTCAACAAACGGATGATCGAGAGCCTGATCCGCGCGGGCGCCATGGATTCGCTCGAAGGAACGCGCTCGCAGAAAACCGCGGCGCTCGATGGCGCCATGGAAGCCGGGCAGCGCGTGTGGCGCGATCGCGAGAATGGCCAGCACGGATTGTTCGGCGAAGTGACGGAGCAGGAAGCCTCGCACTCCGCACCTCTTCCGAACGTGCCGGATTGGAGCGATAAGGAGAAGCTCGCCGCCGAAAAGGAAATGCTAGGTTTCTGGGTTACCGGGCACCCGCTCGATCGCTACGCCGAGAAAGTCGCAGACCTGGCCTCGCATGACAGCTCCAACCTCGAAGGGCTCGGCAAGGGCGTGGAGGTCGCGTTGTGCGGTGTGCTGACCGGCATCGTTCGCAAGCGCAACCGCGAAGGAAAGCCGTGGGTTTCGCTGATGATCGAGGATCGATCGGGCTCCGTCGAAGCCATGGTCTTTGCCGCCAGCTACGAGCGGTTGGCTGCCGAGGTGGTGGAAGACCGCGCGGTTTTCGTCCGCGGGCTGGTGTTGCCCGAGGAGAACGCGCCGCCGAAGGTCTCGGTGCAGGAGATCGTCGCCCTCGACAATAAACGCGAGGACGTACCGGCGCTCATTGCGATCCGTGTATGGCTGGGGCGGAACGGAGTGGCCGACAAAGCGCAGGCGCTCGAGGAATTGTTCCGGCGCAAGCCAGGGCCCACGCAAGTACGCTTGCGGCTGGATATGCCACGCGATTTCTCGGTCCTGCTGGACGTGGAGGCGAAGGTCAAACCCGATCGCGAATTCCGCACGCTGGTGGAACAGATCTGCGGGCCGGATTCGATCGAGAAGCTGGCTGGGTAAGCTTCACAACGTGGGGCAGACGATCGCCTTTTGTCGTCTGCCTGCGTTCGCAGACGGCTGGAAGGCGACGGTCTGCGCTACTAACTAATCCGGCTACCGCTCGTGATTGTCCTAGTGTTCCTCTTTCGGCTCGGGTTTCTTCGCGGGTTTGGCGGACTTGTGTTCTTCCTTGCGTTCCTGGACAGCCGGCGGGCGCGTGCTGGCGGCCGGAGGCGGCGTATTCGCGGGTCGGCTCAGAGCGGACGGGGGTCGATCGTTGAGTGCCGGCTTGGGCGGATTGACCGGTTGCGTGACGGTAACTGCAGGTGGTCGCGCAGTATTGGCTGGCGGCAGTGACACCGGCGCCTGGCTCACTTGCGCGCGCGGCAACGCCGGGCGTACGAGCGGCGCAGCGGGCTGGCTTGGTCTTAGAGTGTTTACGGCGGCAGGATCCAGCGGACGGCCCTGGTTGGCCTCGAGCGCTTGTTGTTGTACGCGGAACGGAACCGGGGGCGGAGGCGGCGTGGCTTTGGCCACCACCGTCCGCTGCATCATCTGCGCAGGCGGGCGCGCGACCACCGCCGCTGTGGCCGGAGCGGCGACGACGCTCTCCGGGCGCGGAGCCACGGCCGCCGTGGCGCCCACCACTTGCGCTTGCGCCGCTTGCTGCGCGGGCACAACCGTAGCTGCGGTGCCCACCGCGCGCGAAGAAACGAATGTCTGTTGCGGCACAGCCGTTACCGCGCCCTGCACACTTTGGTTCGCGTAACGGACGTTGGTCACATTCACGTTCGTCACGTTGATGTTGGTCACATTGACATGCGTGATATTGACGTTGCGCACGTAGACTTCGGAAACATGATAGGCGGGCCGGTACACTTCACCGGGGCCGAGCGGGAACCAGGCCACGCCTCCGCCGCCTCCAACCGAAATCGAAAGCGAGAAGTGCGGACCGCCGACAAACGCGACCAGCGCCGGAGCATACACCGGCCGCTCGACCACTCTTCCCGGAACCCAGATCCAGCCGCCGGCGACGAACGCCCACCGGCCGTAATGGAAGGGAGCGAAGCCCCAGGGCGCGTTATCCACCCACGTCCAGCCCCACGGCGCTACCCACGCCCAGTGACCGTAGCGATACGGAGCCCAGCCGGCCGCCACGCGCGTCGGCGCCCAAACCCAGCCGTAAGGCGGCACTTCGCGCCAGACGCCGTAGCCATCGAGATCTTCATAACCGATCATCTCGCGCGGCACGTAGCGCACGGATTGGATCTGATCCTCGCGGCGGTCGCGCGACTGGCACCAGCCATCGAAGTCATCGGGCGGAGGGACATCGATCAGGTCGCGGGCGACGGAATCGGCCCCGGTGATGCGCGCGGCTTGGCGCGGGTGCACCGGAAACGCCGTGCCACCGGCGGTCAGCTCGGCGTCGCCCGCGCGCACGGTGACAAACCTCACGGCATTATCTCCGTCGGCGCTGATGCGGTAATCGCCCGGACGCAACAGAGTCATGGCCACGTTTGGAGTATCCACTTCGAAACTTTGGTCGTCGCCCAGCGTCCGCAAGCGGACATGAATGGTTCCGGCCGTCAGGCTGAGTTGCGCGTTGCGATCATCCAGATTCAGGATTGCGAGGGCGGTCTCCGAGTTCATGCGAATGGCAGTGGAGCCGATATGCATCTCAGCTTGAGCGCCGCGATCGGCCCAGCAACGAGGCGAAAATCAGAGCGGCACACCAGGGGACAATTTGGCGCAAAGTCACATCAATCTCCTTCTACTGTTCTAACCCGTTGGAGTGTCACTGGGGCCTTCGCGGTTACGGCGAATGGATTAAAATCCCGCAACGTGCCGCTGGGGATCGGTGAGATATACCTCTCTATTTCACTAGCGATAACGGGTATGCCCTGGATCACCGCCGGAGTCCCGAACGACGCATCACCGATTACGCCCCACCCGCAGGGCTAAGCTGTTCCGGGAATAGGATATTGCCCGAGCTGATGCTACAGTTCATGGGTAATTTGTTGTAATTCGGGAGAACCGTATGTCGAAGATGATTGGGCCAGCGCTGCTGCGATTGCTTACAGTCGTGGCCGGATCGGCCTCGGCACAAAATTTTAACGTCAATGTCCACTTTCCTCACGATACTTCGACCGGCTTTAATCCTACTCTCAGTGGCTCATTTGCGACGGACAACACTTATAACCGGGGCCGCTGGCCACGGGACTGCGCGCTTGGGGTACGACGATCCACGCAGTGCCGGGCAACGCATATACTGTCACCGAATTCCCTTTCCAGAATGTTGGATGGAACGCTTCGGAGTTTGGCAAGCTGACCTCGGGCTGCGCGGCCATCGAAGCCAACGGCTCCGGTCACGGCATCTGCGGCAGCTGTGTAAATGGAGCCGCGGGCGCCACGAAGAAGTAACTCGCTCGCCCGTCAGGAGCGCCCGGGGCAGTTCCGCCCGGCGCTTCGAGCGGGCTTCGGAAGACGCGATTCGATCCCCCCAGGCTGGGCACGCTATTACTCTTAACCAGCTGGGCTAGGTCATCCAGATAATAGAATTTCGTGTTGGATAGCGTTACATTTTCCCTACGTTGCTTGTAGGAGGAGAGTGTATGCCCAAGCGAATATTCTATTCGCTGCTGATTCTCACTGTGACGGCGGCAGTGTGTGCTGCAGCCGAATTCGATGTCAACCTCACTTTCGGCGATGGAGCGGTAGGTCGAGGAAGCTTCGTTACCGATACAACCTTTACAACGATCGTTTCCTGGAACTTTACTGTCACTGGTTCGCCAACGGCGAGCCATAACTTCGCGACACCGCCCGGCGGCATACTATTCCAATCGGGTCCAACCACCACTTGCGGCGCCGCCCCACAGTTACTCTGGTTCTTTCCAAGCCCGTTTACCGGCTATGTCATCGTGTGTCTTTCCACCGATCTCGGCGCAAACGGAGCAACCGTGGATGCATCGAAGTCGGTCGATTGTGATGCGGGCGGTAGCTGCGTAACAGCAGTCACCGGCTTCCTGACCCCGGCTGGCAATGAGGCTCTGATTGGATATTCGGCGAACTTAACCGCCGGAGATTCGATCATCGACCTAACCAACGTGGGGAGTGTCAGCGGCGTGGAACCCGCCGGGGACATTTGCGCCAACGTATATGTGTTTGCCGAGGATCAGCAAATGGTCTCCTGTTGCACTTGTCAGTTGACTCCTAACCATCTGATGACGCTTTCCACGCAGGCCGATCTGATCAGCAACACGCTGACGGCCGGCGTGCCAACCGCCATCAGCACCATGCTCGTGGCATCCACCGGGAACTGCGATGCGTCAACCGTGCTGCAGCCGGTATCCGGTTTACGTGCCTGGGGCACCACGCTTCACGCGGTGCCGGGCGGGTCATTCGCCGTTACCGAGTTTCCGTATTCGACGGTGTCTCTCAGCAACTCAGAGCTTGCCAAGCTGACCACCAGTTGCGGCTACATTGAAGCGAATGGTTCGGGCTTCGGCGTGTGCGCCTCGTGCACGCTGGGGGCCGCCGGCGCCAAGAAGCAGTAACGTAACAACCCGGGAGCGCCGGTTGGATTCCGGCCGGCGCTTTCGGAATAAGAATTGTCGGACATGCCGGATTTCAAACTGGTTTGCGCGCGCTCTCTCGCCTTGCTAATTGAACCTGCAGCCAGCCAAGCCATGGCAGGACTCTCGCTCCCACCTTATAGATGGCGCCGGGGATTACGAACAGCTTGCCACTAGCGAGACCACGGAGAGACGCATCCACAACGTCTTCCGGGCGCATCCATATCCACGCAGGGACACCCTCACGGCCCTCCCCCGCGACGTCATGAAACTCCGAGATGGTGAACCCCGGGCACAGCGCCTGCACTTTGACCGGTGAGCGGAGCATCTTCAATTCCAGATACAGACCTTTCGTGAAGTTGTTCATCCAGGCCTTAGTGGCGTAATAACTGACGCTGCCGGGGCTCTGTCCGAAACCGGCGACCGAGGAAACATTGATCACGGCTCCGCGCCCACGCGCCGTCATTCGCTTCAGCGCGGCGTGTGCCAGCCGCGCCGTTACCACCACGTGCAGGCGGTTCATGCGGTCGATGCTATCGATCGGCGCCTCGAAGAATATGCCGGGAATGCCGATACCGGCGTTGTTCACCAACAAATCCAGATCGGCGGAAGCGATCCGCTCTTCCACCAGCCGGAGTTCTTTGGTGTCGGTCAAGTCCGCAACTAAGATCTCCGCGCCGCCTAACTCGGCCGCGAGCGACTCCAGACGGTCCCGCCTTCGAGCCACGAGAATCAGATCGTAACCATCCCTGGCGAGCCGCCGCGCGAAGGTTTCCCCGATGCCGGCCGATGCGCCTGTTACGAGCGCCAGCGGCCTGATGTTAGCCATAGTGGTTAACAGTGTACTCTCGAAACGCCAATAAACCGCGGCGGATGTAAAATGGTTGTGCCGTCGCCCGATTTCGGGCGCGGATTTCGGAGGGTCTGGTTGCAACGCACCGATACAGATGATCCGGCATATTTCCACAAAGTAGTCGATTGCCAGTGGGCTTGTCCCGCCCACACCAACGTTCCCGAATACATACGGTTGATCGCCCAGGGAAAATTTACCGAAGCCTACATGCTCAACCGGGAATCCAACGTTTTTCCGGCGATTCTGGGCAGAACGTGCGACCGGCCTTGCGAGCCGGCCTGCCGCCGCGGACGCATTGACGGGAAACCGGTGGCGATCTGCCGCCTCAAGCGCGTCGCGGCCGATCACCGCGGCGAAATCAAGCATTTGTTGCCGCAGATTCCGAAAGAGAAAAACGGCAAGCGCATCGCGTGCATCGGCTCGGGGCCGGCGTCGCTCACCGTGGCCAACGACCTCATGCCGCTCGGCTACGAAGTGGTGATCTACGAAAAGTACGACAAGCCCGGCGGCCTGATGCGCACCAACATCCCGGCGTTCCGCTTGCCCGAGCCGGTGCTCACCGAGGAAATCGATTACATCCTCGACATGGGCGTGGATATCCGGTATAACTCGCCCATCAGCAGCATGAAGGCGCTGCTCGAGGAAGGGTACGACGCCATCTTCGTGGGCGCCGGCGCGCCGCGCGGCAAAGAATTGGATATCCCGGGCCGCCACGACACCGATCATATTTATATCGGTATCGACTGGCTGGAATCGATCGCCTTCGGGCACGTCGATTCGATCGGCGAGCACGTGCTGATCATCGGGGTCGGCAACACCGCTATGGATTGCTGCCGCTCGTCACGCCGGCTGGGCGCCAAATCGGTGCGCGTGATGGCTCGCCGCCCGCGCGGCTTCTTCAAAGCTTCCCCGTGGGAGTTGGACGATGCCGAAGAAGAGGGCGTCGAGATCATCGTGAATCACGCACCCAAGCGCTTCGTAATCGAGAACGGCAAGCTGATCGGCATGGAGTTCGAGCGCCTGGAGTGGGACAAAGTGGCTAAAAACTCCAAGCTCATCGATACGGTTTTCCTGCCCGCCGACGATGTGATCCTGGCGATCGGTCAGGAGAACGCTTTCCCATGGTTTGAGCGCGACCTCGGTGTCGAGTTCAATAAGTGGGAAGAGCCGATCGTCGACAAGGCCACGATGGAGTCCACGCGGCCCGGTATCTTCTTCGGCGGCGATGCGGCATTCGGACCGAAGAACATCATTTGGGCGGCGGAGCACGGGCATCAAGCGGCCATCTCGATCCACAATTACTGCCAGGGCATTCCGGTTTCCGAGCGCCCGCCGCAGGGCCAGAACCTCGTCAGCCAGAAGATGGGGCTGGGCCAGTGGAGCTATCACAACGATTACAATCCGGCGGCGCGCCAGAAAATGCAGCACGTCGATCTGGAAGAGCGCTTCCAGAAGATGAACATCGAAGTGGAGCTGGGCTTCAACGCCGCGCAGACCGCGCGCGAGGTGCAGCGCTGCTTGAATTGCGACGTGCAGACGGTGTTCTACGGGGCGCGTTGCATTGAATGCGACGCCTGTATCGACGTCTGTCCGCTGCTGTGCCTCACCATCGCCCCGGATGGCGAAGAGGAACAGGTGCGGCATCGTCTATCGGCGCCCGCCAACAACCTCGATCAGGCGCTCTACGCCTCCGCCCCGCTACCCCAAACCAAACGGCTCATGCTCAAAGACGAAGACCTCTGCGTCCACTGCGGCCTGTGCGCCGAGCGCTGCCCCACGGCGGCGTGGGACATGCAGAAGTTCGAACTCGAAATTCCATACGCAGGAAGGCTGGCACTTGCACAAGCAACGGACCACTAGTAACGGTAAGAGCGCCACGACGCGCGTCAACGATTTTGCAATGAAGCTGGCCAACGTGAACGGCACCGGTTCGGCCAGCGCCAACGGTTTGCTGATGCAGGCCATCTTCCGCATGGGCATCCCGGTTTCGGGAAAGAATCTGTTTCCATCCAACATACAGGGGCTGCCGACCTGGTACGAGATCCGTGTCAATAAAGACGGCTACACGGCCCGCGCTCTGGACTACGATCTGACCGTGGCCATGAACGGGCAGACCTATGAGCGCGATGTGCGCGAGGTCCGCCAGGGCGGCTACCTGATGTACGATTCCACCTGGCCGCTCGATGCCGCGCTCGATCGGGACGACATCACCTTCCTGGGCGTGCCCCTTGCCAGCATGTGCAATGAGCAGTTTCGCGATCCGCGCGAACGGGTCCTCATGAAGAACATCGCATACGCCGGCTCGCTGTGCGCGGTGCTGAACATCGACATGAGTGTGGTCGAAGAGCTGCTCGATGAAAAGTTCGCGGGCAAGAAGGCGCTGCGCGAATCCAATCGAAAAGCCCTTCGGCTCGGGCTCGACTACGCCACGGAAAATTTCGACCCGCTGCCGTTCCGGCTGGAACGAATGGATGCCAACGGTGACAAGATCCTCATCGACGGCAACACCGCTACGGCGCTCGGCTGCGTGTACGCCGGCGCGACGGTGGCCGCGTGGTATCCGATCACGCCGTCCACTTCGGTGATGGATGCGTTCAAGGAATTCTGCGAGAAGTACCGGCGCGATCCGGAGACGGGCCGGAACAACTACGCCATCCTGCAGGCTGAGGACGAGCTGGCGGCGATTGGTATGGTGATCGGCGCGTCGTGGGCAGGGGCGCGTTCCTTCACTTCCACTTCGGGCCCTGGCATTTCGCTGATGAACGAACTCCTCGGCCTCGCCTATTACGCGGAGATCCCCGCGGTGATCATGGACATCCAACGGGTGGGTCCTTCCACCGGGATGCCCACCCGCACGCAGCAGGGCGACCTCCTGGAATGCGCGTATGCGTCGCACGGCGATACCAAGCACATCCTGTTGTTCCCGGCAAATCCCAAAGAATGCTTTGAATTCGCGCCGAAGGCGTTCGATTTGGCCGAGCGCTTCCAAACACCGGTGTTCATGCTCTCCGATCTCGATATTGGTATGAACGATTGGGTGGTGCCGCGCCTGGAATGGGACAACTCCTACCGGCCGGAGCGGGGCCGCGTGCTCGAGGCCGCAGAGGTGCGCGAGCTCTCGCGCTTCCTCCGCTACACCAACGAAGATGAAAACAATGTTGCGGCGCGCACCCTGCCGGGCGTGGATCCCAAGGCCGCCTACTTCACGCGCGGTTCGGGTCACACCAAGGACGGGGCCTACACGGAAATTCCGGACGAATATCAGGAAGTCGTCGACCGGCTGTTGCGTAAGCACAAGTCCGCGGCGGGTTTCGTGCCGCCTTCGATCGCGATCCAAACGCCGGGAGCGCAGATCGGAATCATAACGCTGGGCGGCTGCGACATGGCCGTGCGCGAGGCGATCGACCGGTTGCCTGAATTCGGCATCCGCGCCGATTTCCTCCGCGTGCGCGGTTTCCCCTTCGACACCATTGCCGAGACGTTCCTCGAAGAGCACGAAGTCTGCTTCGTGGTGGAGCAGAACCGCGACGCGCAGTTGCGCTCGCTGCTGCTGCTCGAGACGCCGGTCAAAAAGGAGAAGCTCCGCTCGGTGCTGGTTTACGGCGGTTTTCCGCTGAGCGCGCAGCACGTCATCGAAGGCATTACCAGTCAAATGGGGGTATCCACCGTTGCCGTCCATCAGTAAGCCCATCGCCGTCCATCCAAGCCTGAAGCGCAATGAGCTGGGGTTGACCGTGCGCGATTACGAAGGTTCCATGTCGACTCTGTGCGCCGGGTGCGGGCACGATTCGGTTACCGCCGCGCTGGTGCGCGCGATCTGGGAGCTGGCGCTGCCGCCGCACATGATCGGCAAGATCAGCGGCATCGGATGTTCCTCGAAGACGCCCGCCTATTTCGTGAGCGGCGCGCATGGTTTCAACGCGGCGCACGGACGCATGCCTCCCATCGCGACCGGCGCTAATGCCGCCAACCGCGAAATTACCTACATCGGCATTTCGGGCGATGGCGATTCGCTCTCGATCGGCCTCGGCCACCTGTGCCACGCGATCCGCCGCAACGTGAAGATGGTGTACGTCATCGAAAACAACGGCGTGTACGGCTTGACCAAGGGCCAATTCTCCGCTTCGGCCGACGTCGGTTCCAAGAGCAAACGCAAAGAGGCGAACCGGATGGCGCCGATCGATCCGGTCTCGCTGGGGTTGAGTTTGGGCGCAACCTTCATTGCGCGCAGCTTCTCCGGCGACAAAGATCAGCTGGTGCCGATTTTGAAAGCCGCCATGAAACACCGCGGCTTCGCGCTGGTGGATGTGATCTCGCCGTGCGTCACCTTCAACGATCACGAAGGCTCGACCAAGAGCTACATGCATGTGCGCAGCCAGCAGCTCAAGGCCACCGAGGCGGATTTCGTCGCGCCCGCATCGGAAATCCTGGCGACGATCGGCCAGAATGGCGCGGTCAATGTGACGATGCACGACGGCAGCACGGTCTCTTTCAAAGGCGTGCCGCCGGATTACGATCCGACCGATCGCGAGAAAGTATTTTCGTATATGCAGGAGCAGCAGGCCAAGGGCGGGGTGGTGACGGGGCTGCTGTACATCGATGAGAGCGTGGCGGATTTACACGAGCTGAGCCATACGCCGGATCACGCGTTGACCAAGGTGCCGTACGAGAAGCTGTGTCCCGGCTCGGCGGCGCTCGATGCGTTGATGGAAGAGTTCCGGTAGGAAAGGCAGAGCACCGTCTTACCGAGCCGCGACCCTTAGGGAGCGGTGCTTTGCGCGAGCTTCTCGAACGGCCCGGCCGCGTAGACGACCTTGCCGCCGACCATTGTGAGCACGGATTCCAGGCGGCCAACTTGATCGACTGGCACCGTCATGTAATCCGCCGACAGGACTGCCAGATCGGCCAGCTTCCCCGGTTCGAGTGAGCCGCGCCTGGCTTCATCGTGTGAGAACCACGCGCTGCCCAGCGTGTAGAAGCGAAGTGCGTCCTCGCGGCTGGGCGTCTCTTCCGGCCCGCGCAGAGCCGTACCGGCGACGGTCTTGCCGTCGAGGAACCATTGGAGCGCGGTAAACGGATTATAGGATGCCACGCGGTGCGCATCGGTTCCGGCGCCGACGGCCACGCCGATCTCCTTGGCTGTTTCGACCGGAGGCGCCCGCCGCGCAGCCGCCGCGCCGTTTTGCTGCAGAAACTGGTCGCCGCCGAAATACATCGCATCCTGCGCGGTCCAGCCAACGCCGAGCGCCTTCATGCGCCGCAGCGTCTCGGGTGACGCGTCGTTCAAATGCGCGATCGACCAGTGCAGCGGCGCAATGGGTACCTCCCGATTCACCCGTTCGAAGACGGAAAGCAACTCGCCAACCGAGGCGTCGCGGCCCCAATGCTGTGTCAGCGTCATGCCCCGCTCAGCGGCCCATTTGGCCACTTCGAAGTATTGGTCTTTGTCCGCCTGCGTCGGCTTGTCGTTGTTGTACATGGCCGCGGTGACGCTTTCGCCGATGCCGTTGAAGCGCAGCATATCGTCACCAAACCCCATGGGCAGCAGGCGAGTCAGAGTCTGAAACTCTTCGAGCTCCATGCCGGGTGTTTGCGTTCCGATGCTGTAAGCTACGCGAACGGTCAATTGCCCCGCGCGCCACACTTGGAAGAGCGCGGCATAATCGCCCGGGGTCATGTTATTGCCCTGTGGATCGATGACTCCGGTCAATGCCAGGCGGTTGAGCTCGCGAAAGAATTTCCTGGTACCCTGCACTTGTTCCGCTAACGTCGGCTTGGGCAGCCGGTCGAACAGCGATGTGATCACGCGCTGCGGCCCGCTGATTCCTCCGGTGAGTCTGCCATCGGCATCGCGCTCCAAGCGGCCGCCCCGCGCCAGATCGGCCTCGCCCGTGATATGCAAGGCCTGGAATGCGAGGGGCGTCATCATCACCCAGCCATAGGCCAACTGCACGTAGACGGGGTTATCAGGCGCGGCTGCCACCAACTCGGCCTGAGTCGGGCGGCGATTCTCCTGGAACTGTTGCACATTCCAGCCACCGGCCACGATGAGCCACGCGCCTGGCTTCATGGTGTGCGCCGCTTCGCGAATACGTCCCAGCGCTTCGGTGAGCGAGCGAGCGCCGATCCAGTTCACCTCGGTGCTGAAGCTCAGCGCGGCACGAATGGCGTGGAGATGGGAATCGATCAATCCGGGGATGACGGTGCGGCCCTGTAGGTCGATCACGCGCGTTTCGGGGCCGGCTAACTTGCGGATGGCGGCGGTATCTCCGGTTGCCAGAATCTTGCCGTCGCGTACCGCAGCTGCCTGGCGCACGGAGACGCGGCCGTCCACCGTCAGGACCTTCCCATTGAGCAGAACCGTATCGGCATCCTGTGCCCAGGCTGTCCAGCACAAGGCGAGGGCCGCGACCAGGTATTTCACTGCGCTCTCCTTCTCCAATAAGGTAGCTCAACGCAGTGGGACTTCGGCCGAAGCTCTTCCTATGCCTCTTCTTTCGGACCCTTAGGTGCCTGTTTGCGCCGCGCAGCCCAATACTTCTTCATGCGCTGCGACACCTCGCGGCGTTCCTCAGTGCCCATCGATTTGCGCCCGCGCCGTTCGGCCCGTTCGGTCAGCGGCTTAATACCCTGCCGATCAGCCGCCAGCTCCTCGAGCACCGCAATGGCGCGCACCAGTTTTTCTTTTTGTTGGTATAGTTCTCGAATTAGTTCCGCGACATTCACCGCACGCACTCTCCCGAAGTGCTTCGGGCTCGAGGAGCAGGCCGGACGCTAACAGCAGGCCGGAACCGACCTCGAAGCTCAATGCGATGAGCGACGCCCAACTACTCATATCGGCGGTGTCGGCACTAATAAGAATCAGTGGCACCAAGGAACGTTATTCTTACGTTATACGCCACTAATCCGTTTCATTTGCATCTTTCTTGCCTCTTTACTTAGTAAATACGCGCCAGGCTTGGGCACGCGCAATGGTACTCGCGGGTGAGCTATCATGTCTCAGAGCAGGAATAGGAGGGGATCGTTATGACTAAGCGCCTCTGGGTGATGGGGCTCTTGATTGCGGGCGTTGCCGCCGCCGCGGACAAACCTTCGCCTGTCACATTCAACAAAGACGTGCTGCCGATTCTCGAGAAGAACTGCCAAAGCTGTCACCGGCCGGGGCAAATCGCGCCGATGTCTTTCCTCACGTATGACAGCGCGCGGCCCTGGGCCAAAGCAATGAAAGTTGCAGTGGCTACCAAGAAGATGCCGCCATGGTTTGCCGATCCGCAGTTCAGCCACTTCGCCAACGATCGTTCCTTGAAGCAGAGCGACATCGACACCATCGCCAAATGGGCCGACGGGGGCGCTGTGGAAGGCAATCCGAAAGATGCTCCCGCGCCGGTTCAATGGCCCGCGGACGGCTGGGACGTCAAACCCGATTTGATTGTCAATGGCCCCGCTACGGCCGTTCCCGCTCATCCCAAGAACAACGTGATTGAGTGGTCTTACATCACGGTTCCGAGCGGCATTACGCAGGATACCTGGATCACCTCCATGGAAATCCGTCCCAGCGAGCCTTCCGTGACCCATCACATCTGCGTATACTTCAAGCCGCACACGGATGAAGTGAAGTACAACGAGCCGGTATGGGCTCCTCGGCCGCGCGACGATCAGGGAAAAGCGCTGCCGGAGGCGGCGGGTGTAAACGGGCGTGGCATTCCGCGGTCGGTTACCGCGGGGAGCAACGGCATCGAGGGCTGCTACGTGCCGGGCCAGCGCACGCAGGATTACCGGATCCACGGCGCCGCGAAGCTGATCAAGGCGGGGACCGACATCGTTTTCCAGGTGCACTACACTCCGAATGGGAAGGACGTGACCGACACGCCGCGGATCGGCTTCACCGTCGCCAAGGCGGCGCCCGAGCGCATCTACGTCTCTCTTGGGATGTCCTCGCCGAGCGACGCCAAGAGCTTCGCCATTCCACCCAACGATCCCAACTGGGCCAGCCCGCCAGCGGTCGCGACCTTCGGCGAAGACGTTCAACTGGTCTACATGTTCCCGCACATGCACGTGCGCGGCAAAGAGATGACCTATCGGCTGGTGTATCCCGATGGCCGGACCGAAACGATTCTCAGCGTGCCGCGTTACGACTTCAACTGGCAGTTGGCATACGATCTGGCCACGCCGATCAGCGTGCCCAAGGGCACGCGGCTGGAAGTGACGGCGCACTACGACAATTCGGTCAACAACAAGTTCAACCCCGACCCCAATGCGACGGTGTATTACGGCGACATGACTTGGGAAGAAATGATGTTCCCGTTCTTCAGCGTGGTGGTGGATAAGGGTACGGACGTCTCCAAGATCATCAAGATCGTGCGCGGCCGCCAGGCAGACGGAGCGTAGACTCTCGTGGGGCAGACGATCGCCTTTCGTCGTCTGCCATGTTGGTTTGCGCGCGGGACAGACCACACACTACGATGGTCTGTGCCACAACAGGATAGCGTCGCTCAAGAGCCATGCCGCTAGCGCCCGGAAACCGTCTCGGACCGTACGAGATAGTCGCCCCCATCGGCGCGGGCGGGATGGGTGAAGTCTACAAGGCGCGGGATACGCGCCTCGACCGAACCGTCGCCATCAAAGTCGGTAGTCCACAGTATGTCTCCCGCTTCGAGCGCGAGGCGCGGGCCATCGCCGCGCTGAGCCATCCGCACATCTGCGCGCTTTACGACATCGGGCCGGATTACCTGGTGATGGAGTACATCGAAGGCACGCCGCTTAAGGGACCGCTGCCTGCAGACCAGGGACTGCCGCTCGCCTTGCAGATGGCCCAGGCGCTGGAGGAGGCTCATCGCAAAGGAATCGTCCACCGCGATTTAAAGCCCAGCAACATTTTGGTCACGACGGCCGGCATCAAGTTGCTGGACTTCGGTTTGGCGAAGCAGCAAGCGCAGACTGCGGCGGCAGAGGCCACGGCTTCCCTCACGGAAGTCGGAACCGTGGTGGGAACAGTAGCTTATATGTCGCCGGAGCAGGCGGAAGGCAAGCCTGTGGACCCGCGATCCGATATCTTCTCCTTTGGGCTGGTGCTCTACGAGATGCTGAGCGGGCACAAGGCCTTCTCGGGCGAGACGGCGCTGTCGACGATGGTGGCGATTCTCCACCAGGAGCCGCGGCCGTTGGAGGCGGCGCCGCAACTGGCTCGCGTGGTCGAACGTTGTTTGCGCAAGTCCCCCGGCGAGCGTTTTCAGACGATGACCGAAGTGATCGCAGCGCTGGAAGAGGCCGGCTCAGCGAAAGGCAGCGAGCCTGCGCCGTCGATAGCCGTGCTGCCGTTCGCCAACATGAGCGCCGACAAGGAAAACGAATATTTCAGTGACGGCCTCGCCGAGGAGATCATCAACGCGCTCACGCAGGTTCCGGGGCTGAAGGTTACGGCGCGCACGTCGGCATTTTCTTTCCGCGGCAAGGACGTGAAGATCGCCGATATCGCGCGCGAGTTGGGTGTGGCGCACGTACTCGAAGGCAGCGTTCGCAAAGCGGGAAACCGCATACGCGTCACGGCGCAGCTCATCAAAGCGGCGGACGGGTTTCACCTTTGGTCGGAGCGCTACGATCGCGAGCTGACCGATGTCTTTGCGATTCAGGACGAGATCTCCGCGGCGATCGTCGAGCAACTCAAGCTGAACCTTACCGGCGCCAGAGCTCAGCCGATGGTGAAACGCGCCATCACCAATCCGGCGGCCTACGAGGCGTTTTTGGAGGGCCGCCATCACTGGTATCGCTTGACGCCGTCCAGCACGATCAAGGCGCGGGAGTTCTTCGAGAAGGCGGTATCCATCGACCCCGGCTTCGCACCCGCCCACGTTGGACTTGCAGACTGCTTCTTTTTGATTGCGTCTCTCGGCGGAGAGCAACCGCGCAACGTTCTCCCCAAAGTAGCGGAGGAAGCCCGCCGGGCGCTGGAGCTGGACGAAAACTGCGCGGAGGCACATTCTATGCTGGCGGTCTTCCACTTGCTTTACGAATACAATTGGAGCGAGTGCGAGAGACGATTCCGGAAGGCGCTGGTACTCGCCCCCGCTTCCCGCCACGTCCGTTTTCCATATGTATTTTGGTACTTACGTGCCGCCGGCCGCTTAGAAGAGGCCGAACAGGAGATGGATCGTATGTTGGAGCAGGACCCCTTGGCTGCCAATGTGCATTACGGAAAAGCGGCCGTGTTGATGCTCCAACGACGCTATCCCGCAGCCGCCGACTGCGTTCGGCGGGCGCTCGAAATCGAGCCCAACTACTTGGTCGGTCTGATCGTGCTCGCACACGCATTGGCCGCCGATGGGCGTTTTGAGGGGGCGCTCGCAACGGCCGAAAGGATGGGTCAGGTCTATGGACGCTGGCCGGTCGTGCTCGAAACCCTGGGCGACGTTTACGCAATGGCAGGCCGCAAGGAAGACGCGCTCAGGGTCCTGGAGGAGCTAAAAGCCTTTGCCCAGCGAACCTATGTGAGCGCCAACGCGATCGCCGCGCTCCATGCCCAACTGGGAGAAAACGACGCGGCGATCGAGTGGCTCCAAAAATCGATCCACCAACGCGATCCATTCGTCGTCCTTCTCCCGTTGTACGCCCCCTATGACGGGCTCCGTTCCGACCCGCGCTACCCCGGCCTGCTGCGCCAGATGAACCTGGCGTGAGAGAATAAATCCCTCGAAAGGATTCAACGTTATGAACATCCCCAAGCGCCTGGTGCTCGCTCTTGTGGCGCTCGCTGCCGCATTTGTAACCCCGTCCGCCGAGGCCCAAAAGGCGCCGAAACCCCCGAAATCGGTGCGGATTTATGTTTTCGATTGCGGCAGTCTGAAGGGCCTCAACCCGGACATGTTTCACTTCAAGAAAGAAGAGCTGGCCGAGGTCGATTTCGTGGCGGTGAGTTATCTGATCGTCCACCCCAAGGGGACGCTCATGTGGGACACCGGAACTGTCCCCGACAGCGCCTTCAAGGGGGATGGCACGCCGGTGACGCAGGGGATTATGACGGCCACTAAGCCGCTGTTGCCGCAACTGGCGGCGATTGGCTACACGCCAGCCGACATCACCTATTTGGGCCTGTCGCATTATCATTCGGACCACACCGCCAATGCCAACTCTTTTGCGGGTTCGACGTGGCTGGTCCATCAGACCGAGCGCGACTTTATGTTTTCGGACGCGCCCAAGGGCGTGATTCAGACGGCCAGTTTCAGCGCGCTCAAGACCGCCAAGACCAAAATTCTGCCGGAGAGCGATTACGATGTGTTTGGCGATGGCACGGTGGTGATCAAATACACGCCGGGGCACACGCAAGGCAGCCAGGTGCTGTTCGTGAAATTGGCGAAGACCGGGCCAGTGCTCCTGGCAGGCGATCTCTATCACTACCCCGAAGAACGCTTCACCGATAAGACTCCGACGTTCGAATTTAACCACGATCAGTCGATCGCCAGCCGCGCCACAGTCGAGGCGTTTCTAAAGAAGACGGGCGCGCAGTTGTGGATCGAGCACGACATGCCGACCTTCAATAAGCAGAAGAAGGCGCCGGAGTTCTACGAGTAGGACAGGTTTCTGTGAGCCTTTGGGAGCGATGGACGCAGCGGCCGCAAACCGTCAGGTTCCGCAGAGCGCTGTTCCAGATTCACCTGTGGACCGGCATCGGCCTCGGTCTTTATGTGCTGGCGATCAGCGTGACCGGCAGCGCCATCGTGTTCCGCAATACGCTCTATAACAAGCTGTCGTCAGGACCGAAGCTGGTTGCCGTAACCGGTCAACCGTTCACACGCGATCAATTGAAGGCTGCGGCGCGGCGCACCTACCCCGGCTACGTGGTGACGTACATTTTCGATGGGCGCAAACCGAACCAATCGGTCGAGATCTGGATGAGTCGCGGCGGAAGCAAGAAGCAGCGGCAGTTCAATCCGTACACGGGCGAGGATGTCGGACCGGCCGTGCCGGCGGGCATCAAGGTGCTGGCGTGGCTGGCCGATCTCCACATCAATCTGCTGGCTGGCAAAAAGGGGCGAGCTATCAACGGAGCCGGCGCCGGTTTCGTCACGCTGCTTTCATTGACGGGCGCCGTGATCTGGTGGCCGGGCAAAGAAACCTGGCGGCGCAGTCTGGGCGTTCGTTGGGCGTCAAGCTGGAAGCGCTTCAACTGGGATCTGCACAGCGCCGCCGGAATCTGGAGCCTGCTGTTCGTGTTCATGTGGGGAGTCACGGGCATGCTGCTGGTCTTTCCACAGCCGTATCAAGACCTCGTGGGCCGCTTCACGCCCATCAATCAGCCGTTCCGCCGCGGCGGACCGATGGCGATCGGGGACCAGATCCTGCGCTGGCCGGCGTGGCTGCATTTCGGCAACCGCTGGGGGTGGGGCGTGGAAACGCTGTGGGTGATCCTCGGGCTCGTGCCGGTGCTGCTGCTGATCACGGGCGTGACCATGTGGTGGAACCGGGTGATCCAGCCCGCACGGCTGCGAGCGGCGAAGGAATCGACGGTCACGCGGGCCTAGCTTAGTACTCCTATTCGGAAATACGGTGACGTATCATTGCAGCCGGATCGGTGACGTAATCTGATACGCTCGATATCAGAGGTTCTGCTCTCCGATGCCGAGAAAAAGCCCATTCGACATGGATCTTTCCAGCGAGGAGCGCCAGGCGCTGGAATCTATCGCCCGAAAATATACGTCACCGTATTGTGAAGTGGTTC
>DATJAK010000169.1:0-5967 GCA_035516375.1 Bryobacteraceae bacterium
AAACCAGATTCCCATGGGCGATCATCGCCTGGTTCGGCGCTTTGCTGGCGGTTTCTTACGCGCCCATCGTGGCCGCGTTGGTTCATCAATGGGATGCCGATCCCGACATGAGCCACGGTTTCTTCGTCCCGGTAATTTCCGGATTTCTCATCTGGCAGCGAAGACACGAGTTGATGCTCATCAAGCCGAAGCCCGATTGGTGGGGGCTTTCGCTGGTGCTCTACGGAACTGCGCAGCTCTTCATCGCCACGTTGGGCGCCGAGCTCTTTTTGGCCCGCACCGCCCTGGTCATTACCATCTTCGGCGCAGTTTGGATGCTGGGCGGCAGGCTCATGCTGCAGAAACTGTTCTTTCCGCTGTTTCTGCTGTTCTTCATGGTTCCCATTCCCGCCGTCATCTACAACCGCATCACCTTTCCGCTCCAGCTTCTGGCCAGCCGGCTGGCGGGCGATGCGCTCTCCGTGATGGGCCTTCCCGTGCTGCGCGAAGGCAACATCCTGGAATTACCGGAGCAGAGGCTCTCCGTGGTAGAGGCCTGCAGCGGCATCCGCTCACTGCTCACCCTGACCTTTCTTTCTCTGGTCTTCGGCCACTTTTTCGAAAAGAAGACCTGGATTCGCGTCGTCTTGTTTCTATCGACGGTCCCGATCGCCATCGTGGCCAACGCCAGCCGCGTGACGCTTACCGGTCTCCTCACCGAATGGAAGCCCGCGCTGGCGGAAGGGTTTTTTCACACCGCGCAAGGCTGGGTCATCTTCATGGTGTCGCTGGCGATTCTGATTCTGTTTCATCAGGCGCTCTCGCGCGTGGCGCGGCTCTGGGATTCGGAGCGACAACCGGCATGAACTGGATCCGCAACAAGGTGGTACGCGTCCTGAGCCTGGTGCTGGCTCTGCAGGCGATCATTCTGTACACCACCATTACCCGCGCCGAGATCATTCCCAACGTGAAGCCGCTCTTCGAATTCCCGACCCACTTCGGCGGCTGGAGCATGGTCCGCGATGTGCCCATCGAAAAGGAAGTGCAGGACGTTCTGAAGGCCGACGACATTCTCAACCGCGTCTATGTGAATCCCGCTTATCGCGCGCAGGCCAGTCTCTTCATCGGATTCTTCAAGACGCAGCGCACGGGACAATCGCCGCACTCGCCCAAGAACTGCTTGCCCGGGTCCGGTTGGGAGCCGACGCAAACCGGAGTGATTTCGATTCCCGTGCCGGGGCTCGCCGAGCCCATCCTGGCGAACCGGTACATGGTTTCGCGCGGAGACGAAAAGGCAGTCGTCATTTATTGGTATCAGAGTCACCAGCGCATCATCGCCAGCGAATACGCTGCAAAATTCTGGTTAGTGGCCGATTCGATCCGCTATCATCGCAGCGACACCGCCCTGGTGAAGCTCGTACTGCCGGTACCGAACAACGATCCGGATGCCGCGACTAAAATCGGAGTCGACCTGGCACAAGCGGTATTTCCGGACCTCGAAAATCAGCTGCCTCGCTGAAAGTTCATTTCGGCACATTAACGGAAGTCATCTCTTGACAACCCACAGGTTCGATCCAATACTCTAGGGAACGCCTCCCCCAGGACCGCGATGCCCTTTCCGCTACGGGTGATATTCGTAGGACACAACGGCGCCGATGCAGCCGCTGCTGAACTGCGCCGTGGCGGCTTCGATCCCGTATTCGAGCCGGTTTCGACACCCGACCAACTCCACAAAGCTCTCTCGGCCAACTGGGACGTCGCCATTTCCGATTTCTGCGCGGGCGGTTTTGGAGCCGTCGAAGCGCTGGCCATCGTTCAGGAGCGCGGCGTCGATCTACCGCTCATCGCCATCACCGGCAGAATTAAGGATGCAGATGTCCTTTCGCTCCTCAAAGCCGGAGCGGCCGACCATCTGACGCGCGGCAACCTGATGCGCTTGAACGCTGCCGTGGAGCGCGAACTGCTGGCCGCGCGGCTGCGCCGCGAACGCAACCGGCTTGAGGAACAGTTCCGCCAATCGCAGAAGATGGAAGCCGTCGGCAGGCTGGCCGGCGGCGTAGCGCACGATTTCAACAATCTGCTCACCGTCATCACCGGCTATAGCGACCTGCTGCTGGCCAAGCGCGACCTGCCCGAAAACCAGCGCACCGCCCTGGAACAGATTCGCCGCTCGGCCGAGCGCGGAGGCGCGCTCACCAATCAGTTGTTGGCCTTCAGCCGCCGCCAGCCGCTGCAGCCGCGCACCATCCACGTCAACGAATTGGTGCTGCAGATCGAAAAGCTGCTGCGCCGCTTGATCGGCGAGGATATTGAGTTGGTCACCATCCCGGCCGCTACCCGCGACGTGGTGGAGGCCGACCCGGCGCGCCTCGAACAAGTGATCATGAACCTCGCGGTCAACGCCCGCGACGCCATGCCCAATGGCGGCAAGCTCACCATTGAAACCGGATTCGCGCAACTCAGCGAAAGCTTCCCATCGCGCCAACTGGGCGTCAAGCCCGGAGGCTATGTCACCATTTCCATCGTCGATACCGGCGTGGGCATGGACGAAGAAACGCAGAGCCATCTGTTCGAGCCGTTCTTCACTACGAAAAACCCGGGGCGCGGCACGGGGCTGGGACTCGCGACCGCGTATGGCATCATCCGGCAGAGCGGCGGTGCCATCGGATTCTTCAGCGAGTTGGGTTTGGGCACCACCGCCCGCATTTACCTTCCGATGAGCGACAAGCGAGTCACATCGGATGCGGCGGAGTCCGGTTCGGAGCATCTCGAGGGGAGCGAGACCGTTCTCCTTGTGGAAGACGAAGCGCGCGTGCGCAAACTGATCGTCGATGTGCTCACCGACCGCGGCTACAAGGTGCTCGAGGCCACGCGCGGCCAGGAGGCCATTCGGATTTGCCGCACGCACAAAGGCAACATCGATCTGGCGCTGGTCGATGTGGTGATGCCCGAACTGAGCGGCCCCGATGTGGTCAAGAGAATGGCCCCGCTCAAACCGGCCATGCGGGTTCTGTTCATCTCCGGTTATACCGACGAAGCCCTCATCCATCACGGGATTATGCGCTCCGGCGCGGCATTTTTGCAGAAGCCGTTTCTGCCCGATGTGCTGGTGCGCAAGGTGAGGGAAGTACTCGATGGCCGGCGCAATTCCGCGCCCGAGTCCTGAGGCGCCGAAGCCCGCTGGTAATTCCGCAGATAGGCTCCCGCCATGCGATCGGCCACGCTGGTGTGATCTCGCATCCACTTGGCGATCGCCTCGAGCGAGCCCAAAATCGCGGCTTGCTCCCCGCTGCGCAACGATTCCGCCAATTCCGTCAGCTCGTTGCGGATGGTGTTGTGCTGGCGTTTGTGCCAATCCACGTGCGGATAGCGAGCCTCGCGCATCAGCCGTTCTTCATGCCGCAGGTGGCCGGCGACTTCCTCTGCCAGGAGCTGTGCCTTCTGCTTCAGGCGCTCCCTGGCTTCGCCCTCCACCACCGCATGACGAAGCTCTTGCGTCAGGCGGAACATCGCCTGATGTTCTTCGTCGAGCTCCGGCACGTAAACGGAATTTTCAGCCGTCCATTGAAGACTGCGCACCCTTGTAGTTTAAGACAAGATAGTGTGAAAATCCACCGCTCCCGAAGAACCTGGCCGCACTACGGCCGCTTATGGAAACCAGACCGAAGTGAAGCTGCGCCACTCAGGTGCGCCCGACGAAGCCGGAGGGAATCGCTGGAGCGGCATGAGCGCTTGATGGCCCTGCACGAATGTAACATGGCGGCGATCGAAAGCAACCTGAGGGAAGCGACGGAAAGACTGAACGCTTTGCTCGCCCGTCTGCGGGACCGCCGGAACAGTGACTCCTGATCTCTGCTTTACCGTTTTGAGTCTGTGTTGGCGATGACCGCGCTCCGGCTGCGCCAGGCCTGCCGCAAGTTGTCCCAGGCACTCTCACTCAAAGGTGATGGGCTGGCGATCGGCTCCACCTCCATACAGCGGTTGTTCCAATAGCAATCGAGCTTCTGGCGCATGGCGGCCCGCGCGCGGTGCAAACGCGTCTTCACCACATCGGTGCTCAGGTCCAGAATCTCGGCGGTCTCTTCGGTGGAAAGGCCCTCCAGATCGCGCAGTACCACAACCGGCCGATACGGCGCCGGGAGCTCGGCGATCACGCGGTCCAGCAGCGCCCGCAGTTCGCCGCCTTGCAACTGGTCGTCGGGCGGACGGACCGCGCTATCTTCGATCTCCGCGCCCGGTGGCAGCTCTTCCAGGGAAAGCTCGTGTTGCGGCGCGAACACGCTCTTGCGCCGCTCGATCAGGCAGGCATTGCGCGCGATGCGAAACACCCACGCGCGCACGCGCTCCGGATCACGCAGTTGGGCGATGCTCTCGAAAACCTTGAGCAGCGTCTCTTGCGCCACTTCTTCGGCGTCGTCGCGCTGCCCACAAACCAACCAGCTGTAGTGGAAGATCTTGGAACGAAAATATTCGACGAATTGTTCGAACGCCCGCGGTTCGTGCGCCATCAGGGCACGCGCGAGCTGAACTTCGAGTTTCCGATCTAAATCACGCTGATCCAAATCACGATTGTAGCGCCCCGCTATGTACGGCGACCTCAATCGCTGGTTTATTCAACAGCGTGTTGTGGATCAGGCACTTCTCCACCGCGCGAAAAATGCCCGCTTCGTGCTGCGCGTCGAGCGATGGCGCGATCACCTCGATGTGGAACGAGGCCAGGCGGGCCGGCTGCGTCGCCTTCTCCGCGGAAACCTTGATTTCCAGGTCCGGGCAGGCCAGCGACCGGGCTTTCAGATACTGAACGGCGTAATAACCGGCGCAGGTTCCCAATGCGGCGAGAAGGAATTCCGGCGGCGTCAGGCCCTCGTCGTAGCCGCCGTTTTCGGTTGGCTGATCGCAGATCACCGAGTGGCCGCGCGTGCTCGCTTCGAATTGGACATCGCCCAAATGTTTGACTGTAATTTCCATACCCACTCGTAGAGATGCAATTTCCGGCGAGTGGTGACAGAGCGGCCGAAGCTGTGGATATTCCCCTCATAGAGGATGGAGTAATGCGAGGGTGTTTGCACCAGCCGCCAGGGGTAGGTCACCACGCCTGCTTCACGCCGCACGTTGCGAAACGTGTTATGTGTTCAATCAAGATATATGGATGCTTTAACCGTTCATCGGCTGCATTTCGCCTTCACGGTGACCTTCCACTATCTCTTCCCGCAGTTGACCATGGGCCTGGCGCTGCTCATCGTCGTCCTGAAAACCATGGCGCTTCGAACCGGGGATGAGCACTATCACCGTGCGGCCCGCTTCTGGGCCAAAATCTTCGCGATCAATTTCGCAGTCGGCGTGGTCACGGGAATCCCAATGGAATTCCAGTTCGGGACCAATTGGGCGCGCTTCTCGAAAGCCGCCGGCGGAGTGATCGGACAGACGCTGGCTATGGAAGGCGTGTTTTCGTTCTTCATGGAATCGAGCTTCCTGGGTCTGTTCCTATGGGGCGAGAAACGCCTCAGCCCGCGAGCGCATTGGGTCTCCGCATTTCTGGTGTTTGCCGGTTCGTGGCTCTCCGGCTTCTTCATCGTCGCCACGGATGCCTGGATGCAGCATCCCACCGGCTACTTGTTAGCGCCGGATGGGCGGATTCTGTTGGAGAGCCTTTGGGGCCTGCTGCTCAACCCGTGGCTGTTCTGGCAGTACCTCCACAACATGATCGCCGCCGTGGTTACGGCAAGTTTTGTGATGGCGTCGGTGGGCGCGTTCTATTTGCTCTCGCGCATCCACGAGCCTTTTGGACGCACGTTCGTGCGTACCGGTGTGATCGCGGGAACGATTTGCTCACTGCTCATGTTGTTTCCTACTGGCGACCAGCAGGGTAAGAACATCGCCTTTCAACAACCCGTGACTTTGGCCGCCATGGAAGGATTGTTCCAGACTGTTAATGGCGCGCCGCTCGCCATCATCGGCCAGCCCGATATGGACCAGCGCCGGCTAGAC
>DATJAK010000170.1:0-9824 GCA_035516375.1 Bryobacteraceae bacterium
GGCGCCGAGGAGGTCCACATATTCTATCGCCGCACCGAGCGCGAAATGCCCGCGTTCCGCTCCGAGTACGATCACTCGAAAGTGGAAGGCGTCCGCTTCCACTGGCTGGCGCAGCCGACTGAGATTGCCGGTTCCCAGGGCCGGGCGGTGGCCGTGAAATTCACCGAAACCGAGCTCGGCGCGCCCGACGCCGCCGGCCGGCGCAGCGCGGTACCGGTTGCCGGCTCGGACTTCGAGTTCGTCTGTGACATGGTGATCCCTGCGGTCGGGCAGTCGCGTCTCGCGGACATGCTGCACGCCACCCGCGCCATCGAGCTGCAGAAGGGCTTGATCCAGGTCGATCGGCCCACCGGGCGCACGTCGAATCCCCGTTATTACGCCGGTGGCGATTGCGTGAACGGTGGCCGGGAAGTAGTGGATGCCGTGGCCGACGGCAAACGCGCCGCGATCGCTATGACTGCCGTTCTGGAGGCCCAGCATGGCTGATCTCACCACCAATTTCGCCCAAATCCGCTGCCCCAATCCCTTCTGGCTCGCTTCCGGCCCGCCCACGAATTGTGGTGAACAGGTGATGCGCGCTTTCGACGCCGGCTGGGGCGGCGCGGTGTGGAAGACCATCGGCGAGCCGATCGTGAATGTCTCCTCGCGTTACTCCTCGGTCGATTGGAACAACCAGCGGATGATGGGGTTGAACAACATCGAGCTCATCACCGATCGCCCGATTGAAGTGAACCTGCGCGAAATCGCGGAGGTCAAGAAGCACTATCCAAATCACGCGGTGATTGCTTCGCTGATGGTGGAATCGAAGCGCGAGACGTGGCACGAGATCGTCAAACGCTCGGAGGATTCGGGCGTTGATGGCCTCGAGCTGAACTTCGGCTGTCCGCACGGCATGAGCGAGCGCGGCATGGGTTCGGCCGTCGGCCAGGTGCCCGATTACTCATGCATGATCACGGAGTGGGTGAAGGAAGTGGCGCGCACTCCGGTACTGGTGAAACTCACGCCCAATGTTACCGACATCCGCGCGGTGGCGCGGGCGGCCAGGTGCGGCGGCGCTGACGGACTCTCAGCCATCAACACCATCAACTCGATCACCGGCATCGATCTCGATACTTTCGTCCCGCGCCCCAACGTGGGCGGCTTCTCGGCTCACGGCGGCTACTGCGGACCCGCGGTCAAGCCGATTGCGTTGCACCTGGTGCAGCAGCTCGCCGCCGATCCGGAGGTCCGGCTACCCATCTCCGGTATCGGCGGCATTTCGGGCTGGCGCGAGGCGGCGGAATTCATTCTGTTGGGCTGCGGCACCGTGCAGGTGTGCACGGCTGCGATGCATTACGGTTATCGCATCGTCGAGGACATGATCGACGGGCTCAGCAACTGGATGGATGAGAAGGGATTCCACACGCTCGACGATTTTCGCGGGATTTCGCTCGATCGCGTACATGAGTGGAAGCGCCTGGATCTGAACTACAAGATTGTGGCGCGCATCGATGCCGACAAGTGCATTGGCTGCGATTTGTGCTACATCGCGTGCTGGGATGGCGCGCACCAGTGCATTCATCTCGACGGCCACCCGGCGCCGTCCGAAGTGGAAGCGGCCAGCCGATCGAGGATCGCGGTGACTCCGATCGCCAAACTGGATGCGGAAAGGGCGAAAGTTCCTTCGCGAATTCCCAAGGTGGATGAAGCGGAGTGCGTCGGCTGTAATCTGTGTTGGCTGGTGTGCCCGGTGCCGGGGTGCATCACGATGGAGCAGGTGGATTCGGGGAAGGCGCCCGAATCATGGGAGCAGCGTACCAGGTCATGAACACGCTCATCAAAAACGGAACTGTGGTCACGGCTCGCGAGACCACCAAGGCCGACGTCCTGATTGAGGATGGCAGAATCGCGGAAGTGGCGCCGGGGTTGAATCGCGACGCCGATCGAACCATCGATGCCACGGGACTCTACGTGCTGCCGGGAGGCATCGATGCCCACACTCACCTCGACATGCCGTTCGGCGGCACCACGTCCGCCGACGATTTCGAAACCGGGACACGGGCGGCGGCGTTCGGCGGCACAACATCGATCGTCGATTTCGCCATCCAGGCCCGTGGCGCGCGCATGCGCGACGCACTCGACACGTGGTGGAAGAAGGCGGAGGGACGCGCCGTCATCGATTACGGCCTGCACATGATTGTCACGGACCTGGCCGGCGCCGGCCTGGAAGATATGGACGAAATGGTGCGGGAAGGCGTGGCCAGCTTTAAGCTCTTCATGGCCTACCCAAACGTGCTGATGGTGGATGACGCCACCATCTTCAAGGCGCTCTCCCAAACCGCCAAAAACGGCGCCCTCATCTGCATGCACGCGGAAAACGGCAGCGTGATCGACGTCATTGTTGCCCGGGCGCTGGCGGAAGGGAAAACCGCGCCCATCTATCACGCGTTGACCAGGCCGCCGCGCGCCGAAGCGGAGGCGGTGCACCGCGCCATCGCCATGGCGGAGATCGCCGGCGCGCCGGTCTACATCGTGCACCTGTCTTGCGAGGACGCGCTCAACCAGGTGCGCGAGGCGCGCGACCGCGGCGTTCCGGCGTTCGCCGAGACGTGCCCGCAATACCTGCTACTCTCCATCGACGAGTTGGAGCGCCCCAATTTCGAAGGCGCGAAGTACGTATTCACTCCGCCGTTGCGTTCGAAAGAGAACCTGCCCAAACTGTGGGACGGCCTCCGGCACGACCACCTGCAGGTGGTCTCCACCGACCATTGCCCGTTCTGTTTCGCTGACCAGAAGGTGCTGGGCAAAGACGATTTCACGAAGATTCCGAACGGCGGTCCGGGCATCGAAAACCGCTTGCAGTTGATCTACCACCACGGCGTGAACAGCGGAAAGCTTTCGCTGAACCGGTTTGTCGAAATCACGTCCACCGCTCCGGCACGCATCTTCGGCATGTACCCGAGGAAGGGCGAGATCGCGCCGGCGAGCGACGCTGACCTGGTGCTCTGGGACCCGAACGAGCTCTACACCATCAGCGCCTCGACCCACCATATGCGGGTGGATTATTCGATGTTCGAGGGCTTCCAAGTGCGTGGCAACGCACGCACGGTGATCGCCCGAGGCGAAGTGATTGTCGATCGCGGCCGGTTTCTCGGCAAGCCGGGACGCGGGCAATATCTGAAGCGAACGGCGCACGGAGGAGCATGGAAGTAACACCGGAGCAAGGGGCGCAGGGGTTACGCTACCACGACCCGTCTCTGTATAACCGGGACCTCGCTCCTGTGGCGCAGGCGCGGCGAACGTGGGGATTGTACAACTATGTCTCGCTTTGGGTCGCGATGTCAGTGTGCATTCCGACCTATATGCTGGCCTCGGGGCTGATTGCGGGCGGCATGAGCTGGTGGCAGGCCATCCTCACCATCCTGCTGGGCAACCTGATCGTGCTGGTTCCCATGCTGCTCAACGCGCATGCGGGCGCCAAATACGGCATCCCGTTTCCGGTGTTCGTCCGCGCGTCGTTCGGGGTGCGCGGCGCGAACATTCCGGCGGTGCTGCGCGCGCTGGTGGCGTGCGGGTGGTTCGGCATACAGACCTGGATCGGCGGCCGGGCCATCTACTCCATGCTTACGATTCTGTGGCCGGGAGCGGCCCACCTGCCAGGGGGCGTCTGGATCTGCTTCTTTGCGTTTTGGGCGCTCAACATCGCGGTGATCGCGCGCGGGATCGAGACCATCAAGTTTCTGGAAGGCATTGGCGCGCCGTTCATGCTGGGAATCGGGCTGCTGCTGCTCTGGTGGGTGACCAGCCAGGCCGGCGGCCTCGGACCGGTGCTGACGTCGCACAGCAGGTTCCAGACGGCAGGCGCGTTTTTCCGATTCTTCCTGCCGTCGCTGACCGGCATGGTCGGGTTCTGGGCCACCGTGGCACTCAACATCCCCGATTTCACGCGTTATGCAAAATCGCAAAGGGCGCAAGCCGTGGGCCAGGCGCTGGGACTGCCCGCCGCGATGACGCTCTATTCGTTCATCGGCGTGGCCGTGACGTCGGCGTCGGTGGTGTTGTTCGGCGAAGCGATCTGGGACCCGGTGGTGCTGCTGGGCAGGTTCAACCAGCCCGTGGTGGCATTGGTGGCTTTGATCGCGCTGCTGATCGCCACCCTGAATACCAATGTCGCCGCCAACGTGGTTTCGCCCTCCAACGATTTTTCGAACCTCAGCCCACGCCGGATTTCCTTCCGTACCGGAGGTATGATCACCGGCGTCATCGGCGTGCTGATGATGCCTTGGAAGCTGTTGAGTGATTTCAGCGCGTACATTTTCGGGTGGCTGGTAGGGTACTCGGCTCTGCTAGGTCCGATTGCCGGCGTCATGATCGTCGACTATTTCCTGGTGCGCCACGCGCGTCTCAAGGTGGACGATCTGTATCGGCGCGGCGGAACCTATGAATACGACGGCGGCGTTAATTGGAGCGCCGTGACGGCTTTGGCGGCGGGCATCGCCGTGGCGCTGTCGGGGTTGGTGATTCCGCCTCTGCGATGGCTCTACGATTACGCCTGGTTTGTCGGCTTCGGCGTCGCCGGGGTCGTGTATATGTTTATGATGCAGCGCGTGACCGCGCCTGCCGTTTTGCCTGAATGGGAGGGAGAAGGATGACTGCCACTGAAAGCCGTACCTTGCACCCGGTGACCAACCCGGCCACCGGGGCTGTCCTGGCCGAAATTCCATACGCCACTGTCGAAGATGTGGACCGCGCCGTCCGCGCCGCGCACGAGGCGTTTCTCGCCTGGCGCGAGGTTCCGGTGGTGGACCGGGTGCAACCGCTCTACCGCTTCAAGACGGCGCTCGAGAAGCACACCGCGGAAGTGGCGGCGTTGCTCACCAGCGAAAACGGCAAGACCGCAAGCGATGCCGAGGCCGAGGTGCGGCGCGCCATCCAGATGGTGGAAGTGGCGTGTGGAATGCCCAGCCTGATGATGGGTGATTCGCTCCACGATGTCGCCAAAGGCATCGACTGCAAAACAATTCGCCAGCCGATCGGAGTGTGCGCCGGTATCACGCCGTTCAACTTTCCCGCGATGGTGCCTCTCTGGATGTACCCGTTCGCCATCGCCTGCGGTAACACCATGGTGCTGAAGCCTTCTGAGAAGGTCCCCCTCACTCCCTCGCGTATGGCCGAACTGCTGCAAGATGCCGGTCTGCCGCACGGTGTGCTTCACCTGGTGCAGGGCGACAAAGTCGCGGTGGATGCCCTGCTGCACCATCCGCTGGTTAAGGCCGTCTCATTTGTAGGCTCCACGACGGTCGCCCGGTATATTTACTCGACCGCGGCGGCGCAGGGCAAACGGGTGCAGGCCCTGGGCGGCGCGAAGAATCATCTGGTGGTGATGCCCGATGCCGATATGCCGAAAACGGTGGAAGCGATTATCGGGTCGGCGTTCGGCGCGGCGGGGGAGCGCTGCCTGGCCGGCAGCGTGCTCGTTCCGGTGGGCGGAGCAGCGGGTCCGCTGCTCGACCTGTTGGTGAAACGTACCCGCGCTCTGATCGTAGGCGATGGCTCGCAGGCGGGCGTGGAGATGGGGCCGCTGGTCACCGGCGATCACTGCCGCAGGGTGGCCGGGTGCATCGAAAAAGGTGTGGCGGAAGGTGCCACTCCGTTGTGCGATGGCCGCCAGTTCCGCAGTCCCGCCGGCGGGTTCTTCCTCGGTCCTACGATTTTCGACCACGTGACGCCGGAGATGACGATCGCGCGAGAGGAGATTTTCGGCCCTGTGCTATCGGTAATCCGGGTGGACAGCCTGGACGACGCCATCGGGCTGGTGAACCGGTCTCCCTTCGGCAATGCGACATCCATCTTCACCGGCAGTGGGAAAGCGGCTCGGGAGTATTCCTCGCGCATCGAGGTCGGTATGGTCGGGGTGAACGTGGGCGTAGCGGCACCGATGGCGTTTTTCCCGTTCGCCGGCTGGAAGAATTCGTTCTTTGGGGATCTGCATGCGCACGGGAAAGATGCGGTGAGGTTCTATACGGAGCAGAAGGTGATTATGAGCCGGTGGCTGTAAGGCCATCCCCAGGAGTGGGCCGGCCTCCGCCCGCGACACTTCCCATAGGATACTAACGACTTCCGGGGACCGATCTGGCGCTGACTCGCCGCCGAAATCCTTCCAGGTCCAGAACAGGCGGAGTCCCTTGCGGTGCCAATCACAGTAGCCGGTTTCACGACGCAGAGGAACGAGCGCCAATCGGTCCGTGCGGGACAAAGCCAAGCCCACAGCAGGCGGTCGCACGGGTTCAACCTGGGCTTCTTCGCCGAACGCTGCGGCATACCAAGCTGATGGCGAAGGGCGAGAATCTCAATCAAGGAACTGCGTGCCAGAGCAAATCCGGCAAGCGTTCACGAGGTCTCGTCCGCCAAGGTCAACCGGGATTGTTTCTTAAATATCGACCGCCAATTCCACTCGGCTGACAAATCGAAGCGCCGCGGCGACCTAGACTACGTCTGAACTCATGGCGGATATAGAAGGCGTGCGCATTCTCATCCAGAGCGTCGACCATCACACCAACCGACGCCACCTGCGACGTGTTCTTCCAAGTTCTGTAGAGCGCGTCCATCAAAAGGAATCGTCCCAAGTGTTGGCCGCGGCGCGAGGTGCTCACCGCCAGCCTGCCCAACAGAGTTGCCGGAAGAAGCGGGTAGTGAGGGAGACTCTTTGCGATGGCTTCTGGAAGCTCCCCGAGCCGGACCCTGTACGCTGACAGGGTGTAGTAGCCCGCCAGAACGCGGTCGTGAACGGCTCCGAGCGGTTCTACCCGGTACTCGGAACGAATCAGATCCAGGAATGGAAATTCGAGACAGTGTGTGTGCTCGAGCACCTGAATTCGGTGCCCAGCCATTTAGTCCTTGTGTCGCAGCCCATTTTGTGCAACCATTAAAGCGTAGTTTGACAGTCCGCTAATCCAGGCCTCTCGTATATTCCGGCCCAGCCGGTTATCCTGCCCGTATTCGCTGCTCTGCAAATTTCAGAAAGAAGATTAAGTGAAGAATATTTTCGTAGGAAACCTCAGCTTCGACGCTACCGAAGGCGCCGTTCGACAAATGTTTGAGGAGTTCGGCACGGTTGATCGCGTAAACATCGTTACCGACCGGGACACCGGAAAGGCGCGAGGGTTTGGATTTGTGGAAATGGGCAACGACGGCGAGGGACAAAACGCCATTGCTGCTCTCAACGGGCGCGACCTGGACGGCAGGGCGCTGAATGTCAACGAAGCCCGGCCCAAGGAAAATCGCGGCGGTGGTGGCGGATTCCGCGGCGGCCAGCGGCAGAATCGCTGGTAAGCGAGTGGACAAGAGACTTGCCAAGCGTCACAAACGCCGGGTAGCGCGTTCCCGAGAGAAGGTCAGACTCTCCGAGCCGGACGTACGCACTCCCGATCAGATCGAAGCCGCCCGGCTGGCAAGTCGCCCGGATCTGCGCCGCGATAAGAATCCGTGGCCAACGCTTGGTAGCGATTCCGGTACCCGGAAGGGACCCGATGCGTCGCGGTAAATCGCGACCTTTAAATTAGTAATCCTGGAGGCGGCGGAGCGCTCGCCAACTTGGTGGCGCTCCGCCCGGACTTTCCAGGCCCCCCAAGGCGCGAAATCGGTTGATAGGGCCGTGCGCATCGGGCTCGCAGTACGAGACCAAGGCGCGCGGCGAATTTCAGAAAAGCGATCGGTCGGTTCACTTTTTCGGTTCGGCTGAAATACGAAAGTGGAGCGGATCCCTGGTGCTTTGCAGAACCCGGTAGTAGTAGAGCGGAAGCGGCCGCCGGTCTGTGAACCGAAGGCGCTTGAGGAATTCGATTTCGTCGTCCGTGGCATTGCCACTAAGCAAAGGATCCCTGAGGAACTCCTCAAGTCCAGGCTCTACCTCGAAAGGCCGTTCCGGTTCTCGCTCGACAAAATCAAACCTCTTCAGGTGCCCAAGGGCGAGGTTGCGGTTTAGAACAATCTCGATGCCAAACGTCTCCAGGTCAATGTCCCATGACTCGATCAGCGGATCCAGAAATGAGATGCAGTTTTCCGCCGAAACGTGGAAGACGTCCGTATCCAGGAACTCCAGGATGACGACGCGCATCGCATCGTAACCTTGCCCGCTGAGCCGCGCTACCAATTGCAGCCATTTCTCGCTTTCCAGTTCTTCTCGAGCAACTCTTTTAGCCACATCCAGCAACTTCTGCGTGACAAGGCGTTCCAGGGCGCCGAAAGGCTCTTTCTCGAACACTTCCCTTATTTGCGGCTGCTTGGCAGCCTCGCACTTACGGAGGATCAATTCCCGGAAGGCCTTGAACAGTGGCTCCGGCGGATCTGCCACCCTTTTCTTCAGGTCCTCTCGGCGCTGGAGTTCAGCCAGCCTGGAAAGTTCACCCGTTGGAAGCTTCAGGAAACTTCCGATCTTGTCATAGATGTCGGTTCGGCCAGGTGCCGGAGGAGCCTTCTTCCTTGCCAGCAACTGGGAGATATAGGATTCGGTGACCTGGGCCGCGGCGGCCAGATCTCTTTGTTCCAGGCCGAGTTCTTTCAGGCGGTGCCTGATCACCAGAGAAACATCCACGGTTGGGGCCTCTGTGATTAACCAGTACAGGTAAAGAAGGCTGCCTGAATATAGCACGTCGTCCTTGACAAGTAAAGCCACTTAACCTATAATGGTTAATGCCTGAGCACTCTTGCCCACTCGCGGACGATCTGAACTAAGTCAGGTTGCCTGCTTCTCTTTTCTTAGCCACCCGTCAAAACCGAGGAGGTTGCGTTGTACACCCAAGTGGCGAAGTTTGTTTCTATCGCGGCATTGCTGTTTGCGGCACTGTTCTGGAACTCCGGAGCGAATTACCAATGGGAGCTTGATTTGGTTGTCAGCATCGCCGCCGCAGTTGTTGTCACACAGGCGGTTCAAGCAAAGAAGTACCGCTGGGCAGCCGGCTTTCTTGCCATCGCCATGCTGTTTAACCCTGTGGTGCCGGTCTTTCGGCTTGCTGGTGCCTTCAGCCTTTCACTTGTCGTGCTCTCGATCGCCCCATTTGCGATCTCATTGGTTGCGTTAAGGCCAGACCCGCTGCTATCGATTCCATCCATCACGGATCGCAATCCAGGAAGTCAGTCGCTGTGAAGGTTCTTGACTTCAAGGGGCGACTCTGTCGGATCCGTTCTTCGAACGGGCCCAGCTTCCGGCTGGTCGGCGTCTTGAAAAGGCTCGATCCTTCGGCCCAAGCTGCCGCAGTGGAAGCGAAGCGGCTCGCCGGCCTGGAAGCGCCGTAAGGGGACGCCGCGCCGGCGCGGCCAGTGAGCAGGAAGCAGCGCGACTCAAGCTTGAGAAAGCGAGGCTCTTGAACAAATCGCGGTTTCGACCGTAGACAGGCGGCACGTGGATGAGGTCGCAGCGTGCAGGCGCACAATGTCCAAGAATCGGCAGCCTGCATCCGCCCGTACGAGAGAGAACATATGAAGAACATAAACTTCGTAGTCACAGTTGAAGAGCTCAGGCTGTTGGCTAGCCTGGCATCGGATCAGCTATTCCGAAGGCAGTTCATCGATCCGAGGATGCCAGGCTATAAAGGCAGCCCGGAAGAGGTGGACCTCGGCAAGGCGTTAATCGGACGCATGCGGCTGATCATCGACGAGGGCGCCCGGCACACTCGATCGGCGCTGGCGCAGGGCCCACCCTCAACAGAACGGGAGATCATATGAAAAACATTTTTGTTGGCAACTTGACTTCCGGCACGACGCCGCAGGCAATCCGCTCACTTTTTGAGCCGCTTGGAACTATTTGCAGGTTCAAACTGATGACTGACAAGGATACCGGCTTGTCG
>DATJAK010000171.1:0-18168 GCA_035516375.1 Bryobacteraceae bacterium
ACGCAGGAAGCGGACGTGCTGGCGGAATTGGCCGATGCGACCGGCGGCACCTTCTTTCACAACAGCAATGATCTGGATGGTGGATTCAAACGCGTGGCCGCGGTCCCGGAATTTTTCTATGTGCTCGGTTTCTCGCCCGAGAACCTGAAAATGGATGGCACCTACCACAAGCTGAAGGTTACGCTGAACGGCGGCAACAAAGCCACCTTGCAGGCGCGGCGCGGCTATTATGCCCCCAAGCGCCTCGAGGATCCCGCGGAAACGGCAAAAGAGGAAATCCAGGAAGCTTTGTTTTCGCGGCAAGAAATGCACGACATCCCGGTCGAGTTGCACACCCAGTTTTTCAAGTCCAGCGAAGACAGCGCCCGCGTGGCTGTCGTCGTTCGTGTGGACGTGAGACACATCCACTATCGAAAAGTGGAGGGGCGCAATCGGAACGACCTGACCGTCGTTTCCGCGCTGTTCGATCGCAACGGAACCTACGTCACGGGAAATGAAAAGCACCTGGAAATGCGCCTGCGGGATGAAACGCTCGAAAAGAAGCTCGGAGCCGGCCTCACGTTGCGGTCGAGCTTCGACGTAAAACCCGGCACGTATTCGGTTCGGCTGGTAGTGCGGGACGCCGAAGGACAGATGATGTCCGCACAAAATGGGTCGGTCGAGATTCAGTAGAGGGAGAGAATGTATGGCAGTTCGCCGCTTGATGTTGTTTGCCGCAATCGTGTGGTGGGCGGGCCTCGCGACGCAGATTCCGCGGGCAAAAGCCCAGGCCCCGGCTGACTCCGGCGCCGTGATCCGAACGGAGACCCGGCTGGTTTTGGTGGATACGGTCGTCACCGACAAGAAAGGCGAGTACGTTCGCGATCTGACTCAAAAGGACTTCAGGGTTTGGGAGGACGGCAAGGAGCAGCCCATCAAGAATTTTTCATTCGAAGCTGATCCGAGTTCCCCGAACAGCAACCAGAAACACTATCTCGTGTTGTTCTTCGACAATTCGACGATGCAGCCAGGTGACCAGGCGCAAGCGCGGCAGGCAGCGGCTAAGTTTATCGACAAGAACACCGGGCCGAACAAGCTGATCGCGATCGTCAACTTCGGCGGCAGCGTGCATATCGCGCAGAACTTCACTTCCGACGCCGAACGGTTGAAGCAGGTGGTCAGCGGAGTGAAAATGTCGTCGGTCAATCCCAATGCAGCGCCGGTCCAGGTTGCTTCGGCCGGCATGCCGCCGTTGGGCAACGCCGAAGCCGATTTTGGCGCGCGTAGCGTGATGCTCGCCTTGCGCAGCATGGCCAAGAATCTGGGTTCCGTTCCAGGGCGCAAGATTCTGATACTGCTGACGGCCGGCTTTCCGTTGACGGAGGAAGTCAGATCGGAGCTGACCGCGACTATCGACGCGTGCAACCGGTGGAACGTCGCGATTTATCCGATCGACGTCCGTGGGCTGGTATCAGGCGCTGCCCCAATTTCCTACGCCGCGCCCGCAGCTCCGGATCAAACGGCTTCCGCCAGCCTTCCTTCCCTGCGATTGCTGCCGGTCAGCTTCAGTTCCTTTGGCGCGTCCTTTATGCCGCAGCACGGCGGAGGAGGCGGTGGAGCTGGAGGAGGCGGAGGAGCGGGTGGTGGCGGAGGTCACGGCGGCGGCGGGACGGGCGGTGGCGCGGGAGGTGGCACAGGTGGCGGTCACGGCGCTGGCGGCACGGGCGGAGGTGCGGGAGGCGGTGGAAAGGGCGGCTCTGGCGGCGGAGGAAAAGGCGGCTCTGGCGGCGGAGGGAGGGGTGGCAGCGGGGGATCGACCGGCGGCTCTCGCGGCGGTGGTTCGCTGGCTCCCAACCAATACATCAACAACCCATATAATCAGGCGCGGCAGATGATAGTTCCGCCATTTCCGGACAGCGCTACCACCAACCAGGAGATCATGTACGCGCTCGCCTCGGGCACGGGCGGCTTCGTCATCGTCAATACCAACGACTTGCTCGGCGGGCTGGAGAAGATCGGCAAGGAACAAAACGAATACTACATCCTCGGATACACGCCAAGCGACGCGCCCGAAGGAAGTTGCCACACGATCCGCGTGAAGGTGGACCGCGGGAGTACGGTCGTCCGATCGCGCAGCGGCTATTGCGATGTCAAACCCGTCGACCTGCTGGCGGGAAATCCCACCGAGAAGGACCTGGAAAATCGCGTGAACGGCACTGCGCCGGGGAATGTCACGGCGTCCATGCTGGTCCCGTACTTCTACACCTCGCCCAACACGGCGCGGTTGAACGTCGCGATTGAGATTCCCACAAGCGCGGTCAATTTCGACAAGATCAAAGGAAAATTCCACGGCACCGTCAACGTTTTGGGTATCGCGTACCGGCCCGACGGAACTGTGGGCGCCAGGTTTAGCGATGCCGTGAAGGTCGATCTGGAAAACAAGAAGGAGCTTGAGGCGTTCAAGGAGAAGCCGCTCCTGCATTATGAAGACCAGTTTGAAGTTGCTTCCGGCAAGTACACGCTGAAAGTCGTTTTCAGCTCCGGCGGCGAGAGTTTCGGCAAGCTGGAGGCGCCGGTTACCGTCGATCCCTATGACGGCAAGCAGCTTACTCTGAGTGCAGTGGCGCTCAGCAAAGAGTTGCACCGCACCAATCAATTGGACACCGGACTCGACGCCGAACTGCTGGAGGGGCGCACGCCGCTCGTGGCGCAAGGCATGCAGATTACTCCGAGTGGCTCGTATCGCTTCAAGACGACTGACCTTGGCGCCATTTACCTTGAAGTTTACGAGCCTGCTCTTCTTGGTCCGGCCCCGCCGGATATCGGTCTCACCCTTACAGTGGTCGATCGCAAGACCGGCGAAAAAAAGCAGGATACCGGCATGATGAAAGTCCCGACGGAACACCCCGATAACCCGGTGATTCCCCTCGGTCTCAAGCTGCCTGTGAACACACTTACCGCGGGATCTTACCGGGTTCAGTTGCAAGCGGAGGACTCAGCCGGCCACAAGACGGCAGTTCGGTCGGCCGATTTCGAAGTGGAGTAGGCTGGCCGTCACGCTTCGTCGTACAGCAGGATGGTGTAGTTCTTGGACGCGAGCGTTTTTTCAATCGTGGGCCACACGCGCTGGTGTGTGGGTGTCGCCACCCAGGCCTGGCGCTGTCCCTCGCTGGCGAACGTCAGCTCAAAACGATAGTTCGCGCCCGCGGGCGCTGTGCCTGCCAGAGCCGATCGCAGCTTGAGCATCTTCACGTCGAGGAATCCGGGCTGCTTGGTCGCCGCCGGGCGGAAGATGTTGTGGAAGTTGTGCAGCATCTCCTGTTCCTGCGCCGGGTCCACCGCCAGGTCAACGTGCAACTGGATGGGACGGCCTTTATCATCTCCGTGGACTGCCCCGGCGAACGCGCCCGCCAGTATCGTTTGTAAACACGCTCTGCGTTTCATGCCTCGCATTCTACGATAAAGAAATACGCGCAGCCGCCACCTGGCCGATCTTCCAGGTCGACTCCTGCCCGTTTGTGGAGTTCCCCGGGCCGCCGGTTTCAGGCACGCTAGAGTCATGAGTACGCTATCTGCTTTATCGAACGATCTTGCCGCGGCAGTGGAACGCGCCGGGCGCGCGGTGGTTGCCGTCCATGGCCGGCAGCACATGCCCTCGAGCGGCGTCTTGTGGCGCCCGGGAGTGGTGGTCACCGCGGAACACGCGCTTAAGCGCGAGGAAGAAATCACCGTCACCCTGCCCGACGGCCGTAACGTGGCCGCCACCCTTGCAGGAAGGGACGCAGGCACCGATCTGGCCGTGCTGAAGGTTGACGCGCCCGATACGGGCGCTGCCGAACTCGGCGATGGCGCCAGTCTGAAACCCGGCCACGTCGTCGTGGCCCTCGGGCGATCCAGCGAGCGCCGCGTGAATGCCAGCCTCGGCGTCATCAGCGGTCTCAGCGGCGCCTGGAGAACCTGGCGCTCCGGCCATGTGGATCAGCTCGTGCGCCTCGACTTGGCTCTTTATCCCGGCTTTTCCGGTGGACCGCTGGTCAATGTCGAAGGCCGCGTGCTCGGCATCAATACTTCCGGGCTTTCCCGCGTGATGCCGGTGGCGATTCCCATCTCCACCGTGAATCGCGTCGTCACAGATCTTTTGGAAAAGGGGCGCGTCGCACGCGGCTACCTGGGCGTTGGTATGCATCCCGTGCGCTTGCCAGACGGCCGCAGCGGCGTCATCGTGATCGATCTGCAAACGGATGGTCCTGCGGGCCGTGCGGGCTTGCTCATCGGAGACGTGCTGCTGCAATTGAACGGCGCCCCGGTCACGGACACCGACGAAGTGCATGCCAACCTGGGTCCGGCGAGCATCGGTAAAAAGTTGAAGGCATCCATCATTCGTGGCGGCGAGAACAAGGAAATCGAAATCACCGTGGGCGAGCGGCCGAAAGGAGAACGCTAAAATGCCGGCGCTCCTTGCGGAAGGCATGTCCCAAACTGCTGAGCGCGTACGCACGTACACTGTGCAAGTGGAAGACCACGGACGCGGCGGTGGATCCGGCGTCATCTGGAGCGCGGATGGCACCGTCGTCACCAATGCACACGTCGTGCGCCGATCCGGCGCCAGGATCACGCTTTTCGATGGCCGCCGGCTCGAGGCCAAACTCGTGGCGCGCGATCCTCAACTCGACCTGGCATTGCTCACAACCGGCGTCAGCAATCTGGCCGCGGCGACCATCGCCGATTCAGACCCATTGCGCGCGGGCGAACTCGTGCTCGCGGTGGGATGTCCTTACGGGCGGCCTGGAACCGTGACCGTAGGCATTGTTCACGCGGGCGAAACGCGCCGGTGGATTCAGTCCGATCTCCGGCTCGCGCCCGGAAATTCCGGCGGTCCGCTGGCCGACGCGCAGGGCCGCGTGATCGGCATCAACACGATGGTCGTGAGCCGGCTCGCGCTCGCTATTCCGAGCAACATCGTCGCCTGTTTTGTGGCGCGTCGAGGCAAACCGGCTCGCCGCCTGGGTGTCACTGTGCAGCCCGTCACTGTTCCGCGATTCGGTCTGCTGATTCTGGAGATCGAAGCGGAAGGTCCCGCGCAGCGCGCTGGATTACGCATCGGCGACGTTCTGACCGGCTCGGCCGGCCAGCCATTTGCAGCACCATTCGACCTGGCGCTCGCACTCGAAGCAACAGACGAAAGCGTGGTTCTCGATGTTCTGCGGGGTGGCCGGCCCAGCGAATGCCAGGTGCATTTCAACCCGCAACCGGTGGGAGTGGAAGTGGGGTAGTGCGTATTCTGATCGCTGCTGAAACGGCTGTGGCACGCGCTGGCCTGGAGGCTGTCATCGCGCAATCTCCGGCGTTCTCGCTCGCCGGCAGCGCGGATCCGGCTGTCCTAGCAGAGCGTATCCGTGAGTTGCAGCCTGACGTGGTTCTACTGGAACATCGCGGCGCCATGGAGGACGCGATCGAGCCGCTCCTGGCTTCCGGACCCATCTCCGTCCTGCTGACGGACCGCGAGGACGCCGCCGCGATCCTCGCGCTCCCTCATTCTGGACTTCGCGCGGTCCTGCCGCTGGACGCAGCCGCTCACGAGATCTTGGCCGCTATCGCAGCAGCGATGGAAGGACTCATCGTGCTGCATCGCGATCTGCTCGCCTCGCTGCCCATCGCCGGGCCCGCGCCGCAAACGCCCGCGACACCGGACGGCTCCCTGACGCCGCGCGAAATCGAAGTGCTGCGCATGCTCGCCGAGGGACTCGCCAATAAGAACATCGCCTGGAAGCTCGGCATCTCCGAGCACACCGTGAAATTCCACATCACGTCCATCTTCACCAAGCTCAACGTCTCCAGCCGCGCTGAAGCCGTCGCCACCGGCATGCGGCGCGGGCTCATCCTGCTGTGACCCAAGTTTGATAGCCTCTTGTAGGGGCGAGGCACGCCTCGCCCGGAGGCTCTGTATGAACGATCTCACCCGCCGCGATTTTGCCCGAGGCGCCGGCCTCGCCACCGCTCTCAGCTACTCTCGCATCTTGGGCGCAAACGACCGCGTAGGCATAGGCTACATCGGTCTCGGCAACCGCGGCGACCAGGTCCACGATGCCTTTCTCGAACATGGCGATTGCCAGACCGTCGCCGTATGCGATCTCCGCGACGACTACCTGGATCTAGCCGTGAAAAAATCCCGGGCCACGCCGACCCGGTACAAAGAGTACAAGCAGCTCCTCGAAAACAAAGACGTCGACGCCGTAGTCATCGCGACACCCGATCATTGGCATGCGCTCATGTTCATCGATGCCTGCAACGCCGGCAAGGACGTCTATGTTGAGAAGCCGCTCAGCCTCACCGTCGTCGAAGGCCGCAAAATGGTGCAAACCGCGGAACGCACCAAGCGCGTCACACAGGTCGGCACCAACCGTAGGTCGTGGAAAACGTACCAGCAGGCCGCCGAATTCGTGCGCTCCGGCGGCATTGGCCACGTCACCGTCGCCCGCTGTTTCCACATTCACAACGAGTGGCCCAACGGTCTCGGTCCCGCTGCCGACGGCCCCGCGCCCAGCGAGTGGGAGTGGGATCACTGGCTGGGTCCCGCGCCGAAAGTCCCCTACAATGCGAATCGCGCCTACTACAATTTCCGCTGGTTCTACAATTACTCCGGCGGGCAGCTCACCAATTTCGGCGTGCACTATGTGGATGTGATTCGCTGGTGTCTGGGCCAGGATTCTCCGCGCAGCGTCACAGCCATCGGCGGAAAATATGCCGGCATCCACGATAACCGCGAGATCCCCGACACGCTCGAAGTGCTGTGGGAGTTCGGCGGACCGACGCTAGTCGTCTTTGAGCAGTACAACGCCAACGCCGCACCATCCAATGCGAAGAACTCCGAAATGGAGCTGCGCGGCACCAAGGGAACCTTGTACATTCGCTACGAGAATTGGGAAGTGGTGCCTGAGAAGGTCGCCGATGCCTACGAAGGCTACGATCACGGCCAAGGCTACGGGAACCCAATCAATCGGGACGGCGGCGAGCGCGTGCCGAAGTCTCTCAAGACCCTCATCGAGCCGAAATCCGGGGAAGGTCCCCACACCTACGACACGACGTCCCACGCCCGCAATTTTCTAGATTGCATCAAGAGCCGCGGCAAGTGCAATGCCGACGTGCTCATTGGCCACTTATCGACCGTGCCATCGCTCATCGGCAACATCGCGCACAAAACCGGCAGCCATCTCACGTGGGACGGGGAAGTGGAGCGCTTCACCAACAACCCGCAGGCCAATGAGTTCCTGCAATACGAATATCGCGCGCCCTACAAGCTGTAGCGCGGGGATACCGCGGGGTTGGCGGCGTACCCGCGGCCTGTTCATCGTGGCAAACCTAACGGGGGTCCCCGCATACTGCGCGTGGCCCTTCTCTATATCGATCGCTTGCGTCGGCGGTGGACACGGCTTTCTATCCCTGCGCCGCCTTCCAAGACCGGTAATACCGCGCCACGTCGTCCATGAAACCACCGTGCCGCGGGTGCCATCCCAGCAATCGCGCCGCCTTGGACGAGTCGATGTGCTGATCGAGTGTAAGGCACTCCGCCATCGGTCCCATGGTTTTCGCGGCCTCTTCCACGGGAATCGACTCCACCTTCCCCGCCCCGGTGGCCGCAGCGCTCGCCGCCTCCGCACATTCCAGAACCGTGAACCGGCTGCGGTCCGTCAAATTGAACACCTCGCCACCGAATGCCGATTCCGCCGCCAGCCGGTAAGCCTCCGCCAGGTCGCTCAAGTGCACCATGGCCCAGCGAAATCTGCCGTCACCTACAATTCGCGCCGCGCCTTCTTTTTCCGCGCTTTCAAACCATGACGCCGTCAGGCTGCCCGCGCCGCCATACACGCAGCCGGGCCGGATCACAATCGTTCGCAGCCGGCCGCCGTTCGCCGCAAGGATCAAGGTCTCGGTTTCCACGCGCGGCTTCACCATTGCCGGAGGATGTAATGGCGTCGATTCGTCGGCTGCGGCAGCCCCCGTGCTTCCATAAACCCAGCAGCCGCTCGTATAAACGAATAACCGCGGCTGGCCGCTCGCTTGTGCCGATTTCAGCAGCTCCGTAACCGTGAGCCGGTCCAGCTCCATGTATCTCGCCGTGTACTCCGCCGCGCAGTGAATCAGTACCTGGCAACGGATGGCGGCCTCCAGATACGTCTCGGGCCTGCTCATGTCGCCGGTCACCGGAAGCACCTCCGCTGCCGACAGTCGCTGCGCCTTCTCCGCGCTGCGCGCGAGGCCATACACCTTATGCCCCGCGCGCGCCAGATTGGTCGCGACAGCAAACCCGATGAACCCCGTGGCGCCCGTAACGAAAATCCGCATGATCTTATGACAGTGTAACGTCGGGAGGGGATGCAAAGATTGGTTCTCTCCGCGCCCTCTGCGGCTCGGCGTTCATCCTGTTGCCCTTTTTGCGAACGAAGAGCAGGACACGAAACCCATTTCTCGTATAATGGGGCCATCGTTAAGGTTCTATTTCTTATCGGTGGTCTTGCGGCTGTAATCTACGGCACGGTCGGTCTGCTGCTCAAGGAAAGGTTCCGTCCGCTTGGCGTCTGGACGCTTTTGTGGTTCAGGAGTCGCGGCGGTATCCCCTTCTGGCTCGGGTCACCTTTTTACATAATCGCTGGAATTGTCTTTCTCTACCTAGCCTTCGCCAAATAGTGGCCGACGCATAATTACGCACGACTCAAGGAATGCTCGGACCCCCGCTTCCGAAGCTGTCCTGGTGCCATTACACTAAACCCTATGAAACAACCCCTCGCCGCCTGCCTCGTTCTCGTAGCCCTCGCCTTTTTCTCTCGCGTGCTCGTCGCCCAACTCAACGAATCGCGCGGCAACGGTCCGGGCAACGTGCCGCAAACTGCCTTCTTCGTCCATCGCCTCAGCGATGACCACTCCGAAGGCATCACTACGCTCGACATGAACGGCGACGGCCGCCCCGACATCCTGAGCGGCGCCTACTGGTATGAAAACCCTGGCCCAACGGGCGGCGAATGGAAGCGTCACCAATACCGTACCGTCGAAATCGTGGGTGAATTCGTCTCCGATTGCGGCGAGTGGACCGTCGACGTCAATCATGACGGCGCGCCCGATGTCGTCACCGTCGGCTGGATGACTGACGGGCTCTGGTGGTACGAGAATCCGAAGAAGCCCGGCGCCATGTGGCAGCGTCACCTCATCGCGCACACCGTCGAGACCGAGGGCGGCTGGATGGCCGATATCAACGGCGACGGCAAGCCCGATCTCGCTCTGGCACATTACGGGCACGCCGGAATCATGTGGGTGGATTTCTCAGGCCCCGAACCCAAGGTCCATCACGTCGGCACGCGCGATCAGGATGGCCACGGGATCGGTATGGCGGATGTCGACGGCGACGGCAAAATCGATATCCTGATGCCCCACGGCTGGTTCAAGAACATCGATGCCGATCACGATCAGTGGGAATGGCGCCCCGAGTGGAATCTCGGCGAGACCGGATTTCCGATCATCGGTTACGACGTGAATAACGACGGCAAGCTCGACCTGATCTACGGCCGCGGCCACAGCTACGGTCTCTACTGGCTTGAGCAGCAGGGCAATGCGTCAGGTCGCCGCTGGGTTAAACACACCATCGATGAATCGTTTTCGCAGGTCCATACGCTCGCCCTCGCCGATATCGACGGCGATGGGGAAATGGAACTGCTCGCCGGCAAGCGCTACCGCGGCCACGATGGTGGCGATCCCGGCTCCTACGATCCGCTCGTCGTCTACTATTACAAAATCCATCGCAAAACCGGCGAGTTCACTCGCATACCCATTTCCATCAATGGAACAGCGGGCGTAGGCACGCAATTCATCGTCGGAGATCTCGATGGCGACGGCGATGTTGACTTAGCTACCGCCGGTAAGAGCGGCGTCCACTTCTTTGAGAACCTGAAAATCAACCCGGTGCCAAAGTCGCAGCGCGAGAAAGAACTACTGTTGAACAACAAATCCTGGCCCTTCCCCGGCGAAGGCCAGCAGGTTGAGTGGCAGCACTGAATACCAACGGGCGAGAGCAGCCTCCACTCACCCCCAACCTGGCGCACGTCTGCGAACCGATTCGAGTTCAGGTGTCGGATGCCTTGGTGCTGTTCGGCGAAGCAGTCAAGCGTGGTGGCGCGGGGATACGAGGACGTTCGGGCTACCATACCGTCACGTCTTGCTCTATCAGGGCTTCGTCAAATGCTTCGGGATGCGTGAGACAGATCCAACCGAGACGGTACGGCGCCAGGACAGGACCGGCAGAAGCACTCCTGACGATCTGGTTGTCGCGCCAGTCCCAAAGGCGCTCCTGCGCCTGATCGACGGACCGCGGTACGGAGTCCCAGTGGCCATTGGGGTAGCAGAAAGCGCCGATCGCCTGGACGATGATCGAAAATGCCAGGGTGGCGCCGAAAGCGAACCTCCAAAGATGCGACGACTCGACCATGCGCATGGCCGGGATCATGAGAATGACCAGGCACGGCATTACATCGGTCATGAGGCGCGGACCATAAGAGAATCCACCCCACCACAGCCGGTATCTCGCCAGTGTCAGAAAATGAGCGGCGACGATCATGAGGCACATCAGGTAGACCGGCGCGTATGACCTTCGGCTGGTTCGGAGCCAGAGGCACAGGCCGATTGCCGAAAACAGAAACGTCGGGCAGAAGACCAACAATCCTCGGCTGGGGCTGAGGAGCAGTCCCGCACTTGCCTCCAAGAAATCGCCCTTCAGCAGCCAAGCGGCCGGATAGGAGCCAACCACGTTTCCAAATATGCGCAGGTTGTAAATCAGCACAGCCGCCACGGGGAGAAGCGCACAGCTGGCAAATGCCGCTTTTGCCCGAACACTCCAGCACGACAGCGCGGTATAGACGGCCATTACTATACAGGAGAACGCTCCGCTGAGCCGAATCGCGACGCCCAACCCGGCGCACCATCCCGCCAACGCCGCAAACAAGACGTGCGAAGGATTTTCGCTTTCGCGGATAAGAAACAACAGCGCCAGAATGACGGCCAACTCGCTAGCCCCGTGCTGCCAGAGCGCCTGGCTGGAAATGCTCCAGGTCGGAGAACCGAATGCGTAAACGATGGTCAGCATCCATGCGGATTTTGAATCAGTGAGCTTGCCAGCCAAAGCCAGGAAAGCCACGACCGAGAAGGCCGCGATCAGTGATGCGCTGATTTTTTCGGCGATCCGGGCCAAAAGGACGACGCGCTCGACGGGTATCTGCACGATGTCCCAACCGGCAAAGGGAATGTAGAGAGGCGCTATCAGCAGCGGTAGCGCGATGGGGAACGATGAGTAGTAATGACCATCCGCCGCGCGCGTGAACCACACCGCGTTGACATGCCGGGTGCCCTGGTACCACCCGGCAAATCGATCAAGCGCGAGGGTGTGCCTCGATACCAGAGACAACGGCACGAGCGCCGCCGGTACGGTGTCTCCCGATGGGATCGGCCGCAGGTTCAGGTTGTAGACGAAAAGCGCGATCGCAAATAGACAAGCCGGCCGCCGCACGCAGCTATTCTAGCCGCAGTTCGCACGGGCCCGCATGAGCGTGCTTTTCGGCTCAGCCTAGTCGCCGCCGGTAAGCTGGACTAGCGCGGGCGCGGCCGTATTGTTCAGTACAGCTTCGGCCTCTTCGGGAGTGAACGTCTCCACCTTGGCCGAAATGTTCATGGAGCAGAACTTCGGGCCGCACATGGAGCAGAAGTGGGCGTCCTTGAAACCGTCTTCCGGCAGCGTTTCGTCGTGCATGGAACGCGCGGTCTCCGGGTCGAGCGCGAGCTCGAACTGGCGATTCCAGTCAAAGCGGTAGCGCGCGCGGGAAAGTTCGTCGTCGCGATCACGAGCGCCGGAGCGATGCCGGGCGATGTCCGCAGCGTGCGCGGCAATCTTGTACGCCATGATGCCGGCCTTGACGTCTTCGCGATTCGGCAGCCCGAGATGCTCCTTCGGAGTGACGTAACAGAGCATGGATGCGCCGTGCCATCCGATCATCGCCGCGCCGATAGCGGAGGTGATGTGATCGTAACCCGGCGCGAAATCAGTTACCAGCGGACCGAGCGTATAGAACGGCGCCTCATGGCAGAGCTCCATCTCCTTCTCAACCTGCAACTGGATCTGGTCAAGCGGGATGTGGCCGGGGCCCTCGATCATCACCTGGACGTCATATTCCCAGGCTTTTTTAGTTAACTCTCCGAGAGTCTTCAGCTCCGCGAATTGCGCTTCGTCACTTGCATCCGCCACCGACCCAGGACGCAGCCCGTCGCCCAGCGAAAAGCTGACGTCGTACTTCTGGAAGATTTTGCAGATCTCGTCGAAGTGCTCATAGAGCATGTTCTGCTTGTGGTTCTTGACCATCCATTCGGCCAGAATGGAGCCGCCGCGGCTGACGATTCCGGTCACGCGGCCGGTGGTCAGCGGGACGTATTGCACCAGCACGCCGGCGTGGATGGTCATGTAATCCACGCCCTGCACGGCCTGTTCTTCGATGACTTCCAGCATCAGGCTGGCCGACAGATCTTCCAGGCGTCGCACACGGCTGAGCGCTTCATAGATCGGAACCGTACCGATGGGCACCGGCGACGCGTCGAGAATGGCCTGGCGGATGCGCGGAATGTCGCCGCCCGTGGAGAGATCCATCACGGTATCGGCGCCGTACTGGACAGCGTAACGGACCTTACCGAGTTCTTCCTCGATCTCGGAGGTTAACGCCGAATTCCCGATGTTAGCGTTGATTTTACACTTCGACGCTACGCCGATGCACATCGGCTCGAGGTTGACGTGGTTGATATTGGCGGGAATAATCATCCGCCCGCGCGCCACTTCCGACCGGATCAGCTCGGGCGCCAGATTCTCGCGTCGCGCCACGTATTCCATCTCGCCGGTCATAACGCCTTGCCGCGCGTAATGCATCTGCGTGCGAACTGCGTCGTGTTTTCGTTGTTGGACCCACTCGGAGCGAATCATACTTTTCTGGGGGCGCAGACGCCGGTTTGAGCGGCGCCTGCGCGGTCCCTCCTCTACTTGGCTTTGGTCTTCTTCGGCTTCTTAACTTCCTTGCGGCCGCGATCCTGCGACTTCGCCATACTCGTGATTCTCCCTTCGTTCTCAAATTATAACCGCGATCATGCGTTTGACGAGTCAGTTTTCTTCATCGGCACGCGAAATGGAAACAACGCGGCCACCAGAAGGCCCAGCCAAAACCATGTCGCCAGTGGAACCCAGAGTGCGTGAACCCAGGCGTGCCGCTTGAACCAGGCTTCACGGCCGGGTAGTTCCGCCTTGGCAAGCGTGGCGCGATTCACACCTTTGAGCATCCCCAAGCCTAGTTGGGTCACCAGAACCCACTCCGCGCCGCGGGAACCGCGCATCGACGCGGCAATTGCGGCAACCATGCCGCCGCAATAGAAGAAATGCGCCGCAAGCGCCGCCCACCATAGCCGGGGAACGTAGATGCGAGCAAGTATCAGTTGGCGGCGAGCCCAGCCCAGGAAGCAACGCATGGAAGTACGGCTCGAATAGGCGGCCATGGCGGAGGGAGCAAATGCGACGCGCAATCCGGCTCCGTGCACGGCCCGACCGACGATCGCCCCTTCGCCGATTGACTGCCGCCAAGCGTTGGGAATGCGCAGTTCGAAGAACATCTCCTTCAGAATGGCCATGGAGCCCACCCACGCGAACGGATTGTCGCCCGGGCCGAGGAGCCCTGCGATCGGAGCGCTCCACACACTCCGCAACAGCGACCAGAAATCCGGCGGTTCCGGTGTGAGCCACCAGAATCCTGTGCTGACTCCCACGCTGGCTTCGGTCAACGGCACAACCAGAGCGCGCAGCCATCGAGGGGAAACATGACCATATGCGTCGGCGAACGCCAGGATCTCCGATTGACGCCGCGCCGACTGGACTCCGGCCAGCAGGTTCTCCACACGATCATCCGCGCTGTTCTTTTGGATGCCACGCAGTACCACGATCACCCCTGACGGCAGCACACCGGACGGAATATCCGACGCGCTGCGGGCAGCCACAATCAGCTCGTAGTTTGGATAGTCCTGGTCAGCCAAAACCGCCAAATTTTGTCGCAGATCCTCGCCGCCCTCGGCATCTTCAATAGATGTAATGACCGTGGCCGGAGGAGACGGCCGGTCCGCATCCAGATTGAGTCGGTCGGACACGAAACGCGCTCGCTTGCGCTCGCCGCGCAGCGAGAAGGCTGCCAGAGCAAGAGCCGGGCCCGCGAATAGCCAAAACCAGAACACTCGAAGAGTCTAACAAGAACCGGTGTCTCAACCGTTTGATCCGCGCGGCGCCTCGGTGAATGCAATTTCATTCCCGCTATACTTGGTAAGAATGCGAACAGTTTGCGCGCTCGGGGCGGTATTGATCACGTCCGCGCTCGGTGTGGCGGCACCGGTGCGAATCGCCGACGCGCGCATGACCGAGCAATACCATGCGCGCCGCGCGGAGCTCCGCAAAGCGTTACCGGATGGCGTCACCGTGCTGTTCGGCCGTGCCGAGAACCCCGACGAGGATCTGCGCACCGGCTTCTTCCAGGAAGCTAATTTTTACTATTTGACCGGATGGCGGGAACCAGGAGCGATTCTGCTGCTCGCGCCGCTGCCGGATGACCCGAAGGCACCCGGTTACGACGCCAAGGCGAAGCTTCCGCGTGAGATCCTGTTCCTGCCGGAGCGTAATCCCGACCAGGAAAAATGGACCGGGCGTAAGCTAGGCCCCACGGACGCAGACGTCAAGAGCGTCACCGGTTTCGAGGCGGTGATGCCTGCGGAAAGGTTCGAAACGCAATTGCACAGGGTTCTCGAAGCCTACGCGCGGCTCTACACATTGGTGGATCAGCCGGCAGCGGCGCGGCTCAAGGAACTCGCTCCGCTGCGAAACATCTCCGGCGCCAGCCTGGCAATTGCGAAGCTGCGGATGCATAAGTCGCCGGAGGAGATCGCGCTGATCGAACATGCGACCGATGTCACGCTCGAGGCGCACCGCGTGGCGTGGCAACGCGCCGCTCCGGGACTCTACGAGTACCAGGTTGCCGCGGCCATGATGGATGTCTACCAGGAAGCCGGCTGCGAGCGCAGTGCCTATGCGCCCATCGTGGGCTCCGGCCCGAACTCGGTCTTTCTGCATTACTCGCGAAACTCGCGGCGTATGGATGCCGGCGAGGTCTTGCTGATGGACGTGGGGGCCGAGTGTGCCGGCTACGCATCCGATATCACGCGAACTATACCTGTCAGCGGGAAATTCACTCCCAGGCAGCGTGAAATCTACGAAATTGTGCTGGGCGCGCAAAAGGCAGCTCTCGCCGCGGTGAAGCCCGGCCAATCACTGAGCAAAACCGTGCCCAACAGCCTGTACCATATCGCGTACGACTACATTGACTCCCATGGCACGGATTTGCATGGCGGCTCCCTCGGCAAATACTTTACGCATGGCCTCGGCCATCATGTTGGCCTGGACGTTCATGATGCCTATGATCCGGCCGCCACGCTCGAAGCCGGAATGGTGATCACGCTCGAGCCTGGTATTTACATTCCCGAAGAGAACCTGGGTGTGCGCATCGAGGACATGGTGCTGGTTACCGAGCACGGCGCTAAACTTTTGAGCGCTGCGTTGCCGCGCGAACCAGGCGAGATCGAAAAGCTCGTTCGCCACGGCGCACCTGCCGCTACCGATCGCTAAGTATGCCGTTGCCCAGCAAACACCGCCTCGCTTACGCCGGTGTGCTGGCCGCATCCTTCGTGGTGGCGCTGGTAGCGAGCTGGACCCCATTAGGTACAGAGATCGATAACTCCGCATACGACTGGTTTCTGCGGCTGTACCATCCCGAGCCATGGCCCACGGACTCCATCATCCTCGCCATCGACGAGGATTCGTTGCGGGCTTACGAGGGCGTTCGCGGCCTGCGGAAAGCTTTGGCGGCGGCCCTCGATCGTATCGCTCCGGCGTCGCCGCGAGCAGTGGTGCTTGACATTATCCTGGCTGACGCCGCCGATGAACCGTCCGACGCAGCGCTTGAAGCAGCGTTTCGCCGCACGCACAACCTGGTTTTGCCTAGCGATCTGTCCGGCGACGGGTCAGGCTGGGACGATCCTTTGCCGCGGTTCAAACGGTGGGCGGCTGCTATTGGCCACGTTCACCTGGAGCCTGACCTGGATGGCGTTGGGCGTGAGTTGGCGCTCGGAAAAGCGTTTCAACATAACCGGCGGTGGGCGTCTCCGCTCGAAGCATTTCGTGTGAGCCGCGGCGCCATGGTCGTGGAAACGCCTGACGATCTGGAAGTGGGCGGCATCGTCATCCCGGCGTCGAACCGATCCGAGCGCATCTTGCGCATCCGGTACCGGCCGAGAAATTTTGATCCGATTCCGGTGGTTCCGCTAAAGCGCCTGCTCGAAGATCGGTCCGTAGCCGGCCAATTCGCAGGCAAGGTCGTGTTCGCCGGCGCCACAGCGCAGACACTAGCCAAAGACCGTTGGATTACGCCGTATGGCTCAACGCCGCCCATGGCCGGTGTTGAGGTACTCGCGAACGCCTATGACACCATCGCACAGCAGCAATTCCTCCGGAAAGCGCCCGAGTGGTCGGTGGTGTTGTTCTGTGTGCTGTTGACGGTTGCGGCCGGCGCCACATTCGCGTGGCTTGGCGGCTGGCGTGCCAATATCACCGCCGCAGGTATTCTTGGAATCGCGTTCCTCACTCCTTACGCTGCCATCACGCGCGGCGTTGTGTTTCCGTTGTCGCCTGGGTTCTGGGCGGCTTGGCTTTCGATCGTGGCCGCCGCAGCCTGGCAGCACCTGTATGTCCGCCGGCGGCTCGTGAAATCCGAAGCCGAGCGCGACCGCTATCAGCACGCCATGCAGTTCGTTACGCACGAAATGCGCACACCGCTCACTGCCATACAAGGGTCGAGCGAGCTGATGAGCCGCTATGCCATGCCCGAGGAGAAGCGCAAACAGATCGCTCAGCTCATCCATTCCGAATCCAAGCGTCTCGGCCGCATGATTCAGGTGTTTCTCGATGTGGAGCGCCTGTCTGCCGGTGAGATGGAGCTCAAGAAGGAAAACTTTCCGGTGCGGGAGGTTATGACCGCATGCGTGGAGCGCGCCCGCCCGTTGGCTGACCGCAAGCAAATCCGCATCACGGTGGCCTATCTGTGCGATGACGTCCTTTCGGGGGATCGCGAGCTGATGGAGTACGCGTTCTACAACCTGCTCACCAACGCCATCAAGTACTCGCCGGCGAACACCGAAGTTACCGTCTCGGGAAGCCGTGAAGGCGACCACTGCGCCGTCTCTGTGCGCGACCAGGGCATCGGCATGGACCAGAAGGAAGTCCGTAAAATCTTCCAGAAATTCTATCGCACCAAGAAAGCGGAGCAGTCGGGCGAAGCCGGCACCGGCATCGGGCTCTCGATCGTGGAACAAATCGTGCTGCAACATGGTGGGAGAATTGATGTGGAGAGCGCGCCCGGGGAAGGATCCTGCTTCACACTTACATTGCCGGTGACACAGACCGTGGCGACCAAGCCATTGGCCGCGAATTGAACATGCAACGTTTGCTCGTAGTGGAAGATGACGCCGGGGTTCGAACCACGATCGTCAACTTCCTGGAACTCGAAGGCTATGCGGTGGACGCGGTGTCGTCTTCCGACGAAGCGCTGGCCCGCCTGGACCAGAACCCATATCCCATTGTAATTTCTGATATTTACATCGACGGTCGCACAGGGCTCGACGTGCTGGAAGCAGCGCGCCGTAAGGATCCCGCGTGCTCGGTCATCCTCATGACCGCGCGCGGCACCATGGAAACCGTGATGGCCGCCACACGCGGTGGGGCTTTCGATTACATCGCTAAGCCATTCGATCTCGACCGTATGCTGGAAACCGTGAAGCGCGCCGAGGCCGCCGCAACCGAGGACAGTGACGAAGTTGAGCCGGAGGAATTGCCCGAATCGGAGATGATCGGCAGTTCGTCGGCAATGGTCGAGATCTACAAGACGGTTTCGCGCGTCGCGCCAACCGATGCCACGGTGCTGATTGAAGGGGAGACCGGCACGGGTAAGGAACTCGTCGCGCGCATGATTCACCGCAACAGCTCGCGAGCCACGCAAACGTTCACGCCGGTCGATTGCGCCGCCATTGCTC
>DATJAK010000172.1:0-22427 GCA_035516375.1 Bryobacteraceae bacterium
TTTCCTGGACTTGGCATTGCTGTCGCCGGGAATCACCGTCGGAGCAGGCGGTAACGCTGCCAACTACTCGGTGAATGGCCAGCGGGAGTTCGCCAATTCCATCGTGGTGAACGGTTTTGAAGTGACGGGGAACCGCAACAACGACACTCACATCGAGCCCAGCGTGGACGCCGTTGAGGAATTCAAAGCGGTCACCGTCGGATATGCTCCGGAGTTCGGCCGGTCCGGCGGTGGAGTGATCGCAGTCCAGACCCGGTCAGGCTCTAACGAATTCCACGGTAGCCTGTTCGAGTTTCTTCGTACGAATGCCACGACGACCCGGACCTTCTTTGCTGCCGAACCGTCCGGGTTGAAGCAAAACGACTTCGGCGGCTCCGTGGGTGGGCCAATCTTCAAAAACCGAACGTTCTTCTTTGCGGCGTTTGAAGGGCAGCGCCAAAGGAATCTTTTCTCTTACCTCGATAACACCGTGCCCTCTGGGATGATCAACGTCGAACCCGGTGGAAATGTCGATCTCTCGGGGTTGCGCGATCCGTACACGGGAAAACCGATTCCGATTTTCGATCCCGATTTCTATAACGCGAATTACTATTCCAAGCCATTTCCGGGAAACGTGATCCCGGCGAGCCGCATCAGCCCCGCCGGTCTCCACGTACTCGATCAGTTATTTCCCAAGCCCAATGCGCCCGGTATGGATAACGGCTGGTTTGATAGTTTTCAAGCATCGCAGCGCTACGCCTTTGCTTCCGGCGTTGGAGACCTGCGGCTGGATCACGCCCTTAGCGAGCGCGATCACCTAAGCGTCACCTACGACATTTTGGATTTCGACTACACGACCGGAGATCCTTACGCGAATCGGATTCCGATCGCCGGAGGTGGCGGCGCCGACAGCGCCAGCCAAACGGCCTCGTCGAACCAGAGCATCGGCGTAACTTATGCGCGGATTCTGAGTCCCACTCAAGTCAATGAGGTCCGGGTGGGGTTGGTGCATACGCCACTGGCGCAGAATGGTTTGCTTCAAGGAGACGCAGCCTCTCAGCTGGGGATCGGCAATGTGAACCTGAGCGGCTTTCCCGCCACCTCGGGTCTGCCACAGATCGCTCTGGCTTTCGGGGCGGTTACGGGCGGATCCACATACATGCCGCTCCGCTTTTCCGATATCAACCTCGCGGCAGCTGACAGTTACACCTGGAATCGCAGCCGGCATGCGTTCAAAATCGGCTATGAATACCGGCATCTGGAAGCCAACCCGAACTTCTCGCTATTCCCGACCGGGTATCAATACTACTATGGCGCTTACGCCAGCTTAACCAGCGACCCGACTTACGGGTACTTCGACCCAAAGGCCTACTATGGCAACGGAGGCAACGAAATCGCCGACCTGCTGCTGGGCCTTCCGGGTTATGTGGCGGAGGGATTACAGCTCACCACGCCACGGACCACGTCGTTTGAGCATCATACCTACTGGCAGGATTCCTGGCGGCTGACGCCCCGGCTCACGTTGGACTACGGTGTCCGTTACGAGTTTCAAAGTCCGTATCGAGAAGTTCATGACCACCAGTCGAACTTCGATCCGGGTACGCTTAGCCTTTTGCTGGCGGGCGCGGGAGGCAATTCCGCGTCGCTGGTCCGGCCGGACCAAAACAATTTCGCGCCACGTTTCGGTCTGGCATTCGCGATCACGCCCAAGACCTTGTTGCGAGCCGGATACGCCATCTTCTTCACTCCGGAAAACGGCGGTCGCAGCGACGTCCTCACCAAGAACTATCCGTTCTTCTATCAGCAAGCGTTCTTTAGTAGTCCTGGCCAGCCGTTTACGTATCTGCTCGATTCGGGAGTGCCGCGTCCCACTGCCGTGCCGGTCCAGCCGGGTACAGCGTCCATTGCCCTCCAGACCTTGCCCGGGGCTTCCTCGCAAACCATCTTTTGTGAAGACCCGGCCTTCCGCACCGGTTACGCGCAGATGTTCGATTTCGCGCTGCGCCGCGAAATCACACGGGACCTGATCGTGGAGGCGGCCTACGTCGGCGCATTGAGCCATAAGCTGCCCTATGCCGTTGGAGATCTGAACCTTGGCAATTCGCTATCCAAGCAGTTGGGAGTGGTGCAGGCTCTGTTCTCGGAGGGCAATGCGGACTACAACGCCCTGCAACTCAAGATCGACCGCCGCTTTCGCCGATCTCACAGCTTCACCGTTTCCTACACCTACGCCAAGAATCTGGATAACGGGCCCGCCCCCTTCGACCTCGGTCAAAACCATCAAGAACCCCAAAGCGCGATGAACTTGTCCGAAGAACGCGGGCCCGCTTCCTATGACGTGCGTCACAATCTGGTCGCCGGCTACATCTGGGAACTGCCCTTCGGGCGCGGACGGACCTTTCTCGCGGGCTGTGGACGGATTTGTCAGGCCGTGGCTGGCAATTGGCAAGTGAATGGGATTACCACGCTGCGGTCGGGCTTACCGGCTAACGTAGTCCGCAACGGCTCCATCGTGGGGTATGAGGGATTGCGGCCCAACGCGCTGCGCGATCCAAACCTCAGCGGCTCCCAACAAACCTTGCTGCACTACTTCGATACGCAGGCCTTCTCGGTAACGGGGCTTGGGCCGATGCAGCCCGGCGACGCCGGCCGAAATCTGATTCGTGGTCCGGGATTGGTAAACTTCGATGCTTCGGTCTTCAAGAACGTGGTGCTGCCGAATGAGCGCACCCTCCAGGTTCGCGTCGAGGCGTTCAATGCCGCCAACACGCCGCATTTCGCCAATCCGAACACCGATCTCTCCCAAGGGCAATTCGGCAGCATCACCCAAACCATCGGGAATCCGCGGATTCTGCAATTCGCCATCAAACTGAGATTCTGATTGGCCGCGTCTAGTCGACCGTGCTGGAGCGGGAGGCTCGGGAAATACCCTACGCGGCACTACATCCGAAGTAGTACCTGATTTCTCTATACCCTAGGGCAAATCCTGTGTTTTCTCTTGTTTTGGATTAGAACTTCTGGTACATCTGTTACTATGATCGTGAAGAAAGCCTCCCCCTCTCTCACGGCAAGGCCTCAGAATCATAAAGAGTTACAGGTTCTGTATGCGCGCCGGACGGCAATCGACGCTCTCATCCAATCCCTAGAGCGCTACGACCGATATCGTGCCCGATCTGAGGAAATCCGAAAGCAGAAGACGGCTTAGCCGATCCAGCTTCTACCGCAGCACGGCTTCGACGTGGGCGATTAGCTCCGGTTCGCTCACGGCGCCGGGATGGTAGAAGCGAACCACTCCTGCCCTATCGACAAGAACCACGGTGGGCGTTGTGCTCGCGCCGTAGGCCTGGAAATTCGCCTCGCTGAGCGGCGCAGGCATACCAGCCAGCGGGGCGTAGTAACGGTTGCGCACCTGTTCGATATACTGCGTTTCGACCGCGGGCGGAGCCGGTTCCCCACCAGCCACATATCCGTATAAACGCGTTGGCCCCACCAGCGCCAAGCCCCGCGGTGCGTACCGGTGCGCGACATCCGCGATGATGGGAACGTCCGCCTTGCAGTCCGGGCACCAGTGCGCCCAGAAAAACAGCAGCACCGGACGGCCTTTCAATCCAGCCAGGTTGAAGCCTTCCAGACGCGGCGCCGGCTTGCCTTCCAGGCTGAGCAAGTTGATGTTCTTCTGGATGCGCTCATCGATGGAGGTATTGGCCCAGGTCTTGAGTTCGCTGCGCAGATAGGTCACCGCTTCCGCCGGGTCCCCGCGCACGGCCAGCGCTAACGCGTGCACTTCGATAGAGGCTCCGACAGCCGTGGGCAGATACGGATCGGAATCGAGGCGCCGCGGGCCCAGAAGGCTCATGGCAATCTTGCGGCTCTCGGCGGCGTAGGACTCGGCTTGCGGAATCTGACGGGCCGAGAGCGCGCCCCGGGCAAGCCAGGAGATCGCGGCGGCAATCTCGGGTGTGGCCCCTTGTTTGGCTCGCGCGGCGCGAACGAGCCGCTCCGCAACCGCCAGATTCTGGTTGGCCACCAGCGCCTGCACATCGTTCACTAGAGAAGCGGAAGCCGAGCAAGCGAAGAACGCTAAAGCGGCGGCGGCGCTGACGATTCGCATCGGTTACAAAAGCGAATTGATGTACGAAGTGGTTTCGGGATTCATCCAATTCACCGCTTCCGCGTACTTCCGAAGCACGCGTCCGCTGGAATCGATGATATAGGTTTCTGGATAGATGAACGTGCCGAAGTCTTCGTGGATCTTCAGGTCGCGCGCCACCAGAAAATCGGGGTGGAACCTCTCCAGGAATTTCTGGTAGGCGTCGGGATTCTGATCGACACTGACGCCCAAGACAACCACACCTTTGTTCCGATACTCGTCGGAAAAGGCGCTCAATGACGGAGTCTCTTCGATGCAAGGCTGGCACCAGGACGCCCAGAAGTTCAGCACCAGCAGTTTGCCCCCGAAATTCCCGATCGATACGGCGTGCCCGTTATCCGCGGTGATGGTGAAATCGGGAGCCTTGTCGCCGGCTACCACGACGTGCTCGTGGATCGCCCCGTACAAGACATAAACCAGCGCGATAACCAGAACACAGATGGCGACGCGCAAGAAACGGTCGGTTTTGACGCTCTGCATGGTCGAAATCTATAATTAATTGTATCTCCTCGCGGGCCCGTCGGAATCCAGAGGGTATTCAATGGTCATCACCCGAAAGGTCGAATTTTCGGCTTCGCACGTGTGCCGCAACCCGGCGCTATCGGACGAAGAGAACCGCGCGCTGTTCGGGCTGGCCGCCAACCCGCACGGGCACGGGCACAACTACGTGCTGGAGGTGAGTGTCGAGGGCGCGCCCGACGCCGTTACCGGCATGGTTCTCGACCTCAAGGAATTGAAAGACGTCTTGAACCACGAGGTAGTGGAACCGTACGACCACCGGTTCTTGAACTATGAGGTCCCACCGTTCGACTGTGTCATCCCAACCGCCGAAAATATCGCCCGCGATATCTGGTTGCGCCTGGAACCGCGGCTGAACCGGCCGGGACTAAAATTACGCCAGGTGCGTCTTTACGAGACGCCCGACCTGCACGTGGACTATTCAGGAGACGAGAAGTGTTCTCAGTAACCCGCAGGTACCAGTTTGCGGCATCGCACCGGCTGCACTCCGCGGCCTTGAGCGAGGAAGAGAACCAGCGTGTGTACGGCAAGTGCAACCATCCCTATGGCCACGGGCATAACTACGTGCTGGCAGTGAGCGCGCGAGGGCCGCTCAACCCGCGAGCGGGCTCTGCCGTGAATACAGCCGTGCTCGATCGTCTTGTAATGCGGCAAATTCTCGAACCGCTGGAGCACCGCAACTTGAACACGGATGTAGACTGGTTCGGGCCGGCTGTACCGACCTCGGAGAACCTCGCCATCGAGATCTGCCGCAGGCTGAAACGCAACTGGGGTGCGGCGTTTTCGGGCGAGTGGCCCCGTCTCGAAAAGGTCCGAATCGAAGAGACCCCGCGCAACATCTTTGAAATCAGAGCCGATGAAGTCGAATAAAGCTGTCGTCAAAGTGATCCACCCGCACGAGGCGGAAACCATTGCCCCCCTGATCAAGGAGGTCCTGGCGAGGCTGGGAGAAGACCCGCAGCGCGAAGGGTTAACGCGGACACCCCAGCGCGTCGATGAGGCCTTCAAGTTCCTCACCAGCGGATATCGCACCGACGTTAAGAAGCTCATCAACGGCGCCCTGTACGACGTCAAGTACGACGAAATGGTGGTAGTGAAGGATATTGAGTTCTTCAGCTTGTGCGAGCACCATCTGCTGCCATTCTTCGGCAAAATGCACGTCGCGTATCTGCCCCACAACCGCGTGATCGGCTTGAGTAAAATTCCGCGAATCGTGGACGCCTTCGCGCGCCGCCTTCAGATTCAGGAGCGGCTCACGCAGCAAGTGGCGCAGACGATTCAAGAAGCCATCGAGCCGGTGGGCGTGGGAGTCATCTGCGAAGCGCGCCATTTCTGCATGATGATGCGCGGCGTGGAAAAGCAACACTCCGGCGCCATGACCAGCGCCATGCTGGGCGCGTTCCGCGACAAAAAGAAGACCCGCGACGAGTTCCTGGCGCTAGTCAATCACCGCGGGAACGGGTTCTAGCGGTCTGCGTCACAAATAACGAGGCGTATTTCGCTGCCTTCCGTAGGGCAGACCGTCGTCTTTCGCGGTCTGCCAGGGTGTGCGAAGCGCGCCTGTGCGCCGCTGTGCGGCGCCGGCAGACGACGGAAAACGATCGTCTGCCCCACAGAGTTAAACTGCATTCCGTATGACGCACTACACTAGTACGCTGTCACTGGGTATTTGCACTATCCTGTAAGAGAAAGCTTGCTGGCATGATCACCACTGCTGTTAAGCGCTTGACGTTCGAGGAATTCGAGCAAATGCCGGACCAGCCGGGCAAACAAGAGTTGCTCGACGGGGAGTTGATCGAATTGCCACCGGCAAAATCCAGGCACAACAGGATTGCCAGACGCATCTACCATCGCCTGCAGGCGATTGTGACCGAGCTTCATGCGCGCAACGAAGCGCCCCAACTCGGCGAAGTCTGCTTAGAGATGGGCTATCGGCTGAAATCCCACGGCTGGCTGCAGCCGGACGTAAGTATCGCGCATGCGGGCCAGCAGGAAACCGATTACCTCCTGGAATCGCCGGCATTGGCCGTTGAAGTGATTTCCAATGAGAAGATCGCGGACCATATTGATAAAAAGATCAAACTCTACCTGGACAATGGCGCCTTCGAAGTCTGGGTGCTCTATCCCAACCAACGGCACATGTGGATCTATAAATCTGGCCCGATCGGCGAACTCCACTCCGGCTCGTTCCCGTCCAAACTGCTTGCGGGTCAAACTATCGATCTCGCCGAGATTCTAAAGTAGTTCCCTACTTCACCACGATATTCACCAGCTTATCGGGCACGGTGATGATCTTGACGATCTGTTTGCCCCCTAGAAATGGCTTCACTTTTTCATCGGCTTGGGCCATAGCCTCGAGTTCTTTGGGGGGCGTGCCGAAGGCCGCGTAGATGCGGCTGCGCAGCTTGCCGTTCACCTGTACCACCACCTCCGCCAGGTCTTCCTTCGCCAGTTCGGGGTCGAACGAGGGCCATGGGTGCCGGAAGACTGGGCCCTGGTGGCCGGATACTTCCCAAATCTCCTGGGCCACGTAGGGGGCAAACGGCGCGAGCATCAGCGCCAGCTTCTCTACCAACTCGCACATCGGCTCCGCAGAAATTCCTTTTTCCTCGGTATACAACACGTTCACTAGCTCCATGACAGAGGAGATGCAAGTGTTGAAATGCCAGCGCGTTTCGAAGTCCTCGGTGATCTTTTTCAGCGTCTGGTGAAGCTTGCGAATTACCTTGCGATCCGTGTCCCCGGGCGGCGGAAAATCGGTGCGGCCGATATTGCGCGTCGCAAACCGGTACACGCGCCCCAAGAATCGGTAGATGCCTTCGGCGCCTTCTGAACGCCAGTCGACTTCCTTTTCGGGCGGCGCCGCGAAGAGCACGAACATGCGCGCGGTATCGGCGCCATACTTTTCGGCGAGCATATCCGCGCCCACCACGTTGCCCTTGGACTTCGACATCTTCGCGCCTTCGGCGATGACCATCCCTTGCGTGAACAGGCGGCGGGCCGGCTCGCTGTTTCTGATCAGCCCGATGTCGCGCATCATCTTGGTAAAAAAACGCGAATAGATCAGGTGCAGGATGGCGTGCTCCACGCCGCCGATATATTGATCGATCTCGAACCAATAGGCGATCTTGCCGGAATCGAACGGCGCCCGGTCGTTGCGCGGGTCGCAATAGCGGTAGAAATACCAGGAAGAGTCGATGAACGTGTCCATGGTATCGGTCTCGCGCCGGGCAGGTTCGCCACACTTGGGACACGCCACATTCACGAATGCCGGCACGTTTTCAAGTGGCGACCGGCCTGCTCCCGTAATCTCCACGCGCTCCGGCAGCACCACCGGAAGTTGATCCTCAGGAACCGGCACCACGCCGCATTTCGGGCAGTGGATCATGGGGATCGGCGTGCCCCAATAGCGCTGGCGCGAGATGCCCCAGTCTTTGATGCGGTACGTGATCGCGCCCTTACCGAAACCTTTCTCTTCGGCGTAGAGATTCATTTGGCGGCGCGCCTCTTCACTGGTGAGACCGGACCAGCGGCCCGAGTTTTCGACGATGCCATCGTCGGTAAACGCTTGCGTGGGGCTGGTGTCAAGCGGGCCATCCACCGGCCGGATCACCGGGCGGATGGGAATGCCGTACTTCGAGCAGAATTCAAAGTCGCGCTCGTCGTGAGCCGGCACTGCCATAATCGCGCCGGTGCCGTAGCCCATCAGCACGAAATTGCCGATCCAGATCGGGGCCCGCTCTCCGCTGTACGGATTGATGGCGTAGTGCCCCGTGAAGAATCCCTCTTTTTCGATATCGCCAGGATCGCGCCCGGCGCGCGCATCCACCATGGACTTGGCAACCGCTTGGCCCTTCGCATCGAGAAGCTTCTCGTTGAGGGGATGCTCGGGGGCCAGGATGACGCAAGTTGCCCCGTAAATCGTGTCTACGCGCGTAGTGAACACGCGGAGCGGAATGCCGGAACCTTCCAGCGCAAAGTCCGCTTCCGTGCCGGCGGAGCGGCCGATCCAATTGCGCTGCATAGTGAGCACGCGCTCCGGCCAACCGCCTTCGAGCTGGCGCATGTCTTCCAGCAACTGGTCGGCGTAGCCGGTGATCTTGAGGAACCACTGCTCGAGCGCGCGCTGCTCCACCGGCGTGTCTTCATGGCGCCAGCAGCAGCCTTCCACGACTTGCTCGTTTGCCAGAACCGTCGCACACTTGGGACACCAGTTGACCAGCGCTCTCTTGCGATAAGCGAGGCCGCGCTCGAACATCTTCAGAAAGAACCACTGGTTCCAGCGGTAATACTCGGGCTCGCAGGTGGAGACCTCGCGGTCCCAATCGTAGCTGAACGCGAAGCGGCGGTGCGTCTTCTTCATCGCCGCGATATTCTGAAGCGTCCATTCGCGCGGCGGCCGCTGATTGGCAATTGCCGCGTTTTCCGCGGGAAGGCCGAAGGCGTCCCAACCCATGGGATGCAGAACGTTGAAGCCGCGCATCCATTTGTAGCGCGCCAGGGCGTCGCCAATCGAATAATTCCGGATGTGGCCGATGTGGAGGGTGCCGCTCGGGTACGGCAGCATCTCCAGCACGTAGAACTTCGGCTTGGTCGAGTGCTGTTCGGCCTTATAGAAGTCGGCGGTTTGCCAACGCGCGTGCCACTTCAGTTCGATTTCGTTGTGGTCGTACGGCTTTTCGGGCATAGACGTTTGGCCCGTTTTTCGGGGCTAGTCGAGAATTCCATCGTAGCAGCCGTGGCCAGCAGCTTCAGCGCGTCAAGATTCCGCCGGTCATCTCCGGGCTTGTCGATTGGTGTTTCGAGGATGAACGGCTTTTTTCGCAGCTTGGGATGGCGCAGGATGCGCCGGAAGCCCTCGATGCCGATGTGCCCGGCGCCGATATGAGCGTGCCGGTCCACGTGGGAACCCAAGGGGGTCTTGGAGTCATTGGCGTGGATCAGGCGGACGTGTTCGAGACCGATCGTTTTCTCGATGTGGCGTACGGTCGCGCCTAGGCCGGTGGCCGTGGCCACGTTGTACCCCGCGGCCAGCAGGTGGCAGGTATCCAGACAATAGCCAATTGGCAGGCCGGTCAACTCGCCCGCCAGATCGCGAATCGCGCGCAGCTCTTCCAGGCGGCCGCCGAGGCTGGCGCCAGAGCCGGCGGTGTTTTCTAAAAGCACCGTCAGGCCCGGCGCGTGGAAGCCTTCGGCTGCGTCCTTGAGCCCCAGCGCGAACGCGGCAATTCCCTCGTCCACCGTCCGCCCCTTGTAATTGCCGGGGTGCAGAACCAGGTATTCGGCCCCGATGGCGGCGGCACGATCCAACTCCCCGCGAAAGGCTGCGATCGACTTGGGGCGGATCACGGGATCGACAGAAGCAAGGTTGATCAGATAGTTCACGTGGATTGCCAGCGGATGCAAATCAAACCGTTCACGGGCTTGCTGGAGCAACTTCACCTGAACCGAGTCAGGCAGCCGGGCGCGCCACATTCGCGGGCTGGCGGAGAAGATCTGGAACGTGTTCGCTCCCAACTCGACCGCCTTGAGGGCGGCTTTTTCGAGGGAGCCGGCAGTAAACGTGTGGATACCGAGGCGCAGAGACTCATCGTAATGGAAAACGCCTCTGCGCGGTACTGTAGCCACGCATCGCTGCAGCCGCGCATCTCCGAAGCCGGCGATTCTGGCAGACGGCCGAAACCCGCGGTGTGCCTACAAAGCTTTGCCTTGGGCAGCCTGGGCCTTCTTCAAAGCTTTCTTCTGCTTGCGCGGCAGGCGGGACTTGTTCTTTTTCTGGAGCTTCATCGGCTTGGGCTTGGCCGGCGCCCGCGGTGACGCTGGGGGAGCCTGCGGTGCTGCCGCCGGGGAGGTGATGTGTGGCGCGGCCGCGCCTGTGGTTTTCGCCGCTTCTACGGCCGCGGGGCCCGCTGGTTGCGCCTCCGCCGGCTTGGCCGCTTTGCCAGCGGCTTCTGTCTCCGCGGGCTTCTTGCGCGCTTTTGGCTTAGGCTCGTCTCCCTGCGCTTTCGGTTTGGCTTCGGCTGCTGGTTCTTTGGTGGCCCGCTTTTTCGGCTTTGCTTCGTCTGCCATAATCACCTCGGTGCGGCGCTTCGACGCCATCTGTCATCGTAATCCAACGCCGGACCATCGAGGTAATCCTAGCGTAGGAGAACTTCAGGCGGCGCCGCGACCGTTAGTACCTACGTCGTCAAATTCGTGTCGCGGCTGGCAGAATATTTTTTGGTAAGTGGGTTTCAAGCAATGTTGAAGCCACTTGGCTGCACTCCGAAAATAACATCAACTTCCCACTTACTAAGTGGAAGCCCGCTCTTCTCCGCGACCGGTCAACGCGTCAGCGCGGGATTTCCTCTGCCACCTCGGCGCTCGAATTCGAGCTACGGTGACGCTCCTCAACCAGCCGAGACGCTGTTCCTTTTCGTTTTCTCGGCGTCTCGGCGGTGAATTTCCTGTTTGGTTCCGGCTATGCCGGGTTAGGGAGCGTTAGGGTTGGATCCGGACCGGCGGCGGGACGCTCCCTAACGGTCGCGGCTCTGATTGGAGGCGTCTCCCCACTTTGATGGCGCGCACCCCCTGGCGCCGCGGCGCGAAGACGGACAAACATTACTGAACCAGCTGAAAGGATTTCATGCAGGCCAACAATTTGGCCAGATCGATGGGTTTCACCAGATAGGCATCGCACAGTTCTTTGAAGCAGCGGATCACTTCCTTAACATCATCGACGGTGGTCGTCATGATGATTTTTGCGCCACTGGTCGACAGAATGCCGTGGGCTTCCTCCAGAGCCCGGATTTTTCGGACCGCATCGCGGCCGTTCATCTCGGGCATCAGAATGTCCATGCAGATGAGGTCGTAGCGCAAGCCCTGTTGCAGGGCGCACCGCACCGCCTCTACGGCTTCTTCGCCGTTGATGGCGATGTGACATTCTCCATACCGGGAAAGGAACGTCTGGAGCACAAAGCGGTTGGTTGGGTCGTCTTCCGCCAGAAGGACATGCGGCTTCCTGCTCTGCTCCCGGCTGCTGTCCGTGCGATCGGACCGATCGCCGCACACTTGGTTTAGAGCTGCCAGGCTTGGCGTGATGTCAACCTGGTTGCTGGTTTCAGCGTGATCCACCATTTGGCGCAGTTGGTCGGTCGCAGCGAGCATGACCCGGATTCGATCGGGCGTGGGAACCATCTTTCCGTCGCGGATGTACCGTAACGCATCCTCAGTTTGATCGGCCAACACACGAATCTTCGTCAATTCGAAAAAATCGGCGCCTACCTTCACGGTATGAGCGGCAAGCAGCGCTCGGCCCAGCAACCCGCGATCAATGATGGCTCCATTTTTTTCGATCGCCAACAGATCCGATTCGAGCGCAGCCAAGGAGCCACTACTGTCTGCCAAATACTCTTGAACCAGTTCATCGTTCCAGTCCATCATCATTCCTCCCATCCATACGGGTGTGAACTCTCATAGCCACTCAGCCTCCTTCAGGACACTCCGGAAGCGCTCGAACTCCTCCTCCGCCCGTGGAAGGATCTCGCGGCAGCTGTCCAACTCACCAGTGGACCCGGCTTGTTCCATGGCAAGGGCAAGTGCGCGCAGACTTTCGGCCGAGACCATCGCCGCAGCGCCTTTGAGCGCGTGCGCCTGCGACCGGACACATGGCGCGTCCCCTTCGTCGATACTCTTGCGCAGCGTAGAGAACTGTGCGGGAACATCGTCCACAAACCGGCGGAGAGCGAGGCCGGCAAGCTGGTGGTCTCCCATCATCCGTCGGAGCATGGCCTCGGCGTCAAATATTTCTTTCGCCTCGTGTGCGCCGGAGTTTGAGGGCATCCATTTGGCCAGCACTTCCTCTAAGAGGCGCAACTCCACTGGTTTCGCCAGATAGTCGTTCATTCCCTCTTTGAGGCATCGATCCCGGTCGGCGGGCATCGCATCGGCCGTCAGGGCGATAATCGGAACCTGCCGATGACTCGACCTCCGGATCCAGCGCGTCGCCTCAAAACCATCCATCACCGGCATCTCGCAATCCATTAACACCAGCGCATAGCCGCCGCCCTCGACAGCGTCAACGGCTGCGGCGCCATCAGTCACGGCGTGGGCGCGGTAACCCAGCTTCCGGACTTGGGCAAGTACCACTTCGCGGTTGGTGAGATTGTCCTCAACGATTAGAATTTGGGCACTGGCATCCGGCTGCGTCCGCGGCGTCTTCCCGAGCGCCTCCATTTTTCGGCCGCTCTGCTCGCTTGCGATTTCCGGTTGGCCGGGCTCGGGCAGCGCCAGAACCACCGTGAACCAAAACACGGAGCCGTGCCCCACGCGGCTGTCGACGCCGATGCTCCCGCCCATTAGCTCCACCAGCTGTTTGCTAATGGTTAAGCCGAGCCCGGTGCCACCGTATTTGCGGGTCGTGGAATCATCCGCTTGCGTGAACGGCGAAAAGATACGCGCGAGTTTTTCCGGCCGAATTCCAATTCCCGTATCGGTGACGGTGAAACGGACGGTTGCTTCGTCATCGCCCCGGCCCTCCAGTTCCACATCCAGTGTTACATTGCCCCGCTCCGTAAACTTAATCGCGTTGGAACAGAGATTCGTCAACACCTGGCGAAGACGATACACATCTCCTACCAGAAGCGCGGGTATCTCTGCCGATACGCGCGAGCGGAAGCCCAAGCCCTTCGCGCTCGACTGCACACTTAAGAGTTGAATGACATCCTCAACGGCCGCCTGTACGCAGAAGCCTTTGCGCTCGATCTGAATCTTTTTCGCCTCGATCTTGGAAAGGTCGAGGACGCCGTCAATCAGGTTCAGCAGCGCCCTCCCGCTGGTCTCGGCAATGGTCACGTACCGCTTCTGCTCGGGAGTTAGCTCGGTTTCGAGGAGCAGTTGAATCATGCCGATCACGCCATTCATCGGCGTGCGAATTTCATGGCTCATGTTGGCCAGAAAACGGCTCTTCGCCTGATTGGCGGCATCCGCGCCTTCGCGCGCCTGAATCAACTCCGCTTCGTAGCGTCTTTGTTCCGTGATGTCTTCCGCGATTCCGACGATACGAATCAACTTGCCGGCCTGGTCGCGAATGGGGAAAGACCGGTCACAGATCCATTTCTCTTCCCCATCCGGCGTGCGGATGCGGTACTCCGACTCGGCTGCTTCTCCTTGGGTGTACTTCAGAACACCGGCGTCCGCCCGTTTTCGATCGTCCGGATGGATCGCTTCCATCCAGGACATCGGATTCTGGTAAAGGCTTTCGCAGCTCCGGCCCCAGACGTGTTGGTACGCCGGGCTGACGTAGAGTATCTCATCGACCGACGGAGAAACCATCCAAAACACTTCGCGGATGGTTTCCGCCAACTGGCGGAACTTCTCTTCACTGCTTTTCAAGGCTTGATCGGCTTGCTTGCGCTCGGTAATGTCACGGGCGATCACAGCGGCTCCCACCACCTCTTGATCCGGATCGCGGATGGGGGAAACGGCAACCGAGACATCGATCACGCGCCCATCTTTTGTGAGAGCCAGATCCTCGAAAGAACTGACGGAACAACCCTGCCGGATGAGACCGAGGCATTTGCGGGTATGCTCCCCGCGCTCGGGCGGCGCGAGGAGAGCGGCATTCTTGCCGATGATTTCCCGGCTGGTGTACCCTAGCAAAACCTCCGAGGCCCGGTTCCAACTGACGATGGTTCCATCCAGCTTCACGGCGCTGATCGCGTCGCTGGAGCATTCCACAATGGACGCCAGCAAAGCCCGGGCTTGCTCGGCCTCACGACGTTCCGAAAGGTCCCGGTGCGTGACTGTAACAGCCACGATTTCGCCGGCGTAATTCCGGATGGGGCGGACGGTAACGGATACGCGAACCTTGCTCCCATCTTTGTGCAAGCACACACCGTGGTGTTGCGAAACCACATGGCCGTCGAGTGCCTGCTCGATAACGCGCTCCAGGTGGGGCTGCCGCTCGGAAGGCACAAACACAGACAACGGCTTGCCAATCGCTTCGTTCGAGGAGTATCCCAGCATGGTTTCCGCGCCGCGATTCCAAGTGAGGATTACCCCCGCAGGTGAGGAGGTGGCAATTGCGTCGTCGGAACTGTCTTCCACCGCAGCCAACAGCAGCCGCAATTCTTCGGCCGCGCGCTCCTCAGTCACATCGTGCTTGATCGCAATGTAACGGACGATTTCCCCGGCTGCATCCCGTACCGGCGTGATGCGCATCTCCTCGGTGTAAAGACTTCCGTCCTTGCGCCGGTTGACCATCTCGCCGTGCCAGACCTGCCCCGATCGGATGGTGCACCAGAGCCCTTGGTAAAACTCGCGGGGATGGCGGCCAGATTTGAGCAAGCGCGGGTTCTGCCCCAACACTTCTTCGTGGGTGTATCCTGTCATCGTCGTGAACGCCGGATTTACATACTCAATCAGGCCATTGGTGTCGGTGATGACGATGCCGTCTACTGCTTGTTCCACGGCGGCAATCAGCCCGGCCCGCTCGATGCTACGTAACACAGAATCCACCTCGATGAGGTTACGTCCTCATCCCTTCTATCGGCCTGAGATTGGGATTTCTTGAATAGCCGGCCTATTCCAGGTCCGGAGGGGTCACCCTGGCGATCCACGAGTCGTAATCGCCGGTGTAGCCGACACGTTCTTGAAGTGTGTGAATCCTTCGTTCGATTGCAGAAATTTCGCTCTCCGAGAGCGCCGGAAGAGCCTCCACCCGCTCTTCAATGGCCCTCGCCTGCGCCGCACCGCGCAACTCGGTGGCCGTGTAAAGCGGCCCAAGACCGGGCTCGCCAGTTCCGATCCCGATGTAGTTCTCGATGAGCCGCGTGGTCAATTCCTGACTATGGATCAGGGAGGCACGAATATTGCCCTGCCCGGTGACCACGTTCCCCACGCCGAACACACGGTCGCACCCCGAGTACTGCGCCACCACCTCGTTGGTAAACGTGTAGTATTCCCCCTTCATGGCGATGCCCGGGATCACCTCCGGGACGGAGCCGATCGAGCAAACTACCATGGGGGCGCGTAGTTCGTGCTCGGATCCGGGGATTGGCTCTGCCTTGCGGCCTTCCACTTTGGTTTCGGCCACTTTTAAGCCAGCCAGGCGGCCATCCTCGATCAGGAGGCCCACCGGCGCCCGGCGCTCTTGCACCCGAAACCGGTACTTCTCTTGCGCCAGCCGCAGCATCTTCTGGCGGACGGTTTCGGTTTTCGCGATTTGATCGGGCGTGGCATTGTCGGGAGGTTGGGCCAGCGGCATGTCCTGCTCGCGGCGGCGATAGAGCAGAAGGCATCCTTTGATCCCAAGATCCTCCGGATTGAGCCCACACCTTTTGCAGACTGCCGGGACGCCCTTCCGCTCGAGTTCGTGCAGATCGGTTTCCAAGCCGCGGGCCCGCAGCGCGCGCTCGTAGTTTTCCAGTTGCAGCACCTTGGCCACGTCGATCGATGCCAACCCCCCGCCCAGAATCAGTGTTTCGTCCGGGGCGGCATATTGCGGACCTGTGTAGCTTTTCTCGTTTTTGTGGTTGTACCAGTAGATGAAGGGGTTTTGATACACCAGACCTTTGTTGAGGAAATCAGCAGCGCCGGGCAGCGCCAGCTCGCGGTCGCGCCACGCGCCGTTGGCCAGGATCACGGCCGAGAATCCCCAATTGTTCGAGAAGTCGTCAAACTCGATATCGCGACCGAGCTTGGTGGATGGAATGAAGTCCACACCGGGCTTTTTCAGGCGCGCGTCAATGCGGGCATATTCCTGCTGACGCTGCTCTTTATGCCAACGCGGCAAGCCGTCCTCGACCTTTCCGTAAGGCCTCGGATTTTGTTCGACGATGGCCACGCGGATCCCGTGCTCGGCCAGGGTTTCGGCGGCGACGGAACCGGCAATCGCGCCTCCGATGATGGCCACAAAGTGTTGTCCAGAATTCGGCATCAGTGTTTGCAAGTGGCGTCGGCCGCCAGCGGCATTGAACCGGCGCAAAGCCCATTTCGTATCTTAGCCGGAGCAAACCTCCTTTGGATTTACTGATAGCAAAAGAACTTGACGCCCAGTGTGAGTCATACGTATAATTCAATCATTCGTTTGATTATGTCGGACACGAAGCAGAAGCTCTTGGACACGGCGGAACGCTTGATCGCCTCTCAGGGGTTTGCCGCCACCTCGCTGCGCCAAATCATCGCCGAGGCAGGAGTGAATCTGGCCTCCGTCCACTATCACTTTGGATCGAAGGAAGAGCTTTTGGATCATGTGATTGCGCGGAAAGTCACGGCCGTCAATGAGGAGCGGATCGAGCAGCTCAACGCCTTGGAGCGAGAAGCGGGATCGGCGCCGGTGGCTGTCGATAAAATCCTGGATGCATTCCTGTCGCCGATGATCCAGCTGGCCGAGCAGAATCCACAATTCGTTCAGTTGATGGGCCGGATGCAGGGCGAAGGTCTGTTACAGTCAATCGTTGCGAAACATTTTCAGCCCACCGTCGCGTACTTCTTAAAAGCACTTCGCCGTTCGCTCGACCAGTTGTCGGACGGGGAGTTGCACTGGAGAGCGCAATTCATGTTTGGAGCAATGAGCAGAGCAATGTCCGCGTCTGGCGGGCTGGCGACGCAGGGGATTCAGGGGGATACTCCGGATTTCGCGTGCCTCATCCGCAGGCTGCACGCCTTTCTCAGCGCGGGCTTCCTGGCGCCCGCCACGGAAGAGGCTAGGATCACAGCGGAGGTGAAGCAATGACGCGGACGTGGCTGGTGATGCTGGCCAGCTCGCTGGCGCTGGCGCAGGATCGTGCGCCGCTCGAATTGAGCATGAAGCGGGCGGTGGAGATTGCAACGTCGCCGGAAGGGAATACCAACGTGCAGTTGGCGGGCGAAAGCGTGCGGCAGGCGCAGGCGCGGTCCGGCGAGGCGCGCGCGGCGCTGCTTCCCGACCTGGAGGGGGCGTTCAGCGACCGGAACCTGACCGCCAACCTGGCGGCTTACGGATTCAAGTTTCAATTGCCCGTTCTGATTCCGGGCTTCTCGTTTCCAACGTTCGTTGGGCCCTTCAGCACCATGGATGCTCGCGTCAGCGCAACGCAAACCGTTTTCGATTTCAGCTCGATCCGCCGGTATCAGGCGTCGAAAGTGGGGGTCACCGCGGCCAAATCGGATGCCAGCTCGACGGATGAGCAGGTAGCGGGGCGAGTGGCGCATGCCTATCTGGCAGCGGTGAAAGCGGAAACCGACGTCGAGACTGCGGAAGCCAACGTGGCGCTTTCCGAGGCGGTGGAAAAGCAGGCCGAGCAGTTGAAGGAGGCGGGCACGGGCACCGGCATCGAGATCACGCGGGCCCGCGTGCAGCTTTCGAACGACCGGCAGCAGTTGCTGGTGGCGCGGAACAATCGCCGCCGCGCCCACCTGGATCTGCTGCGCGCCATGGACATGCGGCTCGATACGGAACTGCGGCTCACCGACAAATTGTCCTACGTGGCGGTGGACCCGATCACGATCGAACAGGCCAAGGCCCAGGCGCTGCACGATCGTCCCGATCTGAGGGCCCAGAGAGACCGGGAAGACAACAGCCGCCTCTCGGCGAGCGCTACCAAGATGGAGCGGTTGCCTTCGGTTTCGGCTTTTGGCGACTACGGCGATAACGGTCCGAGCTTTTCCAACACAGTGCCGACGCGTACCATTGGGATTTCGGTGCGCGTTCCCATATTTGATGGCGGGCGGAAGGAAGCTCGTCGCGCCGAATCGGATTCGCAATACCGGTCCGAGACGATCCGTACCAACGACCTGAAAGAACAGATCGAGTTGGACGTGCGGCTGGCGTTGGACAGCCTGAGTTCCGCGGAAGAAGAGGTCAAAGTGGCGCAGGAGGGGTTGGAACTGGCGCAAAATGAGCTGACGCAGGCGCGGCGCCGGTACGATGCGGGTGTCGCCATCAACCTGGAAGTGACCGACGCGCAGACGCGTCTGGAGCGGGCGCGGGAGAATCAGACGGCCGCGCTCTACAACCACAACCTGGCGCGAATCGACCTGGCACAAGCGATGGGCACGGTGCGGCGGGCCATACAGTAATCGGAGAGAGTGATGAAGAAACTCATATTGTTCATCTTGCTGGTGGCTGCGGCCGGCGGGGGCGTATACCTCTGGCGCGGATCGTCGCACGATGGAGACAACAAGTTAAAGATTTCCGGCAACATTGAGTTGACCGAAGTGGCTATCGGGTTCAAAACGGCCGGGCGGCTCATTGAGCGAACGGTGGATGAGGGTGACACGGTGAAAAAGGGACAGATCATCGCGCGGCTGGATCGCGACCAGTTGGTGGCGCAACGCGAGCGCGAGGCGGCCGGCGAAGAATCCTCGAGGGACCAACTGGCGCAGGCCGAGACGTCGCTCGAATGGCAGAAGGACACGTTGGCAGCCGATGTGGAGCAGAAACGCGCAGACCTGGCTTCGATGGAAGCGCGCCTGGCGGAAATGCGGAACGGCGCGCGGCCCCAGGAAAAACTCGATGCCAAGGCGGCGGTGGATTCGGCGGCCTCGGAAGTCGAGCGGGCCAAGAAAGACTGGGATCGCGCGCAAGTCCTGTACAAGAACGACGACATCTCGACGGCGCAATTCGATCAGTATCGCAACCGTTTTGAAAGCGCCGAGGCAGCGCTGAGCCAGGCCAAGGAACGCGAAGCGCTGGTGCTGGCCGGCCCGCGCGTGGAGCAGATCAACGCGCAGGTGGCACTGGTGGAACGGGCACGGGCGGCGCTCAAAATGGCCGAAGCGAACAGCCTCGAAATGAAGCGGCGCCAGCAGGAACTGGCTACGCGGAAAGCGGAAATCGCGAAGTCCAAAGCCAGCGTGGCGCTGATCGATTCGCAGCTTGCCGACACAGTGGCTACTTCACCGGTGGATGGAGTGGTGCTGGTGAAGTCGGCCGATCCCGGTGAAGTGCTGGCTGCGGGTGCAACCGTGGTTACGGTTGGCGATATCGACCATCCCTGGCTACGCGGCTACATCAACGAAACGGACCTCGGGCGAGTGAAGATCGGCTCGAAAGCCACGGTGACGACCGACTCTTACCCGGGCAAAGTTTACAACGGACGCATCAGCTTCATCGCCTCCGAAGCGGAGTTTACCCCCAAGCAGATTCAGACCGAGCAGGAGCGCGTCAAGTTGGTTTACCGCATCAAGATCGAAGTTGAGAATCCGCAGCACGAGCTGAAATCGAACATGCCGGCGGACGCCCAAATCGTCCTGGAATAGAATATGCCAGCGATCATCGAAACGCATGGGTTGACGCGCCGCTTCGGCGAGCTGACGGCGGTGGATCATCTCGACCTGAGCGTGGCTGCGGGCGAGATCTTCGGCTTGGTGGGACCGGATGGCGCGGGCAAGACGACCACCCTCCGCATGCTCGGCGGGCTGATCAATCCGACCGAAGGCAGAGCGGTGGTGGCCGGGCATGACGTGGCCCGCGAACCGCAGGCAGTGAAAGACCAGATCGGGTACATGGCGCAGCGGTTCGGGCTCTACGGCGATCTGACCGTGGAAGAGAACATGAACTTCTACGGCGACCTGTTCGGCATCGTGGGCGCGCAGCGCAGCCAACTCGAAACCGAACTGCTCCGCATGACACGGATGGAGCCGTTTCGCGAGCGGCAGGCCTCGCGCCTCTCGGGCGGCATGAAACAGAAGCTGGCGCTGATGTGCACCCTGTTGCACCGCCCGCAGATCCTGCTGCTGGACGAACCGACGAACGGTGTGGACCCGGTCTCGCGCCGCGATTTTTGGACGATCCTCTATCAACTGTTGAAAGACGGGATCACCATTCTGATGACCACTGCATATTTAGATGAAGCGGAGCGATGCAACCGCGTGGGCTTGATGCATCGCGGAAGGCTGATTCGATGCGATGCACCGGAGGCGCTGCGGCAAGCCACGGGAGCGGTTAACTTAGAGGGCGCATTCGTAAAAACCATCCGCGAGGCGGAAGCTTTGGAGGCACGATGAGCGAATCCGCGGTGGTGATACACGACCTGGTAAAGACGTTCGGCTCGTTCGTGGCGGTGGATCACGTCTCGCTGACCGTACGGAAGGGCGAGATCTTCGGCTTCCTCGGCCCGAACGGAGCGGGAAAGTCGACCACCATCCGCGTGCTGTGCGGGTTGCTTACGCCCACGTCCGGGAGGGCTTCCGTGGCGGATTGCGACGTGGGCACCAATCCGGAGCAGGTGCGCCGCAACATTGGCTACATGTCGCAGAAGTTCTCGCTCTACGACGATCTTTCGGTCGAGCAGAATATCGATTTCTTCACAGGCATGTACGGTGTGCCCAAAGAACGCCGCCAGGCGCGCAAAGATTACGTGCTGCAGATGGCCAATATCACCGAGCGGCGGAACGCGCTGACCGCGACGCTTTCAGGCGGTTGGAAACAGCGGCTGGCGCTGGGCTGCGCGATTCTGCATGACCCGCCGATCGTGTTTCTGGACGAACCGACGTCGGGAGTAGATCCCATTGCCCGCGCCGCGTTCTGGGATTTAATCCGCGACCTGGCGCGCACCGGCCACACCATTTTCGTCACCACGCATTACATGGACGAAGCCGAATACTGCGACCGCGTGGCACTCATGTACCGCGGCAAGATCATCGCGCTGGGCGCGCCAGCGGAGCTGAAACACGACCTGCAGACGCACAAATTGTTGCGCCTCGACACTTCCGCGCCACTCGACACCATGCGCGCGGTAGAGCAACTGCCCGGCGTACTGGACATCGCGGTGTTCGGAGGCGGGTTGCATGTAGTGGTGGATGACGTCCCCGCCAGCATGGACCGCATTCGCCAGACGCTGGCGGAAAAGCGGATCGAGATCCGGCACCTGGATCAAATCACGCCTTCTTTGGAGGACGTTTTCGTGGGCTTGATCGAAGCGGAGGAGCGCAAAGTGGCATGAGCTACCGGCGAACCAAGGCGATGTTCGTAAAAGAACTGCACCACATCACGCGCGATACGCGCAGCCTTACCATGGCGCTGGCCATGCCCGTGATGATGCTGCTGCTTTACGGCTACGCCTTGAGCCTGGATGTGGATCACATCCGCACGTTGATCTACGACCAGGATGGGACCGAAGCCAGCCGCAGCCTGATGCGGCAATTCCAAGGCTCGCGCTATTTCCAGGTGGATGGCTTTGTGAACAACTACCGGGCGATCGAGCGCGGCATCGATTCCAACAAGATCCTGGTGGGCATTGTGATCCCACGCGATTTCGGCAAGGACTTGCGGTCGGGGCGCGGGGCCACCGTGCAGATTCTAGTGGACGGCAGCGATTCGAACACGGCTGCAATCGCCATGGGCTATGCCGAAAGCCTGGTGCAGATCTTTTCCGCGGACGTTCGAACGGACATGCTCAACCGCCGCACGGGACGCCGCCCGCCACCACCCGTCGATGCGCGCATGCGGGTTTGGTACAACAGCTCGCTCGAATCGAAGAATTACGTGGTGCCCGGACTCATCGCGGTCATTCTGATGATCATCGCCGGGCAGTTGACGTCATTAACCATCGCCCGCGAGTGGGACAACGGGACGATGGAGCAGATCCTCTCCACGCCGCTGCGGCCCGCCGAGATCGTGCTGGGAAAGATGGGGGCGTATTTCGTCGTTGGGATCACGGATGCAACGATCGCCTTGGTGCTTGGGGTGCTCATCTTCGATGTGCCGTTTCGCGGCAGCGTCCTGGTTCTGGGGATTTCCACCTGTCTTTTTCTGTGCGGCGCCCTGTTCTGGGGGATCTTTATTTCCGCCGCAGCCAAAACCCAGGTGGCAGCC
>DATJAK010000173.1:0-10283 GCA_035516375.1 Bryobacteraceae bacterium
ACCCAGTTGGGGAGCACGCAAAATCCGCGAGCGCCTGGTGCGACGATTGCCGCACGGCGTCAAAATCCCGGCCACCAGCACCATCCACGCGGTGCTGGATCGCCACGGGCTGGTCGCCCGATCCACCCGCCGGCGAACACGGTTTGGTTGCGGGGGTTTGCAACGCTCCGAATGCACTTTGCTTGCCTTTTCGGGTGGAACTGATTCGGGCCGCTCAAGCTGTGTCTAACTGAACAACCGTCGCCGGAAGTGCCAGCCGGGATGTTGGCGTAAGGAATCCCTTCCCGCACTTCTCCACGCTCCGGTTCTTTCAGAAAGGTTGACCGGGGAGGACTCCATTTCAGATTTCACTGTGGTTTTTGCCGGGGAGCACTCCAGAAGTCATTCAGTTCACGACGGCTCGTACCGGTTTCGACGTGATCGTCACCGTACCCGGTAGATCAATCTGAAGATCGTTCGGGCATTGGTCAATATCACAGATGCCTTTTTCGAGCACGAAAACAAACGTGACCCTCGTTGTGCAAGAAGCAGCCGTGGGAGTGCAACCTGCGAAGCGCCAGCGCTCCAGTGATTTCTTGGCAGCGTCGTTGAAAAGAGGGTGGCCGGAAATGACTTTGACCTTTTTGACCGTCCCATCAGTGGAGAGCAGTGCTTCCAGTTCTACCCGGCCCTGAACTACGGCAAGAAGGGCGAGACGTGGATACCGGACCCCAACGATTCGGGTTGGGGCGATTTCTGAGGCCGCTGGCTTATTCGTTGTTTGGCAGACTCCGATACCAGGAATGATGGCAAGCGCAACAGCAGCCCGAATCAAGAAGTTCATCCACGCTCATACTACCGCCATTCCTCATCGTTCACCAGAATGAACGTCGCCCGTGCCATCCTCGTGCCGGGTGCGGAATCCGACATGCTTTCCGCAACTTTACAATTGCGGAAAGAAAAATTTATGCCCGGTTGACGGTCTACGGGGCCGATCAGCGAAGAATCCACATGGCCTATCCAGGGAGAACGGATTTCCTGTTTCACTACTGCAACAGAATGCCCGTGGAACGCAATGCGGGGCCACTGGTGCGATTCTTTAGGCCGGGGGTGACCTGCGCAACCATGCTCCGGTCATTTCTGGCCGAAAGCATTCACCAATTTCGCACCGGCAGGTGCTGAAAACACGAATACATCGTCTCTGATTGGTGGGCCGAACTGAGCGGCAGAAAAAGCCGTAGTTTTCGTCAACGAGGGCAAGTTCTGTGGATTCTGCGAATCCATGACTTCTCTCAGCACCACAGATCGGCTCTTGTCCACCCATATAGTGCGCTTCGGAAAAGGCGGCTCGTACTTAATCTCTACGACGTGGCAACTCACAGGTCGGCCGTCAACACTTACTGATTCGTCTCCGATGAAATGTGCGTGGTCTGCACTTGCTCCGACCACTTTGTACCAGTCAAGGAACACGCCTTCCACGTGGTCGATGAATGCCGGGACCGTGCCCATCGGACTAACCGGCTGGCGGTTGGATTGGGTTGAACTGCTCAACCGAAGTGGCGTCTTGGTGTATTGGTTGAATTTCGGCAGGTACAGGAAGAAATCGGTCCCGTCTGACACCGCAACTTCATCGCCCACATACATTCCGGTGAACTGCGTGGAGCCGCTTCCGTTTCACATCAAATCGTATGCGTTCCGGCCTTTGCACTGCGACCACAATTACGGCTTTGGTAACGGCCTTTGCTCCGTTAGTGCGTGTTTCCTCCGTGACCGTCGCATGAAATGTGTACTGGTTGAGGTTCTTGTACGTTCGACTGACGTTGGCAAGGATTGCGGCAACATCTGGTGGCCTACTTTGAGCAAAGCCGTAGGGCGGGAATACGCCCGCAACTACGCCGAACAGGAGCATAGCAGTGATCTTCGGCGTCCTGCCGCAAAACAGGTCCATGTGCAAATTGTATCTGCAATCTGGTGTCCCAAGAGGCAACGCCGAAAAGCTGACCTTTCCAGCATTGCATCCTTGTCACGATTTCTCACGATTCAAAATCTTGCTGACCGTGGGCTGCAGCCACTCGCCACAGTTTCTCGTCTTACGGCCTTCCGCTCGAAGCGTGGCGGCGATGTCCGTGGCCGTCATTCCCGATTCGGAAAGTTCCTTCATACGTTCCAGGGTTTCAGTTTCGCCCGGATAAAATCCGTAAGGTTTCCGGCCTTCACACCGGCCACGCTTCGTTTTCGTCCGCTGTCTTGCCGCTTTCAATTTCACAACGATCATCGCCTTCTCGTATTCATGAAAGGCACCCATGATTTGCCGCATCAATTTCCGTGAAGCATCGTCACCGCAAAGGTCCGGTTCGGTCACGGACACCAAATCGAAGCCGTGACGCTTCAGATCGTGAAGAATGGATTCCTGAACCAGCAACAACTACTTTTTGGAGTGCCCCAAAGCGTGAGATTTCGCCGCCGTTCCACCGGCCCTTTTCCGACGTTCTGGAAGGACCCAAACATCAGGCGGAAGACAAGACATGCTGGCGGAATCACCTTTTCGATTCCCGAAGATCACAGTGGCCGTTTAGTCGCCATTCGCCTTAGTAGGCGTAGTTGTCGGAGCGCGCGGCCGCTCCAATATTATCAATGGCCAATTAGGTGGCTCGCCGGCATGGATTTGGACCAAGATATAGATAAAACATCCAAAATTTGTAGCTTACAAGTTTTTCAATGGTTTCGAATGCCGGATCGGAGCAGAAAAACCCCACTATGGGGCGGGGTGGTTCAAGAAAGCCGACTAGGGCGTCGACTGCGGACCAGGGGTCCGCCCCACACGGATATCTGCATACGACCGTTTCAAACCACCGCGTGGAGGTTGGCGGCCAGCAGAGAAACCAGGCACAGAAAATGAGGCAGCCCGACCCAGAAGGCCCGCCACCGCTGCTTGCGCACGATGCGGAACGCCACGTCGAAGGACACGGCGCCGCCCAGCAGCATCACCATGCTTTCGAGGCGCAAGGTGTGGGATTGCGACATCCACGCGCCGCCTTGATTGGGGGGAAACCAGCCCACCGTGGCTGCTGCGGCGTACGGCAGCGTGCGCGACCACATCAGCAGGCGGCCCAGACCGTACGCCAGGTGGCCGGCTAGGGCCAGTGGGACAAGCGCGTAGCCGAACCAGGAAAAATTGCGTTTGAACTCCGCCCGGCTCGCATGCCCCGCCAACCCTTGGGAGCACCAAGCGGCCAGCGCCAATGCCGCCAGCGGTGTCACCAGGAACAGCGTCACCAGCGCGGAAAACACCAGCCGGAAATTGACGTACGGATCGACGCCGAGCCATGCCCCGGACGCCACAACCAGGCCATTCCAGCCGGGCAGCATGACAAAATGCTCGAGCAGCACGGCGCCGGCGACGATAGCCGCCAGGACCGCGTCGGCCGGGCGAGGCTCGCGGACGCTCCACAGCTCCGAGGCCGGCGCGCGGAGGGTCAGCCGGATGGCGTCGTGCGGGCAGTCTTTCACGCAGTTGGCGCAGAGCTGGCACGTGCCGGAATCCTCCACTTGGGGCGGGAACAGAAAGACCGGACAGCCGGGGTTATCCGGGCTGCCGCGGTAGCAGGCCTGGGTGGAACATTCGTGGCAACGGTCCTGATCGGCACGTATTTCCAAGATGCCGGCGCGGCTGTAGTTAGCGGCGAAAGCGCCCAGGAAGCAGACATGCCGGCAGAACGTGCGGCGTTCGAAAAAAGCGCCGAAAAAAACCGCCGCGGCCAAAATTGCCAGCAACAGGTAGCCCGTGCGGCGCGTGTCGCGATCGAAGCTCCAGATTTGGTCGATATAGGTGACCAGAATGAACAGACCGGCAATAGTCCAGGCGCCGTAGCGGCGCAGTGCGGGCGGGACCGGGAGTTCCACTCCCACGGCCTGGCGCACCCGGTCGGTCACCCAGGCGAAGGGGCAAACGGCGCACCAGAATCGCCCCAATAGAAGGAACGAAAGCGGCAGCAGCGGCCACCATATGGTCCAAATCAGCGCCATGCCGAAATTCTGGCAGCCGTTGTTGGGCCCGAACAGAGTCCAGAGCAGCAACGCCGCCAGGGTGGCGGCCGTGATCCATTCGAACACCGCCGGATAGAGGCGGCTGCGCAGCACAGCCTTTATACAAGGGACTGCCAGGAGATTCACGCCCGCCCCACCCGGCGCCGCCGGCGGCGGATATGGGCCGCGGTCATCCAGGTGGCGCCGATGAGAAGCGTAAAGCCCACCAGGACGGCGAAGTTGGGCGGCGCACTCGCCACGTCCACCGGCACGTCGAGGCGGCTGTCGCCCACGGTGAACCGCAGGTGGACACGTCCGGCGGTATCGGGCTCCCAATTGAATTGATAGACGCCGGGCGCGGTGCGAACGGCCGCGATGGCCGACACGCAGGCGAGCGCGGCGGCGGGATCGGAGGCGGACCCGAGATCGGCCCCTACGGCGGGCGTGGGATCGATGTCGTCCGGATCGCTGACGAACACCGGTACCGGAGCCAGGCAGGCGAAAGCATCGTCGGCCGGCCGGCCGGCTCTGCGAACGTTGAGGATCAGTGAGGCCGCCTGGCCCTTTCGAAAACCAGCGGGAATTTGGACCCGAAGTTCGTAAGCGCCCGGCGCGGCATCAGCTTGCACCAGGGCGGCCATCGACGCGGCTAACATGGCTGCCAGGCAAAGCAGCCCGTGGCAAAAGTTCCGACAGGCTGAATGCCTGACCCACCAGGGCCCTAGACTGTTGCTCCGCTTTGCTGGCGCAGGCGGTTGCGCCTGCGTTCCTGACTGTGACCAATTCTTCATTGCTCGGGCTGGCCAATCACGTGTTCGTAGACATTGGACACGACCACGGTGACGCGCGACCAGTTGGGGGACTTCGTCGAGCCCAGCAGCTTATAAGCGCCCCGGTGGCCGGCCGGCCAATCCTCCAGCTTGCCGGTCGCGCTGCCAACTTGCTTGCCGCCGGCGTCGAACAGCGCGGCGGTGAAAAACACGTCGTGCTGGAATTTATCGTGATTGGTGGCCAGCCCGATTACCTCCACCTGATCGCCGCCGATTACACGCGCGGTCGGCTCGCCATCCAGGCTGATCATGCTCCTGGCATACTCGAGGGTTTCCATGTCTGTTTTGGCGGCCGGATGGCAGGCCACCACGCTGAACCCGAGAGCGCCGGTCAGTCCAGCGGCAAGAATGAAAGCCGGAAAACGCATGGTGCAGGGCCTCCTTTGTTTTCCGTGGCGACTTCGTCTAACTGTTAACATGCATACAAGGGCGGTGCAACGAAGCCCGCGGCGGCACTCAAAACGAAATGCGCAGCGCCAGTTGCAACTGCCGGGGCGTTCCACTTCCCGTGGCGGTCTGATTCACCAGGGTGGTGATGACGCCGAAGCTGAGCGGCGAAGAGAGGTTCGTCGACGGGGCGCCGAACTGCGCGCGGTTGAACAGGTTGAACGCCTCGGCGCGGAATTCGGCGTGGACCCGCTCCGTCAACCCGATCTTCTTGGCCAGCGCCATATCCATCTGCCATAATTCCGGCGCCCGCACCAGGTTGCGGCCGGCGTTGCCATACGTGCCGTTGGCGGGAGTGGAGAACGCGGCCGCATTGATCCAGTCGTTGGGCGTCTGTCCGCCCGGCGGAATCAGCGAAACGCCCGGGACCAGGTTGGGGCGCTCGACGCTTGATACGGCGTACTGCTGTGGAACCGAAGAATTGGAGCGGGTGATGACCACGTTCACCGGCAGCCCGGTGCGGGCCGTGGCGATCCCGCTCAGTTGCCATCCGCCGAGAATCGCGCGCGCGGCGCCGGGCTTCGCAAGGGCACGCTTGCCGACGCCGAAGGGCAGTTCGTAAATAGCGGAAGCGTTGAACACCTGGCGAACGTCGTCGTCGCTCGAAGCTCGCTGGCAGGCGCGGCAGAAGACATTCTGCGGCTTGTCGGATTCCGCGCCGCCGATACCGTCGTCGTTGATGGAATGCGACCACATATAGTTGGTCGATAACAGGAAGCCCTTCTGGAAGGCGCGCCGCGCGTTCAACTGGACGGCGTTAAAGTTGCTGTTGCTGTCGTTGCCGCGCCAGGAGATGACACCGTATTGCGGATAGGGTTGCACGCCGGTCAGCGGGTTGACGGTGTTCACGTAGGACGTGGTCAACACGTTCGTCCCCTTGTTGCCCATGTAGGAAGCCGTGCCGACGATGTTCCCGGGAAGGCTCCGCTGAATGGATGCGGTCCAGGCGGCCACGTACATGTCCTTGCGGTCGCGATACAAATCCCTGGGCGAGATCGTGCCGGTGGTATTGGCGAGGAACGAACCGATGGGATAACTCAACCCTTTCGAAGTCACGGAAGACAGGGAGTACGCCAGGATGCTGTTGGAAATCGGCCAGTCCTGATCGTCTTCCTCGCCGTCGCCGTGATAAATGCCCACGCCGGTGCGCAAGACCGTCTTGCCGTGGGACCAGGCGATCCCCACGCGCGGGTCGAAATCGGCGTGCCGCGGAAAATTGAACGGGCTGCCGGCCGCGCAATACCCGCCGCAGGTGGCCAGGTCGAACGGGATCGCCTGCATCTTGATTTCGTGAAATACGTTGAAGAAGATGTAGCGCACACCCAGGTTGACCGTCAGGTTGGGGGTGAGCTTGATCTGGTCGTTGGCGTAGGCGAAAGCCTCGACTTTGCGCAGCCGCTGGAGCGGCAACGTGGACGTATAACTGGCGCTGTCCATAACATTGCCGAGAAAGTTGTTCAGCGACGTGTAGGTGAGCGAGCCGCTGGCGGAGTTGCCGACGTTCATCTGAATGGGTTTGATCTCCACGCCGAATTTGAGCACGTGGCGGCCCTTGCTCCAGGTCAGGTCGTCGAGGTAGTTGAAGGAAGTGTTGTGCTGATCGGTGGTAGACGTGCCGGTTAGAGCGCTCAGGTTGGAAACGCTCACGCTCCACGGGGTTCCGGAAACGTTCGCCGTGTGCGTGGTGACTTGGTTGATGCCGAACTTGGCCTCGTTGACCAGCGAAGTGGAAAACACGTGCAGGAATTCGACTACACCGTTTTTCAATTTGGAATCAGTGTTGGAGCGCGCCGTCAGCACGCCTGTGGGAATGCTGTAGACCGCTTCGTCGGCGCTGTAGCGCAGGAAAGCTGTGCTGCGGTCGGTGAAGTGGTGATCGAGGCGGAGCATGCCCGAATCTTCGTTGTCCACCTGGTTGGCTCCCGCCACGTAGTTCCACACCTGGGAATTCGACGTGGGCGAGGTTCCCTGCGGATAAGCCGCGAGGATCAGCGCCAACGCCGGCGATTGAGCCTCGACCTGTGTATCGAACGATGGGCTCGGCACGAGCCCGATCTGCACCTGTGCGAGGTGCTGCCGCAAACCTTCATAGTTGGCAAAGAAGAAGGTGCGATTGGACACGATGGGTCCGCTGAGAGAGCCGCCGAACTGGTTCAGCAGGAATGAATTCGGCGAAGCGCCGTCCCACGGTGCGCGGGCGTCGAACACATCGCTCCGGTAATACTCGAACAGGCCGCCGTGGAAGTTGTTGGCGCCCGAGGCCGATGCCACCGAGACCTGGCCGCCGGGCGTCATGCCGACATCGGCGCTGAAATTCTGCGACTGCACCTGGAACTGCGCGATGGAATCGAGGGGGATGGCCAGCCGCACGTACTCTTTCTGCTCCTGGTTGTAAATGCCGGTGGCATCGATGGCGTCGAACAGGTAATCGTTGTCGCCCATTCCGTGACCGGCGAAGCGGATGGTGCGCTGGTCGCAAGCGCCGTTATCGATGGCGCCGGGCGCCAGCACGCTGAGGGCGGTCCAGTTGCGTCCGTTCAGGGGGAGTTCCTCAAGCGCGGCCTGCTCCACCGGCGCGCCCACCGTGGCGGTAGCCGGCTCCAGGCGCACCAGCGGCTCGGACACGGTGACGGTTTGATCGATCCCCGCCACCTGCAACTGGGCGTTGAGGACGCGCGCTTCGCCGATGCCCTGGTCGACGTTTTCGAAGCGGACTTGGACGAATCCGGTCTTGCGGACGGTCACGGTATATTGCCCGATGGGCAGGCTGTCGATCATGTAGGTCCCCTGCGGCGACGTTTCCGTGGTCCGTTCCAGGCCGGTGGCCGATTGGATGGCGGTGACCTTCGCGCCCGGAACCCGGCCCCCATTGGCGTCGGTCACCGTGCCCGCGATGGAAGACCGGTCGACCTGCGTGACGGCGGGCGGAAGGAGAGCCGCCGCGATCAGAAGCGGCAGGCAGCGAATCCTGCTTTGGCGTTTCATCTATTCTTCCTTTTTCTTCTCGCCCGGCGCCCGCTGCACGTGCTCGGTGACGTTGGAGATGACCACGCTCACGCGCGTCCAGGTAGTGGAGGTGACGGTGCCGGTAAGCTGATACTTGTCGCTGTGTCCGCCCTGCAGGTCCTCAAGCCTGCCGGTAGCCGTGCCGACGGCCCTGCCGGCGGAATCGAACAGCGTGGCCGTAAGGAGAATGTCGTGCTGAAACTTGTCGTGGTTGGTGCCGCTTCCTTCCACCACCACGTTGTTACCGCTGGTGATGTGCGCCTTCGGCTCGCCATCCAGGCTGATCTGGCTCTTGGCGTACTCGAGAGTTTCCAGCTCCGCCGGCTTGGCCTGCACGAAAACGGCGATGTTCTTCTCGCCCTCGACGCGGTATTGCACGATGGCATCGGCGCCCCTGACCACGTCTCCCTCTTTCCGCGTCTGGGCGGTCAGCACAAACGTGAAGTTTTCGTCTTTTCCGTTGGCCTCGCTCCTCACCACCAGGGTGGATGCATCCACCGACCGGATGCTGCCCGATGCCAGCTTGGTTGCCGAAGAGGAGCTGCCCGCCTGGGCGCAGACGATGATCGGCATGAGTAGCCACAACAAGGCACATAGAATCGTAGCTTTCTTCATAACGCTGTCGCCCCACATCGCTGTGGTCATCTGAAGCGTGCAAATTGTGCCACGTCACGGGATCTACTACCAGTGCACGTATTTGGTGTATATCAGAATATTAAGAGTTTTATACTCCTATTTACATTTACGAGCCACTTGGCCGTGTGGTCGCCGTTCCGCCGATTGGGGCCTGAAACGGGCTACCGGCACGGCCAAGGAGAGCGTCGGGCGTTACGCGTCAGGGTTGCTGAGTTCATCACGGAGGATTCGTTCCCCTTGCACTTCTACATCAGCAGGTGTAATATCTTTTGCAGAAGTAGCAGGGTAGCCTACATATGGCGACTGAGCGTATTGATCTTCCGCAGGGCACTCTTGATCTGTTGATCCTCAAGAGCATTGCTTTAGAACCGCAGCATGGTTGGGACATCTCGCAGCGCATCCAGCAGATGTCGAGCGATATTCTGCAGGTGCAACAGGGATCGTTGTATCCGGCACTGCACCGCCTGGAAGGCCGCGGATGGATCAAAGGTGACTGGAGTGTCACCGAGAACAACCGGCGCGCCAAGTACTACCGCATCACGTCGGTTGGACGCAGGCAACTCGACACAGAGACTCGTAACTGGCGAATGCTGGTGATGGCGGTGGGCGGAGTACTCGAAACCAGCTAAAGGAGGCCCGGGTGATCAGCGATCTTCTGTACCGGCTGCGCGCGGTCGTGCGGCGCAACCGCATGGAGCGCGATCTGGAAGACGAACTCCAGTTTCACATCGAACGGGAGACGGAAAAGCTGGAACGTGCCGGATTCTCCCATGAGGGGGCTCGCCGCCGTGTCAACATGGATTTCGGCGGCGCGGAGCCGGTGAAGGAGGGGTGCCGAGACGCAACCGTTCAGCCGGTCGGAGGTCGGCCTCTACAAGGCCGTTGTGCTGATCAACCGGCTGAATCTGTTTTGGGGACTCGAATGGGAAGCTGTACCCCACTTTGTTCGTTGCGGACAGGATGTCGCGGATTCCGACTTTCTGCTGTCATGTGTGGACACGCGAGCGGCGAGAGCGGCGATCGCTCGGGTGGTGAGCCTGAAATCACGACGCTTCCACTATTGGCTGGACACTGGCAACCTGGCGGATCGCGGGCAATTCGTGCTCGGCCAGCCTTTGCGGAAGGATCATAAGGATCGCGCGAAACGCCTGCCGTGCGTGCATGAACTCTTCCCCTCGATCACGCATCGGCGAGCGGATGAACGGGATCCCCTGCCGGCATGCAGCGCTGCCGAGGCGCTCGATCGGCAGGAGCCATACGTCAACGCCTCGATTGCCACGTGTAGTCTGGCTCTGCTGGCCCGGCTGCTGCGGTACGGGCGTGTCTCGTACCACGGCGGCTTCGTGAATCTCGCAACCG
>DATJAK010000174.1:0-6844 GCA_035516375.1 Bryobacteraceae bacterium
CGAATCAGTTCGCATCACGGTGCTGGGCTCCGGCACCAGCGTAGGCGTCCCCACCATCGGCTGCCATTGCGCTGTCTGCACCTCCACCGATCCCCGCGACCAGCGCCTGCGCCCATCCATCTACGTCCGCTATGGCGACCATGGCATCCTGATCGACACCACGCCTGATTTTCGTCAGCAGGCCCTGCGCGCCCACATCGAACGCGTCGACGCCATTCTGTTCACTCACTCGCACGCCGACCACATCATGGGACTCGATGACGTCCGCCCGCTCAACTTCCGCCAGGGTGGCGTGATTCCGATTTACGGCGCCGCTGAGCACATCGAAAACATCCGCCGCTGTTTTCACTACGTCTTCTCGAACCACAAAACGGAATCGTCGGTCCCGCGCCTGGTCACCAACGTCTTCGACGCATCCCCCATCGATTTGTTCGGCCTGGAATTCACGCCTATTCGCCTGTGCCACGGTAAAGGCACGGTGCACGGCTTTCGTTTCCACAATGCCGCCTACCTGACCGACCACAGCGACATCCCGGAAGAATCCATGCAGCAGCTGACCGGTCTGGACGTTTTGTTCCTGGACGCGCTTCGCCACAAGCCGCATCCCACGCACTCCACCGTCGAGCGGTCCTTGCAGTCGGTCGAAAAGCTGGCACCCAAGCGCGCCTTCTTCACACACATCTGCCACGACCTTCCGCACGCCCGCACCGAGGAGCAGCTTCCGCCTCATGTGCGCCTGGCCTACGATGGCCTGGAAATCGCCATTCCCGAGGTTCCGGCATGATTTACCGCACCCTCGCGGAAATTCCCGCCGAATTCGGCCCCTGCGCCATCACCATCGGGAATTTCGACGGCGTCCACCGGGGGCATCAGGAGATCCTGCGGCAGGTAGTCGAAATAGCCCGCGGCGAGGGCTGGCGCTCTGCCGCTGTCACCTTCCACCCCCACCCCACCAAGCTAGTGGCTCCCCAACGCGCGCCGCGCCTGCTCACCACACCCGAACAACGCGCCCGCCTCATCGAGCAACGGGGTATCGACGAAGTTCTGATTCTACCCTTCGACTCTGGGATTGCTCATCTCGCACCCGAAGATTTCGTGCGCGACATTCTCGTGGATAAACTCAAAACCCGCGCGGTACTGGTGGGCGACAACTTCCGCTTCGGCTATCGCGCCGCGGGTAACGTGGACGCGCTCGAACAGCTGGGCGGCAAGTACAGCTTCGAAACCGACGTGGTTGCTCCCGTCACCTGGCGGAAGCGTATCATCTCCAGCAGCGCGATTCGCGACGCCATTGAATCTGGACGTGTTTCGCTGGCCTGCCGCATGCTGGGCCGCCCCTACGCGCTCGAAGGCACGGTAGTTCACGGCGCCGGTGTAGGCGCCAAACAGACCGTCCCCACGCTCAATCTGCAAACGGACGCCGAAGTTCTCCCCAAGACCGGCGTCTACGTAACGCGCACACGCGACCGCAACACCGCGCGCGAATGGCCCTCCATCACCAATGTCGGCTACCGGCCGACATTCAACGGCCACGGCCTCAGCATCGAAACCTACCTGCTCACTCCTCTCGACGATCCCGCCCCCAACGAAATCTCAGTCGAATTCCTTCGCTGGGTCCGCGAGGAGCGCAAGTTCGACGGCGCCGAAGCGTTGAAGGCGCAAATCCTCCGCGACGTCGCCCGCGCCAACGCCTACCACCGCCGCCTGCGTGGCGCAAACACTCGTGCGTGCCGCGTCCCCACCCATGGCGACGCCAACAGTCACTAAACCCGCCCAGGCTACAAGCCGAGCGTCGTTACGGCCCGGCGGCGGACCAAGAGATGCGTCACGTGTGACGAGCGCTCAATACCTATCGGGTGAAAACGAACGGCTCTAGGCGACGTATTAACGGACCGGAGCACACCCCGAATGCCACCACCAGTCCCAATTCTCGCCAATCCTTCGGCGAAGGCCGGATGGATTTGTCAAGTTCAAACTGAATGAGAGCGCTTCCGTCTACCCACACCCGGTCGGGAATCTGACAAATATAGAGTTGTTCGCCGGGCGCGGCGTACTCGGTTGAAACCAATGGCACGCCTTCAACATGCGCGCTAAGGCGCACGCGTTTATACTCGTCCATGATCGCGGCTGGCAAGTGAAACCGGAATCGGAGTGTCGCGCGTTCCGGCGCCACTCGCCTGAGCCGCACTGCAAATGCGCGTTCGGTCCATCGCCAGCAGCCGTCTTCCAGTTCGTGCCACCCTCGCTCCAGCTGTGATTGGACGCATTTTCTCGGGGCTTTGCCGAGTAATAAAACATCCTGGACGCCATACAGGGTTGGTTCAATTATTTCGAGCCCGAGTTCCGCGACGGCGCGACGCAAGTAGGGTTCACTATATGCCACCGCGTTGGTCGGAAAATCTTCACGATTGACGGCACTATTGGCACGCGGAAATGGGAAGCGGATTCCGTGGCGAACGGCTCCAGCGGCTGCATCGTCCAGGGATTCGTAGAGGAAGAACGACGCATAGGTCACGCCGCCGGGAGCTAGCATCCGGCTCACCTCAGCCAGGTAATGATACATGTCGCGTTCCAGAAGGTGCGTCATGACGGAGGTCAACAGAATAAGATCGAAGGACGCATCGGAGTGCGGGAAACCGTAGACTTCGGCAGCCGTCGCGCCCTCCGGGTTGTAGGAACGGTTGAGACAATCCGCTCGGTAGAAAGTAAACCTGTCATTCACCGGGGTAATATGGCGCTGGCACCATTCGACGCTCACGCGGTCGATATCCATGCCTGTGTAGAAGATCTCGAATTCCTGCAAACGCCGATCCCCGGCGAGAGCACGGGCGATGCGGCCGCACCCGCAGCCAATATCGAGTATCCGAGTGCCCCGGCTAAGTAAACCCAACCTCCAAAATTCGTCAAGGAATGCGGTCCCCACATGATCAAAGTTGCGGGCTCCGCCAACAAAGGAGCGCAGAGAATACGGAGGCCAATCCCCGCGCCCAGTCACGTAACGGAAGGCTGCATCTGGCAGGTCGAGGAATAGCCGCTCAAGTTGCCTGCGCGCTATGAAACGGTGGCCAAACCGGGGAATTTTCACAAGGACGCAGTAAAATTAGGAGCCTCGGTTCATCTTTCCGCCAACTCCATCAGTGACTCTCCTCTGGGTATTATCTCCAAGGGAGCCAACCCTCGCGCGCCGGCCTGCCGTGAGCCTGGAATCGGCCCACCCTATTTTCCCGGAGGACATGCCCATCTTGTACCAGCCCGCGATTCGCCGCACAGTCAATCCAGTGCCGGCAATCTTCGGGCGTCCGCCCCTACGGATTTAGGGCCGCCCGATCAATCAGCGTGCCGATTTCCACGCCCGACGCCATGGCTCCGCTCGAGGGCCCTTTGATCATCACTCCGCTAGAATCGCCACCCAGGCCTGACAGACGCGCTCAGCGGAGCGGCAGGTATCGGACTTGGCCTTCCCACTCGCCTAGGTGACTGCATTCCGTCAGCAGCACAATGTCTTCGACGGCCTCGCTGACGGACACGCTACGGCTGAGTTCGAACACGCCGGGCATGTGGGCGCCCGAGGCGGCGCGCTGGTAGGCATGAAGCGTGATTGTAGAGACGTCGTGAGTCAACAGAACCCGGTCGCGTTCTGCGGCCCACGCCAGGATGGTCGCATCGTCTGCGCCGCCCAAGCCGGCATCCTGCACCCGGATGACGTCGATTTCAGGACTTCTGCGGAACAGCGCGCGCAGGATGTCGTTGTTGAAGTTCTCGTCAGCCAGCCAACGCAACACTACGTTTGTCGCCGGGCCAGCAAGCGATCGCGGATGCATTCCGGCGGCCACTTAGATTCATTCGCTGCTCTCACCTCGCGACTCTTCCGACCTCGCTGCTCGAGATAAGGCTCCAATTCGGACGAATGTCGCAGATAATATCCGATCACTTGATACACATCGGCGAGAGAAACGGAGGGATACTGTTGGGCGATCTCTTCGGCAGTCGCGCCCTCACGAAATGCAGCCAAAACGATGTCTAGGGTTACACGCGTGCCGCGCACACGCATGACACCATCGGCCCCAGTTACGAGAGGTATAGACTCGGTCGTCACGGCTTCCGGCATGACTTCAGGGTAGCGCCGGCACCGGCTCGCAGGCAACACGGGAGGGTTAGCCACACTCCAACCAGGTTCACCCGTCGGGTGCGAACAATTCCGCGCTGCATACGACCTCAAGACTCCCACCGAGCGCCAGCTAGTCCAGGAACTCGCCGAGACCGCACAAACACAAAGGAATTCCTTACGATCCCGCTCAGGATGGGTTCGTTTTTTCACATACCGAAATCGAAGCCCACAGCCAGCGACTGATGCGTCAAAACGAGGCCCGCCGCATTGGGCGCCTCCGCTTCGAGGCCGATCCGGCCATGGTCCGCGCCGCAGGCGTGTTGAAGTAAGCGCCCTCGCGAGCCTCCTCACCGCGCCGGTCCGTCAACAGATCCCACCCCGCGTGCTCCAACTCCGCCAGCCGCTGCGCGACAATAGAAGAACCAGAGGAACCCATGAGCTTATCCGAAGGAAAAATCCGCCACCTAAAAGCGCTCTCGAACAAAGACGGGATCATCGCCGCCGCCGCGATGGACCAGCGCGGCAGCCTGCAAAAGGCCATCGCCGCCGCGCGAGGCATCTCCACCGATCAGGTCACCTCCGCCATGATGAGCGAATTCAAAGTCGCGGTCAGCAAGGTGCTGACTCCGCATGCCAGCGCCATCCTGCTCGATCCGGAGTACGGCCTGCCCGCCGCCAAGGCGCGCTCCTCCAACGCTGGCCTGTTGCTGGCCTACGAGGAAAGCGGCTACGACAATACCAAACCCGGCCGCCTGCCGGACCTGCTGCCGCACGTCTCCGTCAAGCGCATCGCCGACTGGGGCGCGAACGCCGTGAAAATCCTGCTCTACTACACCCCCTTCGACGACCCGCAGGTCAACGACATCAAGCATGCCTTCATCGAACGCATCGGCGCGGAATGCGAAGCGAACCAGATTCCATTCTTCTGCGAGTTCGTCGGCTATGATCCCAAGGGCGGCGACGAAAAAGGCTTCGAGTTCGCCAAGCTCAAGCCGCAAGTCGTCATCGGAAGCATGCAGGAATTTTCCAAGCCGCAATATCGGATCGACGTCCTCAAAGTCGAGGTCCCGATCAACGCCAACTACGTCGAGGGCAGCAGCGTCTATAAAGGTCAGAAAGCTTATTCGCGCCAGGAAGCGCTGGGACATTTCCGCCGCGCTGCCGAAGTCGCCACCAAGCCGTTCATCTATCTTAGTGCGGGCGTGAGCAACGCCCAGTTCGTCGAGTCGCTCAACATGGCCGCCGAAGCGGGCACCGACTATTCCGGGGTGCTCTGCGGCCGAGCCACCTGGAAAGACGGCATCCCGATTTATGCTAAACAGGGCGTGAATGCGCTGGAAGACTGGCTCGCCAATGAAGGCGTAAAGAACATCAACGCCGTCAATGCCGCCATCAAGACCGCCAAGCCCTGGTACCAGAAGGCCGGTATCCCGCAGCCGGCCCACGCGTAAAGCTGTCCGATTCCGCACATTGCGGTCCCAATCGACGACACCTCGTGGTGGCCGTCGCACTGCAACTCGATGAGGCGCATCGCCACTGGCTGGCAGAGCAAGTGCTATCAGGTATACGATGCGCGCGCTTTGGAACGACATCCGTTACGGCCTGCGAATGCTCGCCGCCAGCCCCGGCTTCACGGCGGTCGCGATCCTCTCGCTCGCCATCGGCATCGGCGCCAACACCTCCACCTTCAGCCTGGTGGATGCACTACTGCTGCGCCCGCTGCCGGTACCGCATTCCTCCGGCATCGTGCGTGTCCTGAGCACCACTCCGTCCGACCCTTTTGGCTCCATTTCCTATCCGGACTACCTCGACTTCCGCAACCAAACCAAAGCCGTCTCGGGCTTGCTGGCTTTGTACGCGATTCCGATTGGCTTCGCGAAGGACCCCAAGAGTCTGGCCCGTCCCAAACTCGGACTCGGCGTGAGCGCGAACTTTTTCGACGTTCTCGAAATCCAGCCCGCGCTCGGCCGTGCCTTCCGCGCCGATGACGATCGCCGGCCCGTCGTCGTCTTGAGCGATTCCCTTTGGCTATCGGAGTTCAACCGCGATCCCTCCGTCATCGGGAGCACGGTCAGTCTCAGCAAAATGCAGTTCACCGTCATCGGCATCGCTCCCAAGACTTTTCCCGGACTGGAACTATTCGTACACGAGGATTTCTACGTCCCCATAGGCACGCTGCCCCTATTTGGGCCACGGCAAAAGACAGAGCTGGAGCAGCGCGACGTACTCTCGGTGAACGTATACGGCCGATTGGGCCCTGGCCAAACCGCGGAACAGGCCCAAGCTCAGCTTCAGGCCATCGCGCACAACCTGGAGCAGGCTTATCCCGCCACCAACCGCGGCCGTGGTGTCCGTGCGATGCCGGAAATGCGAGCGCGCTTCGCGATGAACTCCGATAACGCAGTGGATTCGGCCGTGCTGCTGGCCATCGCAATATCGGTCTTGCTGATCGCCTGCGCCAACGTCGCTAACATCCTGCTATCTCGCGGCCGGGCGAGGGCTCGCGAAATTGCCATCCGATTGGCCATCGGAGCCAGCCGGAGGCGGCTCTTTCAACAGCTCATTACGGAGAGCCTCTTGCTGGCGCTAATTGGTGGAGCGGCCGGCCTGCTGCTGGTTCTTTTCAGCATCGATTTCTTTGCTTCTGTCCGGCTTCCCACTTCGCTTCCCATCTGGCTGGTCGCGCGGCCGGACCTGCGCGTTCTTCTGTTCGCGTGCGCCACCACGCTCGCAAGC
>DATJAK010000175.1:0-51807 GCA_035516375.1 Bryobacteraceae bacterium
GGCTGATTCGCCATCACGTACGGAGATTAGGCAAGCTCGGAATTGCGACTCGCTGTCGCCCAGTCAGTCTGAAATCTGCCGCTAATTCACTGAATCGAGGAGCAGAGACGTGAGGCCGCGGTAGTTATTTTCGGAAGAACCAATCGCAATCGCGAACGTGGGGGCCGGTTCGGGCGCCGGGTCCAGCGGATCTCCGGGCCGGGCGAATTGAGGATCTGGTAGTTGACTTCGTAGGCGAGCACCGGGGAGGCCAACATAGCGCAGCCCAGCTTCAAACAGGGAAACGCGGCGTTATCACCGCCCGCGCCGCACATTCACCGCTTCCATCACCGGCGGCGGAGGAGGTTCGGGCGCCGGCGCCGGCTTCCGAACGCGCCGGTCCAGACGGTTGGTGATGAAGTCTTCCCGCGCCTTCTTGGCTTTGGGCCCGCTCTTGCCATCCACGGCGGCCCACTCTTCGGGCGTGACTTCGAGCAGTGTGGGTATGTACTTTTGAAAATAGTTGCGCAGCCGTTCCTGCACCGGCTTGAGCGCCGAATGGTACAGCAGGAACAGGATCTCGTCGGGCTCCGCCTTGACGGCAATGAAGTACACCTGCGAGGCCTTGCGAATGCGCGCGGACCGCAGCGCCGATTCCAATTTCTTGGCCCGGGCCGGCAGCTTCTGCCACAGGTCGACCTCGGGTTTGCGCAGCTCCGTCGCCTTGATGAGCGCCTGTTCTTCTTTGGCCGATAGTTTTTCCGTTAGCGCATAAAAGAATGGCCCGCGGCGCGCATTGCGGAATCGCGGCTCGTCGGGAACAATGCGCGCGATCTTTTCGAACTTAGCGATGCCCTGCAAGTTCAGCTTCGGCCCGGTCAGAGCAGGTGAAAAGAGACTCAGCAGACCGGCTTCTTCGAGTCCGCGGAGGTTATCCCCGGGATTATCCTCAACCGCGATGTGCCGCAATTCTTCACCGAGGGCGCGCGCCGGAATGAGCTTTTGCACCTCGGATTCCCGGGCATTCGCTACCTGCATCTGCGTCCGCTCTTCCACCGCGAAACCCAGGCGGATGCGGAAGCGGATCAGCCGAAGCAGACGGGAGGGGTCGTCATAAAAACCGTACGGGCTGGTCAGCCGCAGCTCGCGCCGCTCGATATCCGCCAGTCCATTCATGGGATCGAGCAGCAGGCCGCGCGAAGCCCGGTTCAGCGAAAGCGCGATGGCGTTGCAGGTAAAGTCGCGGCCGCGCAGATCTTCTTGAATGGTCGCGGGGGTTACCTGCGGTTTGGCGCCGGTGCGCGCGTACTTTTCCTGGCGCGACATGGCGATCTGCATGGTTACGCCCGAGGCCAGCGCCAGTTCGGTCGACTTTCGGTTTTCGTCGATCGAGACCACGCGCGCGCCGGTCTTCTCCGCCACTGCCTTGGCCACCTTCAGGGCATTCCCTTCCACCACGAAATCGAGATCGCGGATGCGGAACCCGGCCAGCATGTCCCGCATGGCGCCGCCGGTTAGGAACAGGTTGACGTTGGCAGGCGCAGCCGCCGCCTGCACGTCTTCCACCGCGCGGCTCTGCTCCGTGCTCAGATGGCTTTCGAGCATGAAGATGTAATCGCTCATCGCACCGCTTTCGATCGTTTTTTCAAAATACCCGGACCCATCCGGGCCTCTCTCACGCCCGGGGGTGGTGTTCTTCTACCGTTTGCCGAAGTCTGGACCGGACCACGTGGGTATAGATCTGCGTGGTCGATATATCGGAGTGCCCCAGCATCGCCTGCACGCTGCGCAAATCGGCGCCGCCTTCCAACAGGTGCGTGGCAAAGCTGTGTCGCAGCACGTGGGGCGTGATCCCGTGAAACATGCCCGCCTGCTTTCCGTAGCCGGTCAGCAGTTTCCAGAAGGCTTGGCGCGTCATCGACGTGCCCCGTGCCGTTACGAACAGGTAGCGGCTGGCGCGGCCCTTCAGCAGGGCTCCCCGGCCGCTCTTCAGATACTCGCGGACGGACTGGATGGCTTCCTTCCCCACCGGCACCAGGCGCTGCTTGTTTCCCTTTCCGGTGGTCCTGAGGACGCCCATCTCCAGGTTCAGATCGCTCACGCCCAACCCGCACAATTCCGAAACCCTCAGTCCGCTGGCATACAGCAGTTCGAGCATGGCGCGGTCGCGCAGGCCGGCGGGACGAGACCGGTCGGGGAGGGCGAGCAGCCGTTCAATCTGGTCCAGATTCAGAAACTTGGGGATGGTCTGCCACATCTTTGGGGTGCGCAAATGCTCGGAGGGATCGCTCGAGATCAGCCCCTCGCGTAACAGGAATCCGAAGAACCCGCGCAGGGTAGTCACATGGCGCGCCACCGACCGGCTGCCTAGCCCAGACGCGTACAAATGGTCCAGGTAGGCGCGCAGTTCTTCCGTCCCCGGCAGCGCGAGCGAGCCCTTCAGGAATTTGTTAAACCGTTCCAGATCAGAGGAATATGCGTCCAACGAATGCTCGGCGAGGCCCTTTTCCAGGCGGCAAAAGTTTAGAAACGCGGCAATCGGGTTAGCTAAATGGAGCGAATCCGCCGTCACCTCTCCGGGCCTCTCGCCAATGATACAATAAGCGCCTAAATGTTTGAAACATTAGTTCCAAAATGAGGTAAGGGCTTGGCCGGTTCGACCACCAAGAAGGCCGTGATCCAGCGATTCGACAAGGAAGCCCTGTCGGGTTACGTCAATCCTCAATCTTATCTTCAGCTTACCGGGATCGAGCTGCTTTCCGCACAAGGCAACGTGGCGAACGTCCCCTACGACGAGATTAAGACGGTGGCGTTCGTCCGCGACTTCGAAACGCCGTCCGACGCCCGCCGCCTCTTCAACACCCGGCCCAAGATGGAGGGCTTGTGGATGAGCTTCGAGTTCCGCGACGGCGAGGTGATGGAAGGCGTGATGCCGAATAACCTGCTGCCCCTCGAGCCGCACGGTTTCACCATCATTCCTCCCGACCCTTATAGCAACCAGCAGCGCGTCTTCATCCCGAGGATGGCGCTGCGCGCAGTAGAAGTACTGGGGGTGGTGGGCAGCCCGTTGAAGAAGAGGAGACCCAAAGCGGCCGCCAAGGAGCAGATCGGGCTCTTCGAGGAGTAGGTAGAGCGGCCCGCCGCGGCCCTGCCTGCCGCAGCGCCCCGGAGCGACAAACGTCGCGCTCTCGGCGCTTGTCGTCTGATCTCCTTGTGTGTATGGGGGGAGGCGCCGGGCGAGACTCCCGGCTCGGCCGGCGGATTTGACTCCTATATAGACGTCCACGAAGACCAAACGCTCTACCAGTCATTTCGATACCGGTCCGAAGACGCAGCAAGTGGGGTCAGCCCTTCCAGGCTGCCGCCGGGCTTCTGCCCGGCGTGTGCGGGCGCGGCGGGCTCGCGCCACCCGGAACAGCGTGATCGTCGCTACGAAAACGCACCTAATCGATTGACCAGCGGTTCCAGGGCCGGTGCGGCTTTCCGCGTGAAGAGCATAAGCAGATTCGGGGCCAAACTGGAGGCGCTTAGATTGGTTCAGCCTAAGCAGTAGACTCAAGAGACCGGGAACGCAGCCGCTCTCGGTTCGTCCTTCGCTTCGCCGCCGAGAAAGAAACGAGCTGGTCTAGGATGCGAAAATATTTGCGGCAGTTAGCTGGCTGTTGGTGGTGTTTGTGATTCCAGCAATGTTGCCGCCCATGCCCCAGTACAGACCGGCCGACGTGAAGACCACGAAGGCCAAGAGCAGCGTGTATTCGACTAAGTCTTGGCCCGTTTCATCGAAAAACAGATTCAACGCCACCTGTTTCATAGCTGGATCATAGCCCCTGCGCGCCAAGAGTGTCGCGGGGTTAGTGGGTGGTGATAGTAATGGTCGGGGGGTGCCGCGAGCGCAGATAGCAAAAGGCCCAATTTCAACAAACAGTAGAAGCAGGCCCCGCGCAACATGCATCTCCGCCGCGCTCCCATAGGGTCCCGCACCGCGTGGACCGTGGTCAGCACGAGGAGCGGCAAACGACCGGGGCACGTGGGCCAGTAGCCAGCGATGCAGCCACAAATACAGACGCCGCTCGACCATAAGCTGGCGCCGATTGACACCGGCACACCGCCAAAGTAGGCTCTTGTGTGAGCGGGGTGCAAGTAGAGGTCCCTGCAAAGACAACATGTTCGGGCGTCTTGCTATAGCGGGATTAGTTCTGGGACTGGTGTCGGTGGCGGCTGATGGCCAGCCCGCACCGGCGGCTCCTGACCCCTTCGCGTTCCTGAAGCAATACTGCACTACCTGCCACAGCGACAAGCTCAAAAGCGGAGACCTGACACTCGAAAAGATGGACCTCGCACACCCGGACCGTGCGGCCGACGTGTGGGAGAAGGTGATCCGCAAACTTCGCGTCGGCATGATGCCTCCCCAAGGAGCGCCTCAACCGGAAGCTAACGAACGCGCTGGGTTGATTTCATGGCTCGAAGCCGCGCTGGACCGTGCGGCTGCGGAAAATCCCAATCCGGGCCGGCCTCTGGTGCACCGGCTGAACCGCACCGAATACGCCAACGCGATTCGCGACCTGCTGGCGCTCGACGTGGATTCGAGTTTGCTGCTGCCGCCGGATGACGCGGCTTACGGATTCGATAACGTGGCCGACGTGCTGGGTGTATCGCCGGTGCTGCTTGAGCGCTACGTAAGTGCCGCCGGCAAAATCAGCGCTCTGGCAGTGGGCGACCCCCACACGGCTCCGGGCAGCGAGGTCTTCCGCGTGCGGCAGGATGCTTCGCAGGATGTGCATATCGAAGGTCTGCCGTTGGGCACCGTGGGCGGCATCCTGATCAACACGACGTTGCCGCTCGACGGCGAGTATGTCATCGCGCCCCTGTACTTCCGCACCAACCTGGGCGTGATGCGGGGGCTCGAGTATCCCAACGAATGCGAAACCACCGTTGACGGGGAGCGCGTACTTGTTGCGTCCTTCGGCGGGGATGCCGATTTCAAGGCCTCGCTGGCCAATATGACCACTGCCGCCGACGACGTCGAGAGGCGCTGCACCATACGGCTAAAGCTGAAAGCCGGCCCGCGCCAAATTACGGTCGCGTTTCTGCGCCGCAGCGCTACCGAGAATTCTCTGCGCCTGCAGCCGTTTATCCGCAGCTCGGCGGACACGTTCGACCCGCTGGGGCATCCGCACCTCGATCGAGTCGCCATCACGGGACCCTTCCATCCCACTGGCCCCGGCGATACACCCAGCCGGCGCGAGATCTTCATCTGCCGTCCGGCGAATCCCGCCGAGGAGCAGCCTTGCGCGCAGAAGATCCTTTCCCGGCTGATGCGGCGTGCCTACCGCGGCCAGGGCACGCAAAAGGACCTGGACCGGCTGGTGTCTTTCTACACCGAGGGGCGTTCTCAGGGTACGTTTGAAGCCGGGATCGAAATGGCGTTGGAGCGGCTCCTGGTCAGCTCGAAGTTTGTGCTCCGCATCGAGCGCGATCCGCCCAATACTGCGGTGGGATCGGTGTATCGCGTGAGCGATCTCGATCTGGCGTCGCGATTGTCGTTTTTCCTTTGGAGCACCAATCCGGATGACGAGTTGCTCAACGTGGCTAGCCAGAGCAAGCTGCACGATCCCGCAATCCTCGATCAGCAACTGCGCCGCATGCTGGCTGATCCCAAGTCGCAGGCGCTGGTAGACAATTTCGCCGGACAGTGGCTGTACCTGCGCAACCTGAGGACCATGGTGCCGAACTCGCTGGAGTTCCCCGATTTCGACGACAATCTGCGGCAATCGTTTCTGCAGGAAACCGAGCTGTTCTTTGGCAGCGTCCTGCGCGAGGACCGCAGCGTGCTTGATCTGATGACGGGTGATTTCACATTCGTGAATGAACGGCTCGCGCGGCACTACGGCATTCCCAACGTTTACGGCAGCGAATTCCGCCGCGTCACTCTCACCGATGACGCACGTAAGGGACTGCTCGGTAAGGGCGCCATACTCATGGTGACCTCGCATACGGACCGCACCTCGCCGGTAGTCCGGGGAAAGTGGGTTCTCGATAATCTGCTGGGCGCGCCGCCTCCGCCCATGCCCGCGAACGTCCCACCGCTCGACGAGAGCAACCGGAAGGATGGGAAAGTGCTCACCATGCGCGAACGCATGGAAGCGCACCGCGCCAACCCGTACTGTGCGACTTGTCACCGGATCATGGATCCAATCGGGTTTGCGATGGACAACTTCGACGCCACCGGCGCCTGGCGTACGAGAGAAGGCGGCACCGGCGGCACGCCCATCGATGCTTCCGGAGAGCTTCTCGATGGCACCAAAATTAATGGGCTGGTCGAACTCCGGCAGGCGCTGGTGAAGAATCCGGAGATTTTTGTCGGCACGCTTACCGAAAAGTTGATGATTTATGCTTTCGGCCGTGGGCTCACGGCGGGCGATATGCCAGTGGTCCGCTCCATCGTGCGCGATGCCGCTCGTAACGATTTCCGCTTTACCTCGCTGATCGCGGGCGTGATTCACAGCGTCCCCTTCCAGATGAGGATCAAGCCCGCGAAAGAAGCACCGGCTTTGCCAGCGGGGCGTGCAGCCGTGAGTCATTAGAAGTCGAAGATTCGAAGCCAAGAGAGGATCGCCATTCGACTATGTTTGTAACCAAGAAGTCAGTCTCTCGCCGAGCAATCCTGCGGGGTGTCGGTACGGCACTCGCCCTGCCGTTACTCGATTCCATGGTCCCGGCATTTACGGCGCTTGCGCAAACGCCGGCCAAGCCGCTCCGGCGTTTTGGAGCGATCTTTGTTCCGCTAGGCGAGCGGCCGGGCTACTGGACCCCTAAAACGGAGGGTGACAACTTCGTCTTTTCGGAGATTCTGACGCCCCTCGAACCGCACCGGAAATCGCTGACGGTGGTGTCGGAACTGTGCGATCCGGTGGACGGCCACGCCGTGACCGTGGCCGCGTGGCTCAGCGGCAGCGTGCCCAAGCGGACCATCGCAGAGGACGTGCATGCGGGAACCACGATCGACCAGGTGGTGGCGAAGAAGATCGGCCAGGATACGGTTTTCCCTTCGCTCGAACTGGCCACCGAAGATTTCACCGGCTATATCGGCGGATGCGATCCCCAGTATTCGTGCGCCTATATGAATACGCTGTCGTGGAAGACGCCGACCGAGCCCTTGCCCATGGAGATCAATCCCCGGGTCGTGTTCGAGCGCTTGTTCGGCAGGCCCGGCACTGCGCAACAGCGTGCCGCTCAAATGCGCACCGACGCCAGCATTCTCGATTCGCTGAAAGACGAGTTGACGGATTTCCAAGGCGGCCTGGGGCCGAAAGACCGCAACCGCCTCAACGATTATCTCGAAAATGTTCGTGAGATCGAGCGGCGCATCCAACGGGCCGAGAAGCAGGCGGCCTCGGACGTGAAAGTACCAGACGCTCCGATCGGCGTTCCGGAGGCGTTCGAAGAACATGTCGCCTTGCAGTTCGAACTGCTGGCGCTAGCGTATGAGACCGATCTGACGCGCGTGTTCACGTTCATGATGAGCCGCGACGCCAGCCAGCGGGTCTACCCGAATATCGGCATCACCGAGCCGCATCACTCGATGTCCCACCACGGCAATGATCCGGCCAAGATCGCCAACCTGGTGAAGCTCAACACCTACCACGTCGAGCTGTTCGGAAGGTTCCTGAAGAAGTTGCAGGACACGCCGGATGGCGATGGATCGCTCCTCGATCATTCGCTCATCTTGTACGGCAGCGGCATGAGCGAGAGCAATACCCACTCCCGCCTGGACGTGCCGACACTGCTGTGCGGCGGAGCGGCGGGGCACATCAAGGGCAACCGCCACCTCAAGATGCCCAAGGAAACTCCGCTGGCGAACCTGATGGTCAGCATCGGCCAGATGTACGGGGTGGAAATGGAGAAGTTTGGAATTAGCAATGGCAAGGTGGATCTCTAACAGGCCGCGGGAAAAACCCGCCAAACCCCCGCTCCCTCACGATCGCGGCTCGGTAACTGCCGGCAAACTCGATGTGGTGTTTCCGAGCCGCGCGCGTAAGCAAGCAGTCTTCAGGCTTTTTTTTGCGCTGGCGCTAAGTAGCGCCGTTGCCTGCGCCGCGAGGCTGGGAGCGGCTACTATTGCCGATGCGGCCCGCGACGGCAACCGGGATCAGGTGCGCGCGCTGATTGAGCAGCGCGCGGATGTGAATGCCCGGCAACCCGACGGCATGACGGCGCTCGATTGGGCCGCCCGCCGGGACGACACCGAAATGGCGCGGTTGTTGATCGGCGCCGGCGCGAACGTCAAAGCCGCCGACCGATATGGCTTAACGCCATTGACCCTTGCCGCCACCCGCGGCAGCGCCAGGATGGTGGAGCTCCTGATCGAAGCCGGTGCGGATCCTAACTACGCCCTCCCCGAGGGCGAGACCACGCTGATGACGGCTTCGCGCACTGGCGATGCGGCCGCGGTCAATGTGCTGCTCTCGCATGGCGCCAAGGTCAACGCCAAAGAGAACACCCTGGGCGAGACAGCGCTGATGTGGGCGGCCGCGGAAAACCATGCCGACGCGGTGCGCGCCCTAGTAGCCGCCGATGCCGATATTAACGGGCGTTCCACGTTGCTCCACCTGGCTCCATTCAACTGGGTCACCAGCGGCATGGTCTCGACGACGCTTCCTCGCGGCAACTGGTCGGCTCTGATGTACGCCGCTCGCCAGGGGTCGATTGACGCGGCTCGCGTTCTAGCCGAGGAGCACGCGGACTTGAATCTCACCGACCCGGACGGAGGCACAGCGCTGGTGATCGCCATCATCAACGGGCATTTCGATCTTGCCAATGTGTTGCTCGAGAAGGGCGCCGATCCCAATATTGTTGATGAGACCGGCATGGCGGCTCTCTACGCTGCGGTCGATATACACACGCTGGGCCCGATGCAAGGCCGGCCGGGCCCGAAACTGGCAGATGAAATCAGCGGTCTGGATCTGATCCGATCGCTGCTCGCCCACGGGGCGAATCCGAACCTCCGGCTCAAAAAGCCCATCCTCGGAAGGCATCATGGCGCCGGAGACTCATCGCTCGGAGAGGGCACCACCGCGCTGATGCGCGCCGCCAAAGCCAATGACGTCGGCGCAATGAAAGCGCTACTCAATGGCGGTGCCAACCCTTTCCTCACGCAGGCGGACCACACCACGGTCCTAATGATTGCCGCCGCCGGAGGAGCCGTGTTCGGAGGCTACGCCCAAGGTCTGCCGGTAACCGAAGAGGGCGCGATTCAGGCCATCCAGTTATGTATCGACCGGGGTGTCGATGTCAACGCTTTCAACAGCAACGGTCTGACGGCCATGCATCGCGCCGCGGCGCGCGGAGCCGACAAAATCGTGAAATACCTGGTCGAGCATGGCGCTCGGCTGGATATGAAGAACAAGGCAGGCGTGACGCCCCTGGATATGGCGATGGGAAAAGGGGGCGGCCGCGGCGGCAACGACACTCCGCCGCATGAAACCACGGCGGCCTTGATTCGCGCGCTGCTCAGCCCCGAGGCCGCGAGATGATCCAGCGGCGGGTGTGTTCAGCTTGGGTTGCATTGCTCGCGGCAGGCGGCGCGGCCGGACTATTCGCAGCTGAAGGCGACGAGAAAACCGGCGACAGCCGGATCTGGAGCGGAGTTTACACCGCAGCTCAAGCGGAGCGCGGCAAGGAGAACTTCGACAAAAGCTGCAGCAATTGCCACAACGCCGATCTGAACGGCAGCGTTCGCGCGCCATCGCTGCGCGGAGACCGGTTCCTGAAGAACTGGGGAAACGGCAGTGCCAACGTCCTCTTCATCAAGCTGCGGGACTCGATGCCCGCCACCTATCCGGATACCGTTCCGGATGCCACTAAAATCGACATTCTGGCGTATCTGCTCCAGGTGAATGGCTTTCCGTCAGGCAAGGAAGAGTTGAAGCTCGACTCAAAGGAGCTGGATGATATCCAGATCGTTCAGAAAGGCGAGCAGGCCGTCCCCAATTTTGCGCTGGTGCGCGTGGTGGGCTGTCTGGCACCGCGCACGGGCAAGACCTGGACGCTGTCGCGAGCCAGCGAGCCCGCAGTCACAAAAGACGATTCGCCCCCATCGGCGGCTCTAAGAGACGCGGCGGCCAAGGCCCTTGGCGCCGGATCGTTCGAGCTGGTGAGCACCGCAGCTTTCCAGCCGGACTCTCACCAGGGCCGCAAGGTGGAGGCCCGCGGGCTCCTGTACCGCGATGCCGGCCATAACCTGTTGAACCTCACCTCGCTCGATGATACTGGCGTAAGTTGCGAAAACTGAATGCAGGGTCTGCCCCCAGAGGTAAACTGCACTCTGCATGGCGCATTACACTAGCATATGCATGAACTGAGGAGGGATCCATGCCACTCGTCGCCACGCGTCCGAACGTTCTGAAGGTCGTGATTGTCGCCGCGTTAGGTTTGCCGGCTGTCGCTTTCGGCCAGTGGGTGCATTATCCGACGGCCGGCGTGCCGAGAAAAGCAGATGGCACTCCCGATCTGACTGCGCCGGCGCCGCGGCTGGCGGACGGCAAGCCGGATTTGTCGGGCATTTGGCACACCGCCAGGATTATTCCGTGCGATGCGGACTTAAGCCGGTTCATTCCCTGCGGCAGCGAAATTGGGGGATCGCCGCTCGCGCGCAACTTCGGCGTAGATATGCCCGGCGGTCTGCCGTATCAGCCGTGGGCGGCTGCGCTGGTCAAACAGCGGACCGCGGATCAGGGTGTCGACGATCCACACGTGCGATGCTTGCCCGATAATCCGCCACGAACATGGGTCATGCCCCACCTGACAAAGGCGGTGCACACCCCGAAACTGCTGGTGCTGCTCTACGAGGTGAACGCGATGTACCGGCAAATCTTCATCGACGGGCGCCCTTTGCCCGAGGATCCTAACCCCGGTTGGAACGGCTATTCCACTGCTCGATGGGAGGGCGATACGCTCGTCGTCCAGACCGCAGGCTTTCGCGATGGCCTATGGGCCGATATGGGCGGAAGTCCGTTGAGCGAATCGGCTAAACTCACGGAACGAATGCGGCGGCCCAACTACGGGACGCTCGAACTCGAAATCACGATCAATGACCCGAAGGTGTACACGAAGCCGTGGACTGTGAACATGACGCAGAAGATTGAGCTCGACACGGAATTGATCGATGAGATCTGCCTCGAGAACGAAAAATCGTATGAGCGAATGCGGTCGGTGCGGCCTTCGCCTCTGGCAGGCGTCACGGGGCGTTGGGCCGCAGGCGGAAGCTCCGTGTTCGTGCTTCGGCAAGTTGGAACTGCCGTAACCGGCGAGATTCAAGGTCGGCCCGGAGAGCCGGTCTATCAGATTGTCGACGGAGTCGTTCGCGGCAACCAGATCCATTTCTTCGTCCTGCATCAAGACCCCGACGACCCCGAAGTGAAGGCCAACAGTGGCAATCCATTCCACAACTTTGCCAAGGGCACGTTCACAGCTGACCAGATCGACATCTCCGGCTCTCGCGAGAACACGAAGATTCGCGAATACCACATCGTCCTGAACAGAATCAAGGACAAGTAGGCCAACGGCAGGCTGCCAGACCGACAAGCTGGAGAAGCACAGCTTCGGCCAGCCGGTGCGGACCAGTCCGGGCGATTGGCACCAACAAACGCCCATGGCATAGCGGCCCAGCCCGATTGACACCGACAGCCTCGCGTGATAACTCTGGCTACTCGGCGACTTCGTGCTCGCCGGACTCGAAGGAGGTCAGACATGATCAGCAAAAGAGCCTTACAGCCGGGAATCGGGTTCGTACTTGCCGTGCTCGTGGGCGCGGTGGTGGCGGGGATAGGCGTGGCCCAACTCAGTGGCCAAACTGTCCGCGTTGGCAATGCCGACCTGGGCGGCGTAGTGACAAGCTCCAAGGGGCCCGAGGCGGGAGTCTGGGTGATCGCCGAAACCACCGGGCTGCCAACTAAATTCGTCAAGATCGTCGTCACCGATGATCAGGGCCGCTACCTGGTGCCGGATCTTCCCAAGGCCAACTATAGTGTGTGGGTTCGCGGTTACGGGCTGGTGGATTCACCGAAAGTTCCAGCCACACCAGGCAAGACTCTGAACCTGAATGCCGTTGTGGCGCCGGATAAGAAGGCGGCGTCCGAATACTATCCCGCGCTTTACTGGTTCTCGTTGCTGCAGGTGCCGCCCAAGAGTGACTTCCCCGGAACGGGGCCGTCCGGGAACGGTATTTCTCCGAACGAAAAGAGCCAGGGGCAATGGATTCGGGACATCGTCAATACAGATGGTTGCACCGGCTGTCACCAGATGGGCGACAAGGCCACGCGCGAGATTCCCAAGAGTATCCTCAGTCAGACCGCGGACTCGAAAGCCGCGTGGGATCTCCGCATTAAAGCCGGCCAGGCGGGCGGCGGGATGAGTGCTCGCTTCGATCAGGTAGGTCGAACGCGCGCGCTGGCGATGTACGCAGACTGGACGGACCGCGTTGCCCATGGAGAACTGCCGTCCGCGGCTCCTTCCCGTCCTCAAGGTAAAGAGCGCAACGTAGTGATCACTCTCTGGGACTGGGCGGACCCCAAGGTCTATCTGCATGACGCCATCGCGAGCGACAAGCGGAATCCCACTGTGAACTCGAACGGCCCGATCTACGGGGCGCTCGAAGAGAGCGGTGATTATCTGACGGTCCTCGATCCGACCACTAATGCGACCAGCCGGGTGAAACTGAGAGTTCGCGATCCGGAAACGCCGAGTTCCTTTGCTACGAAGCCGGCGGCGCCCTCGCCTTATTGGGGCGACGAAGCCATCTGGAACAGCCAAACGACGGTCCACAGCTTTTCGATGGATAAGCAGGGTCGCGTGTGGGCCGCGGCGCGCGTCCGCAAGCCCAAGACACCGGCATGGTGCCAGGCGGGATCGGACCAGATTTCGGCGAAGTTGTTCCCGATTAATCAGGGCCAGCGGGGGCTGGAGCTTTACGAGCCGAAGACCAAAGAAACGACCACTATCGACACCTGCTTCACCTGGGGCCACGTGAATTTCGACGACAACGATGTGCTGTGGTCGTCGTTCGGGCCTACCGGCGTCGAGGGGTGGTTTGACACCAGAGTCTGGGACAAAACGCACGACGAGAAGAAGGCGCAGGGCTGGAGCGCGTTCGTCCTCGATTACAACGGAAACGGGAAGCGCGACGCCTACACCGAACCGGATCAGCCGGCGGATCCAACCAAAGACAAACGGATCAACGTGTCTTTCTATGGCGACGCGCCGGCGCCGGACGGCTCGGTATGGGGATCGGTCCTGGGAATGCCGGGCGCTCTGGTCCGTTTCGTTCCTGGATCTCACCCGCCCGAGACAGCGCTGGCCGAGTACTACGAGGTGCCCTGGAGTAATCCCAAAGCGCCGGTCCAAGGCTTTGCGCCTCGCGGCATGGACGTCGATAGCAAGGGTGTCGTCTGGGCTCCGCTCTCGAGCGGACATTACGCGAGCTTCGACCGCAGCAAATGCAAGGGCCCCCTCAATGGCCCAACCGCTGCGACGGGGCAGCATTGTCCGGAAGGCTGGACTCTCTATCGGTTTCCCGGCCCGAACTACAAGGGCGCCGCCGAGAATGGGAGCGCCGATTCGGCGTACTACAATTTCGTCGATCGGTTCGACATGCTCGGTGTCGGCAAGGATGTGCCGCTGGCGACCGGCAACCTCTCGGAGGGATTGCTGGTGCTGGTCGATGGCAAATTCCTGACGCTGCGCGTGCCCTATCCCATGGGCTACTACGCAAAAGGCTTGGATGGCCGCATCGATAATCCGAACGGCGGGTGGAAAGGGAAGGGCATTTACACGCCGATCTCGACGCGAGCCCCATTCCACATGGAAGGCGGCAAAGGGACCACCAGCAAGCTCGTGAAGTTCCAGATGCGGCCCGATCCGTTGGCTAACTAGCAGAATGTCCCAGTCATTTCGATACTGGTCCAAGGAAGACGCAGCCGAGTGGGGTCAGCCCTTCCGGGCTGCCGCCGGGCTTCTGCCCGGCGTGTGCGTGCGTGGCGGACTCGCGCCGCCTAAGAGGGCGGCGGCAGGGTGAAGCTCTGACCCCACGCCTGCTATCGAAATCACCGGGACAGCCCACTAGCGGAGCATTGAGCTTTCCCGGCCAGCTGTAAGAACGCGGCTCGGCGGGGTGGAAAGAGTCGCCCGCCGCGCCAAGGAGTCCAAGCTATGAGAGTCTCTCGACGCCACCTCATCGGAGCAGGAGTTGCCATAGCCTCCGCCCGCCGAGCTATGGCCCAATCCCTCAGTAGCGACGCCGCCGAAGCCGGCCTCACTCCAATCAATTTGGATCCGAACCGGCGCATCCTGCTCAAAGGCGGAACGATCATCAGCATGGACGCATCGGTGGGCGACTTCGTCCAGGGCGACATTCTCATCCACGGCAAGAAAATCGAGGCTGTCGGGGCGAACGTGAAGGTGTCCGGGCCACCGCCCCGCATCATCGATGCCTCCAACACCATCCTGATCCCGGGATTCGTCGACTGCCACCGTCACTCCTGGGAAGGCGTGCTGCGCCGCATCATTCCCAATGGCGATATCGGGAAGTACACAGCAACCACGCATCAGGGCTTCGCGCCGTATTACCGCCCGCACGACATGTACGTAAGCAATCTGATCACCGCGCTCGGCTGCATCGACGCCGGGATCACCTGCGTCATAGACAATTCGCACAATTCTCGCTCGGCCGCGCATTCCGACGCAGCCGTACACGCATTGTTCGACTCCGGTATCCGCGCCGTGCACGCCTCCGGTGCTCCGCAAACGGGAGTTTGGGATCACCAGTGGCCGCAGGATCTGGAGCGTTTGCAAAAGCGCTTCTTTTCTTCCGACGACCAATTGGTGACACTGCGAATGTTCTCGGGCCTGGACCGGGCGAACTACGCGGTGGCTCGGAAACTCAATCTGCGCATCACCACGGAATTCCAGGGAGCCGCAGCCGCGGCGACGCTGGAGCAGTTTTGGAATGAGAAACTCCTCGGCCCCGACATTACGTACAATCATTGCGGCGGCTTGACGGATCTTGCATGGCAGCGAATTCGCGAATCGGGCGGAACGGTCGATGTGTGCCCCAGATCCGATCCGCAATATGCTTTGGGCGACGGTATCCCGGCGTTCCAGAAGGCACTGGACCACGGTATGCGGCCGGGCCTGAGCGTGGACAACGAGGTCTCCTACGGCACCGACATCTTCACCGAGATGCGGGTGGTCTTCAATATCCAGCGAGCCTTCGCTACCAACCGCAGAGTGAACGGCGACGCGAATCCACCGAAGCTGGTGAACGTCCGCGAAGTGCTCGAGTGCGCTACCGTGAACGGCGCCGCGTGCGCCGGACTCACCGCCAAGTGCGGCACCCTGTCGCCCGGCAAGGAGGCCGACATCGTGATGATCCGCACCGACGATATCAACCTGTACCCGTCGAACAACGCCCTCGGCACGGTGGTCGCTGCGGCTGATATCAAAAACGTGGACACCGTAATCATCGGTGGTGTCATCCGCAAATCGGGCGGAAAGATCATGGGAGTGAACTGGCCCAAGCTGCGTGCGCAAATCGACGAATCGCGGAATTACCTATTTCAAAAGGCCGGCTACAAGCTGGATATCTTCTCCGCATAAACCCGCTACCCAGGCGCGCGTGCCTGCCGCCGTCAATGGAGCCCAACCACTCCGCGCGGCGCATGTTCGCGCAGCCGCATGACACGCAGCCGCCATGCTGCTGTAACAATCGACGCGTATGCTAAAAGCTTTCCGGGGAGGCTTAGCATGCTGCTGAAAAAGCCCAAGAACTGCTAGCTAACGCCCCGCGGCTCGGAAACGCGGCATCGAGTTCACGTTACCGAGCGGAGGGTTTTTCAGCAGTCTGTTAGATGCGCAGCGTGAAAGACGAGCTGCGCAGTCGGTTCGCGCAATAAGACATTTGCCGCTGCGAGCTACAATCTGGTGATACCACCGAGGAATGGGAGACACATGATGAAGAAACTTCTGTCGTGGTTTGCAGTCGCTACCGCTGCGCTGGCACAGCAGGCGACGCCAATTCCAAGTTCGGCGACAGCGGTCGTTCCGGCGGGAACCGCACTGCGCATCGCTATCGAAAAACGTGTCGCAATCAAGCGTGTCGACCAGCCGATCGAAGGACGACTGATTGACCCAATCTATTCTTACGATCGCATGCTGATTCGTGCCGGGAGTGTCGTGGAGGGTCACATCGCCGAAATCGGCGGAGTCTCGGCGTATCGGCGATTTGCGGCGCTTTTGTCCGGCAATCTCACTCCCGCGCGGAGCGTGCGCGCGCAGTTCGACACTCTGGTGATGAGCGACGGTTCTCGCGTACCACTGAACACTTCGCTTTCACAGGGAACGGCGCATACACAACGAGTCGCGGTGAGAGGGCGGCAGAACGAGCCCCGCGCCGAGACAAGCCAGGCGGCGGTTCGGGCCTTCACACCGCCAGGCCGACTGAACCGGTTAAAGTCCAGGCTATTCGGGATGCTTCCGTATCACCGGCAGGCGTGGTCCGCAGGAACTCTTTTCAACACCGCTCTCGAAAGGCCGCTCACTGGGCTCACACCGATACCAATCGAAGCAGGTAGCACTCCTGGCAGCGCCGGCCAGCTCAAGGCACTCGAAGTTCAAGCGAGACTGCTAACACCGATCAATTCCGCCAAGGCGCACATTGGAGCGCCCGTCGAAGCAGCAGTTGCGCAACCGCTCTTCTCCGCCGAGCTTGGTCTGCTGATTCCGGAGGGGAGCCGTCTTTTAGGAAATGTGGTTGAGGTGCAACCGGCACGTCTGCTTCACCGCAATGGGAAGGTGCTTTTTGTATTCCGCCAGATCCAGTTGCCGCAAGGCAACCCGCAGAGCATCCAGGGTTATCTGGATGCTGTTGAGGCGGACTTCGATGCCCACTTAAACCTTGACACCGAAGGGACCGCTCATGTGAGCAGTCCCAAGTCGCGCTTCATTTTTCCCGCGATCGCGGTCGCAGTTGCCGGGCTGTCTTTCCATCAGGACTACAACTCCGGTGGAGTTCCCGATCAGGATGCTGGGGGGCGTGCCGAATCAGGCGCAGTCGGATTGGGGCTGATCGGCACGGCGTTGGCGCAGACTTCCCGCGCTGTGGCTTCCAGCTTCGCCATTAGCGGTGCTGCCTTGAGCCTGTACTCAAACTTCATCGCGCGCGGCCGAAACGTAGTGCTTCCAGAGAACACGGCGCTTACGGTCAGTCTGCGGAAGCGCGAGAATGAAGCCGCAAGCGGAAATGCGGCGGATGCGAAGTAGCGAGTTGCCAGTGATGCGCACGCCTACTCAGGCCCGGGCCTGACGTCGTGGACTTCTCCGGCCTATTGGCTTGGTTGGCAGATCATCTTCGGCTATCCCGGACAGTACGATCGGCGCACGGTCGGGAAATTCAGCAACCAGTGACAGGTTTCCACCCAATGCCTTTACCGTTTTACGGATGGTGGAGAGAAGGACGTCACTGCGCTTCTCCAAGCGAGAAACTCTGTCCTGAGTAATCCCGAGGGCTTTGGCCATACGAACCTGGGTGAGTTTGCGCGCGCGTCGCAGCTCGCGCAGTGTCATTTCCTCCGCGATCAGTTCGGCTGCGCGAGACTCGACCTTCCTGCGCTGAGTCGGGCTCAGTTTCTTGCTTTTGTCATTCACATCAACAGCCATGGTTACTCCCTCTTCTTCGCTATCCGGGCAAGATGGGCATCAAATCGATCATCGGCCTTTCGGACCAACTGGCGGCAAAAGCGTTTGCTGCTGACGCCCGATTTATCGCCAGCCACAAGCAAAATGCCTTTGCGTTTCGTGTCAAAGGCAAAGGCTACTCGCCATTCGCCACCCGTTGCACTGAACCGCAAATCCTTCATATTCGCGTGACGTGACCCCTTTAACGTGTCAACGCGGGGCCGCCCCAATTGTGGCCAAACTGTTGGAGAAGGCGGGCCAACGCCAGAATCTCCACACGGACGTCCTCGTGCAGGGAGTCGAACTCCGGCTCGAATTCATCGCCGATTTCCTTAATATGATATCTAGATAATATGATGTCAAATCCATAATTCGAACAAGCGTAGAAACGACTGTAAGAGAATGGCGCACGTGGCCGAGCTCGTGGGCCAATGGTGGGAATACATGACGGCAACGACTACAACTTACAAATTCCAAATCGGTCTCTGAGGTCCCAACCCCACCCTCGCCGCCAGAATAGTATCATCGCCTTGTAGGCTCCATCCGGACAAATAGATCGGAAGCGCACATGACACGACTCTCTGCGACACTCATCCTGCTGTGGTTTGCCACTCAAGGCACGCCTGTGTTCAGCCAGTTCGCCGGGTCTGTCAACAGCGCGCCCGGGGTGGACCTTTCCGGCAGTTGGTCACCCTTCCCTCACGAGGAGAGCGTCGGCAATCCGGCACTGGTGGAATACTACGGGGTGCCGATTGCAGATGGCGCGCGCACGTTTGCTTTGGCTTGGGATGCATCGCGCCTCACCTTGCCCGAACATCAGTGCCAGGTGCACGTGGTTTCCTATATCTTCGGCGGACCGCTGAATCTGCGGATCTGGGAAGAGAAAGATCCGCAGTCGCAGCGGGTCATCGCCATCCGCCAGTACATCAGTACCTATGAGCAGAACCGCACCATCTGGATGGACGGCCGCCCGCATCCATCGCCGAATGCCCCGCATACCTGGATGGGATTCTCAACCGGCAAGTGGGAAGGAAACACGCTGACCGTCTACACAACCCACATCAAGCAAGGCGAACTCAGGCGCAACGGCGTGCCGGAAAGCGATCAGGCCACGGTGACCGAGCACTTCATGCGCTATGGCGACTACCTGACGCATGTCAGCATCGTGACCGATCCGGTGTATCTCACCGAGCCGTTTATCCGAACCCAGGTCTTCCGGCTGGTGGTTCCGGAAGGTCTGAATTGGCTGTATCCCTGCGATTCCGTGGAAGAGATTGCCAACCGTTCGCCGGAAACCGTGCCCAACTATCTGCCGGGCCAGAATCCCTTTCTTCGGGAGTTCGCTGCGAAACACCACCTGCCGCTCGACGCGGTCCTCGGCGGCGCCGAAACCATGTACCCCGAATTTCAGTTGAAGATGCAACAGCTCACGAGTCCCGCGGCCGCCCCCAAACGCGACTGACCCCGAGATCTCCGCGATTCTCAGCTACACTGAATTTTCACCATGGCCAACCCGCCGGAGCCGCAGAGCCCGAAACGCAGATCGCTGCGTATTTTGGTGGCGCACAATGTGCCTCGGGGCAGAAGCGGCGGCATGAATCGCACCATGGAGTTTCTGCATGATTGGGTGGAGGCAGCCGGCCACCAGGTGGAGTATTTCTGCAGCGATGATGTGCCGCAGAGCAGTTCGAAAATGGCACGTTTCTCCTTCCCCCTGGCTGTATTCCGCCATGCCAAGATGCGCCGGGCCGAGGGCCGGCCTTATGACATCATCAACGTCCACGAGCCATCCGGAGCAGCCGTGGCGGTTTTCAAACGGCAGACCGGCAGCCGCGTGGTCGTAATGAGCTATGGCGTCGAGTGGCGCGGCTGGAAGATCGCGCGGCGGCACGCCTCCCTAAAGTCGCGCATCCTGTTTCCGGTCACGGTCTTGTGGCAGGCGCGTTGGGCGATCGAGAAGGCCGATCACATTTTCTGCAAGAACGAGGAGGATGTGGCCGAGTTGGTTGCGCACGGCATTCCGCGCGCGCGCATCACGCGCATTTTCCCGGGAGCCGATCCGATTTTCGGTCGGAGCGCCGCCACGCGGGATTACTCGAAAGCGCAGACCATCCTGTTCGCTGCGACTTGGATTCGGCGCAAAGGGATTTACGAACTGGTCGAGGCGTTCACGGCGTTGGCGCCGAACTATCCGCAACTTCGTTTGATCGTGCTGAATCCGGGAGTGGACGATGCCGTGGTGTTGAGCCATTTTCCGCCGCCACTCCGCGACCGGATCTCCTGTATGCGGGCTGCGCCGGAGGAAGGGGTCGCGCGCGTCTTCGAGGCTTCCGACGTTTATCTGTTGCCGAGCCAGTTTGAGGGAACGCCGCTCACCATGATGGAAGCCATGTGGAGCGGGTTGCCCATCGTTGCTACCAAAACCTGCGGTATGCGAGATGTTTTGCGCGACGGCGATAATGGTTTGTTGATTCCTGTGGAAGCGCCCGAGGCTTTGGCCAAAGCGCTGGAGCGGTTGCTCGACGATTGCGACCTGCGAGCGCGCTTGGGAATAGCTGCGCATGAAGATGCCGTCACACACTACACCTGGCAGAAGTGCGCGCAGGCTGTGATCGAAGCTTACGAGCGTCTCGCTGGCTGCTGAAAAAGCCCAAGAACCGCTTGCTAACGCGCTGCGGCTCGGAAACGCGGCATCGAGTTCACAGGCAGTTACCGAGCTGCGACTGCTAGGGAGCGGAGGTTTGGCTGGCTTTTTCAGCAGCCTGTTAGCTGGCGGGTTCAAGCCCCTCGTTGCTCGAGAGCGCGGGCATTCGCATACCATCGGCACGCGGTGCCGACGATCTCATCGAGCGAAGAGTGCTCGGCGCTCCAACTCAATTCCCGCGCTGCCAGGGAGGCGTCTGCCACCAGCATCGCCGGATCTCCCGCCCGCCGCCCGCATTCGGTCACCGGCACGGCGCGCCCACTCGCTCGTTCCACTGCCGCGATCACTTCGCGAACCGAGTGGCCGCTGCCGGTGCCGAGGTTAAACGCCTGGCTCGCCGCCCCTGCGCGCAAGCGTTCGAGCGCCTTTACATGGGCCGTGGCCAGGTCGGTGACATGAATGTAATCGCGGACCGCGGTTCCGTCCGGCGTGGAGTAGTCGGTCCCGAAAACTTCCAGGCTGGAGATGTCGCCGTAGGCGGCCGCGATCGTTCTCGGGATTAAGTGGGTCTCCGGGTCATGAACCTCTCCGATCTCTCCGGCGGCGTCGGCGCCCGCGGCATTGAAATAGCGCAGCGCCGTCCACGCCAGTCCGTAAGCGCGCTCATACCAGCCGAGCGCGCGCTCCACCATGAGCTTCGTTTCGCCATACGGATTGACCGGGTTTTGCGAGTGGTTCTCGGCAATGGGCACTTTCTCCGGGATGCCGTAGGTGGCGCAAGTCGACGAGAATACAATCGGCCGCACGCCGCTTTGGCGCATCGCGTCGAGCAGGTTCAGCGTGTTTACAAAGTTGTTACGGAAATACTCGGAAGGCTCGTGCATCGATTCGCCCACATAGGCGAATGCCGCGAAGTGGATCACGGCCTCGAAACGATACTCCCGAAAAATATTGTGGAGCGTGCCGCGGTTGCTCAGATCGCCTTCGACGAACGGACCCCACCGCACCGCCCACCGATGGCCGTGGCAAAGATTGTCGAGCACCACCGGTTCATAGCCCTGCACCCGGAGTTCTTTAGCGGTGTGGCTTCCGATATAGCCGGCCCCTCCGGTCACCAAGATCTGCTTGATTTGCGCCATCCCGTATTCAGGGTACTATTGTTGCCGCAGAGAGCGGTGCCACATTCAGGCGCTCACCTAACTCAAGTCGTACAGCTCCAGCACCTGCGCCACGTTCTTGCGATGGTCGAATTTCTTTTCGGCTGCCTCCCGTCCGGCTTGGCCCATCGTCTGCCGTAGCGTGCCATTGCGCAACAGTGCAAGCACGCGATCTGCGATGCGCGGCACGTCTCCGGAAGTCACCAGATAGCCGGTCTTGCCATCCTCAATCAGTTCCGGAATTCCGCCTACGCGCGTCCCGACCACTGGCAAACCAGATGCCATCGCCTCGGCGATCACATAGCCGAACACTTCCTCCCACCGTGAAACCTGGCACACCACATCCGCGGCACCATAAGCACCCTGTGCCAGGGGATCCTCCAACACGCCCGTGAACGTCACGCGATCCGTCAGCCCCAGCTGTCCGGACATGGCTTGATATTCCGCGGCGTGGGTTCCACTACCCGCCAGCACAAAGTGCGCGCGCGGTTCCTGCGCCGCCACGACGCGCGCCGCCTGCAACAGGTCTGTGATCCCCTTCTCGGGAATGAGTGAGCTGACTTGCGCGACCACCAGGCGATCGTCCGCGATCTTGTATTTGCTGCGGAATGCCGAGCGGTTGCACAATCCTTCGGCGGCGCGGGCCAGGTCCACGCTGTTGTAGATCGTCACGAAGCGCTCTCTCGGCAGCAGATCCATTGCGGTAAAGCAGCGCTCGCCGTAATTGCTCACGCAGATCACCTTGTTCAATGGGTAGTGGATGCCCCGCATCAGCAAGCGCCGCCACATCGGGTACCGCTTCGGTACATACCCTTCGGGCCGCGAGCTTTGATCGGTGAAGAATACCTGCCTGGCGGACTCGATCCGCGCCATCCAGGGATAGAGGCTGAGAAATCCGGTGAAGTAGAGGTGCAGGATCTCCGGCCGGTATTGCCTCAAAAGTTCGAATCCGCGCCGCGTCGATTTTCGATTCAGCTTCCAGGAATCCTCGAATACCTCAAATGAAACGTTCGGCAGCGCCAGGAATTTTCGAACCGATCCCGGAGGCGGCGCCAGGTAGCAGAGCACGCTTTTCCAGCCGCGCTCTCCGAGCTGCCGCGATAACTCGCGGGCGTAAATTTCTCCCGCGCCGATTCGGTAGGGATCGACTCCGAAAACCGAGACCACGGTCCTGGTGTGCCCCGGAGATTGGCGCGACAAGTCGGGTTTCCTATTCGCCGCCGCGAGTCCGGCTGAAGTCCGCGCTCACCGGCCCGAATCCTGGCAAATGTACTCGAACAGTTCGCCGCCCGGTACCCAGGCCGAAGCCGTCTTCTGGCTAATGGTCCAGCGCATCGACCAGGGTTTGGTGTATGCGCCCGGATCGTCAAAGGTGGCCTCGTACGTGAGCGTCTTCAGATTTGGCCGGGAGATTCGCTCCGTGAGGTGCATCTGCGCGGTGCTTGGATACGCTCCGGCCAGCCATTGCTTCTCGTTGAAACCGACGGTGTCGATCACGAGTGTGTCGCCGTCCCACTTACCGATGGAATGTCCCAGGAAAGTCGGCCGCAAATCTTCACCCGTGGGGTGTGCACGCCCATCCATGTAAATCACGCGCCAGGAGTGCGGGCCGGCGATGTCGAGAATGAAAATTCGCTTGAGCTCCGGCACGTCCACGATTTCGAACCCCGGCGCATTGAAGAACGACGGCCCGCCCGCGGGCTTGCAGGCAACCAGCGGCGGATATAGATCCGCGCGCGAAGTCCGGTACTGATATAGGGCCTTGGCCCACGGCAGGAAGGGCACATCGGCCGCGCGCGGCATTCCGCCCAACCCCGGCCGCACTTCCCAGTAACCTTTCTTAGCTGGCGTAGACCCCAGGTTCACTCTTCCATCGGGCCAGCGCGGCGTTGTCAGGTCTTCCGCGGGCGCTGTTGCCGGGGCTGCCGTCTGAGCGAAACACGACACCGCCAGCAGCGCCAGCATCGACGTAACGCCGAGGAATTTGCGCAGCACGGAGGCCGGTTACCTCATCACCAGTTTCTGGCCACTGGCCAGGATCATCGTCGTGGTTTGCATCGATCCGGCCGCATTGGCGCCGTCTTTGGCCAGCGCCGCGCCTTGAACCGTGACCTTATCGCCGATCTTCACCGTGTCCCGCTTCCAGCCGCCGCGGACCAGCGCATATGGCGGGCCCATTTCGATTTTGAAGCTGACCACGGCGCCGTTTTCGCCCGTCGCGTCGATATACACGAAGGCGTGCGGGTTGATCCAGTCCAGCTTGGTGACGATTCCAGTGATCGTCGTGGGCTTGTTGGAATCATACTCCGCATCAAACGAGTGGTGCGCGATTGCGGGAATCGCGGCCAGGAGTAGCAAGACGCAGGCGGCGAACAATCCCGTCTGGGAATCAACTAGTTTGAAAGTCATTTCTTCTTCCTTACACCCGCCGAATTCATCCGCGACCGGAGGAAGCGGTGCCTTTCTCAGCGAACGAATGTCGATTCGGCATTATCTTCACAGAAATACTCCTCGATATCTTTGTCCGGAACCCATTTTATCGCCCACCCGCCCTTCCATGGTCGGGTGTACGTGCGCGGATCGTCCACCGTCACTTCATACCGCAAGGTGTCCATATCCGTTCGGGTGAAGCGCTCGATCAGGTGCAGGGCCTCGGTATGCGGAAGGCCCCCGTTCGTCAGCCAGAAGCGCTCGTTGTATCCAGTCGAATCGACCACCAGCGTATCTTTCTCCCAGTGGCCCACCGAAGTCCCGTAGTAGCCGAGCACGGTTTCGGCGGCCTGACTGGCAGGGCGGCCATCCGTGTAAATGATGCGCCAATTGCGATCCCCGCCGCCCATCAGAACCAGAATGCGGCCCAGTTCGCGCTGCTCGACGAATTGAAAACCGTTGGGCATTTGAAATTGCCGCGGGCCGCCGGAGGGAAGGCAGCGGGCCGATGGGTCGTCGCGCAAATAAGTGCGCTGCCGGTACTGGTAGACGGCCTTCGCCCACGGCTGGAACGGTGCAACGCGATCCGCATCTGCGAGGTTCAGCAGGAGCCCATCGTCATTCACGGAGACCTTGGCGGCCGTAGTCTCGATCAGGGTTTTAGCGCTCGCCGCGCCCCAGTATCCTTTCTTGCCGGGCGACGGCCCGAGCCGGATCTGGCCATCGGGCCAGCGCGGAGCCGGCGCTGGCGATGCAGCCGCACGCGGTTTCGGTGTCACCACGAATAAGCGCTTGTCGGTTCGGCTTAAAACTACTGAAGTGGCGAACGCTTGCCGAGTATCGCCCCTGGCAGGGACGCCTGTTACGGTGACGACGTCGCCGATATGCAATGCGCTCGGTTTCCAGCCGGCGCTCTCCAGTTCGAGGGGATTCCCAATGTCCACGGCCCAGTTCTCGACCTCGCCGCTGGCAGGCCGGATGTCGATGAACAGATACGCCTGAGGGTTGACCCAATCGATGCGGGTGACGGCCCCCTGGAGCTTCACCTGCCGGCCGGCGTCGTAGGTAGTCGAAAAGGAACGCTGCGCGGACAGTGGCGCCACCAGGAAGAGAATTCCCGCCAGCAACCGCACGCGTAAGAAAGCGGAGTCCCGCATACGGTCAATCCCTCGTAATGCGGAAATCGCCCTTCACCGTGCCCTGACGCCAGGTGCCGGTGATCTTCCGGTGATACGAGCCAATATCTTCCACGCGGCCCTCGGCGGTGATATGAACCGGGTTGCCGGCCTGATCCTTAGTATCCGCTTCAATGCGCACGGTCCAATTCGTCCAGTCGACGTAGACATCGGCAATCGGAGCGGCGGCGGGTCCGGGGTTGAGCGTGCCCGAGACGGTCTTGCCATCCCAGTTGAGGACCAGGGTGACGTGATTCCGCTCGGTCGGTGTGCGACCCCAGTCGCCTGCCCAGGTTCCCGTCAACGGATGCCCTTCTTGCGCCAGCGCCGGGATGAGCGCGCCCACCGACGCCAAAACGCACATTAGCAAGAGCGTATGTCTACGCATGAATCGTATCTCAAGGTATAACGCGCAAACCCCCGAAAGCAACGGCCGGGGAAGTTATGGGACCACATGGTATAATTCGGCCCAGTTCGCATTCGCTCGTCAGCCCGGAGGAGGTACGCATGGCTGTTGCTCCAAACCGGAAAAGGCTCTACATCCTAGCCGGCCTCGCCCTGTGTTTGGCGGCGCCACCCCTTGTGGCACAGCGCGCACCGACTCCGCCGGTGCGGCTGTATATTTTCGATTGCGGCCATTTGAAAAGCGGCAACCCGGAACCGTTACTGAAGCAGGGAATCACTACGACCGACATGTCGGTGGCCGCCTATCTGATCGTCCATCCGCGCGGGACGCTGCTCTGGGATTCGGGCGTGATTCCAGACGACCTGATCAAGCCGAGCGGCACCACCGAAGCGAGGGCGACGGTCCACACCACATTGAAAGGCCAGTTGGCGGAGATCGGCTATAAGCCATCCGACATTACGTACCTGGCTCTATCGCACAATCACTACGATCACTCCGCCAACGCCAACGACTACGCCGGTTCGACGTGGCTGGTGCAAAAGGCCGAGCGCGACTTCATGTTCCCCGATACGCCGCCGGCAAACCCGCCCAACGGCGCCGCGCGATACAGCGGCCTCAAGTACGCGAAGACCATCCTGCTCGATGGCGATTACGACGTCTTCGGCGATGGCTCTGTCGTGATCATTTCTACGCCGGGGCACACGCCCGGTCATCAGTCTTTATTCGTGAAACTCGCGCAGACGGGCGCGGTGGTGCTTAGCGGCGATCTGTACCATTACCCGTCGGAGCGGACCATCAAGGGCTTTACGCCATTTGGAAACTTGGGCAATCCCGAAAAAGAAGCCGCCTCGAAAGCCAAAGTCGAGAATCTTCTGATCGAGAAAGGAGCGGCGATGTGGATCCAACACGACATTCTGCAATTTGCCGGGTTGAAGAAGTCGCCGGCTTACTATGACTAAGCTTTTCAGCCTGACCGGCCTGGTATTAGTCGGCGCGATCGTCTTATCGCTGCCCGCCTCGGGCCAGCCTGCCACGAAGCAACTCGTGCAACTTCGGTACGCCTCCGGCCAGGGAGTCGCGCCTGTGTACGAAGGTTACGACACCAATCCGGATGGCACCTTCAATATGTGGTTCGGTTACATGAACCGCAATTACGAGGAAGAGCTCGATCTTCCAGCCGGCACTGACAACCACTTCGAACCCGGCGGCGACCGCGGCCAGCCCACGCATTTTCTGGTGCGCCGGCACAAAGACGTTTTCCGCGTCGTAGTGCCTGCGGATTTTGGCGACCAGAAGCTGGTGTGGACGCTCACCGCGCATGGCCAGAGCTACCAGGTGGCCGGCTCGCTCAACCGCGTCTGGATGATCGACCGCAAGTTCACCACCCGCGGCGGCAACATGGAGAACAGCACGTCGAACCGTCCGCCCGCGGTGACCATCGAAGCCCCGCATCAGATCATCACCGCTCCGGGCTCTGTCACTCTGGCGGTCTCGGCCACCGACGATGGCCTGCCCAAGAGACAAGGCAAGACTATCGGCATGACGATCGTGTGGGCGAAGTACCGTGGCCCGGGCAGGGTGGTTTTCGAGCCGACCAAAACCAAGATTGTGGATGGCAAGGCTGTGGCAACCGCGACCTTTAGCGAGCCTGGCGAGTACGTGCTGCAGTCCGTGGTCGACGATGGATCGGGCGAGGTGGCCGGGAATTTCGGCTACCACTGCTGCTGGACCAATACCGAGGTGACGGTTACGGTAAACGGGCCGCACGTTGCCCCCGCCGATAGCGCCACGCAGTTGACCTTCACCAAAGACATTGCGCCCATCTTCCAAAAGAGCTGCCAGTCCTGCCACCGCCCCGGGACGGCCGTGCCGATGTCGCTCGTGACTTACGCCGAAGTGCGCCCGTGGGCGAAGGCCATCCGCGCGCGCGTGATCAAACGTGAGATGCCGCCGTGGCACCTCGACAAAACTACCGGCATCCGCCAATACAAGAACGACATCTCGCTGAGCGACGACGCCGTCGCCAAGATCGTGCAGTGGGTCGACAGCGGCGCGCTCGAAGGCAACCCCGCGGACATGCCGCCACCCCGCCAGTTTGCGTCCGATAAGACGTGGTTCATTGGCGAGCCGGATCTGATCGCAACCACCGACACGGATTTCACCATGTACCCGCGCGGCCCCGACTGGTGGATCGATCAATACGGCACGCTCAACCTCACCGAAGACCGCTGGATCAAAGCGATGGAAGTGAAGCCGACCAACCCCAAGGTGGTTCACCACTCGGTGGTCTATGTGATCGAGCCGGATGCGCCTGCGGGAACTCCGGACACCGGTGTCGAGTTGACCGAATACGCCGTAGGCAAGTATGGCGACACCTTTGCCGAAAATACCGGCCGGCTGCTCAAGGCCGGCACACGCTTGCGCTTCGACATGCACTATTTCGCCACGGGAAAAGAAGAGCGCAACGGCATGATCATCGGGTTCAAGTTCTACCCCAAGGGATTCGTGCCGAAGTACGACGTACGCTCCGTCGCCATCCGCAACATCCCCAATGATGAACTGGAAGTTCCGCCGAATTCCGTGGTACGCACGGACGGTTATTACCGCTTGACGCGCAACGCGCGGATCGACGCCTTCCAGCCGCATATGCACATGCGCGGCCGCGGGATGACGCTGGAAGCGATCAACCTCGACAACACCACCACCATTCTGAGCTCGGTCGATCATTTCGATTTCAATTGGCACATCAATTACGTCTACGCCGACGAAGTCGCGCCGCTGCTGCCCGCGGGCACGGTTCTACACATGATCGGCATCCACGACAACACGGCCGCGAATCCTCGCAATCCCGATCCCAACATGTGGGCGGGCTTCGGCGAGCGTAGCGTAGACGATATGGTGCAGGTGTGGCTCGACATCGTGTATCTGGACGATGCCGAGTTCAAGCGGCTGGTAGAAGAGCGGAAGACGAAGGCGCCGGCTCTCGTGCCGTCGCTTTCCGCCGATGCGCGGCCAGCCCGCTAGTGTAGTCATGTAGGGCAGGCGATCGGTTTGTGTCGCCTGCCGGCGCCGCGGTCAAACGCGATGAACCAACTGAACTGGCGAGCCCTCGGCGGCTTGCTGCGCCTGCTGATTGTCTTGATAGTCTTACTCTTCCTACCGGCCTGGACTCTCGATTACTGGCAAGCGTGGGCTTTTCTGGCGGTATTCTTCGGATCGTCGCTGGCAATCACTCTGTACGTCATGAAAAACGATCCGAAGTTGCTCGAGAGGCGTCTCCGTGTAGGTCCGCGCGCCGAAAAAGAAAGGAGCCAGAAGATCAATCAGACCGTCGCAGCAATAGCGTTCGCTCTGTCGCTCGGGGTCCCGGCGCTCGACCATCGCTTCGCATGGTCCGTGGTGCCGTCATCGGTCGCTGTCACTGGCGATTTTCTGGTCGCCATAGGTTTTCTGGTCGTGTTCCTGGTATTCAAAGAAAACTCATTTGCTTCGGCGACGATCGAAATTGCTGCGGAGCAGAAGGTGGTATCGACGGGTCCGTATTCGCTCGTCCGCCATCCCATGTATCTAGGGTCGGTCATCCTGTTCTTGGGAATGCCGGTAGCGTTGGGGTCGTGGTGGGGACTGTTCGTCCTCATTCCACTTACCCTCCAGCTCATGCGGAGGCTGCGGGATGAGGAAGCGCTCTTAGTAAGAAGCCTGCCCGGCTACGCCGAATATCAAATGAAAGTCAAATACCGGCTGGTTCCGATGATTTGGTAAGCGTTGTACTATCCATCGTATATATGACTCGTCATCCGGCTGGCCTACCATAGAGACATCTGGTGCGCAGTCCGGCCGAAATCGCGTTCCGCCTTCGACAGGAATTCAGTAACCTGTACTTTCTTTTCCTTCCGCCGCCGCTCCAAAAAGAACCGCGCCTGCCTGCTCTTCCCGATGCTGCCCCGGTGATCGAACGATTGCGGCCCACTTCATTCGCCACCGAGGTGGTGCGCCTGGCGAATGAGATCCTGAGCGGGCGAATTCCGATATTCGGCGAGGTCCTCACCACGGGAGAGGACATTCGCTGGCGGCGCGACTACGTGCACCAGGTGGAGACCGATCCGGCCTATTTTCGCCACATCGCATATCTCGATTTCGTCCGCTCGGGCGATCACAAGCACATTTGGGAATTGAATCGCCATCAGCACATGGTGGTTCTGGCGCAGGCTTTCCGCTTCAGCGGCGAACATACCTATCTGGATGAAATCCGCCGGCAGCTCACCAGTTGGGAAGCCGCCAATCCATTTCTGCGTGGCATCAATTGGGTCAGCGCGCTAGAAGCCGCTTTCCGCGCGCTCTCCTGGATCTGGGTGGACCACTTGACCGGCGAATGGCTGGGCTCTCCCAACCGCCAGAACCTCGCGACCGGCCTCTACCACCACGGATGTTTTCTGGAACGGAATCTCTCCATCTACTTTTCTCCGAACACGCACCTGATCGGCGAGGCCGTGGCGCTTCACACGTTAGGGTTGCTCTACCCGGAGTTTCCAACGAGCGCCCGCTGGCAGGCGCGCGGTGCGGAAATCCTCGAGGCAGAAATGGAATCCCAGGTGATGGCGGATGGCAGCCACATGGAACAATCGACGTATTACCACGTCTATGCGCTCGATTTCTTCCTGTGGCACGCGGTGCGCGGCAAACCCTCGCTTCGATACCTCGACAAGCTCGCTCGCATGGCGGATTACCTGGACGCTCTTCTCGGCGCGGCGGGGCGGCTGCCGGCCATCGGCGATGACGATGGCGGGCGCATGTTCCATCCTTACGGCGCGCGCAACGCGTTCGGCCCGGCAACCATGGCCACGTGCGCCGTTCGACTGGAGCGGCCGGAGTGGATCCGGTCGGCGGAGGACTTGGCGGAGCAAGCGGCCTGGTGGATCGGAAAGCCGGCCCTCGAATGCACGCCCGCACCCCACACGCGGCCCTGTTCCCGGCTGTTTCCGAATGCCGGGGTGGCCATCATGACGGCCGGCGATGTGCAGATCGTGGCCAAAGCCGGCGGATTCGGCCCGCGCAGCGCCGGACACAGCCACTCCGATGTGCTCAGTTTCGTGTGCCGCCGGGGCAGCCGCGAACTGTTGATCGACCCGGGAACTTTCACGTATGTTGCCGATGCAGAATGGCGCGACCGGTTCCGCGGATCGGCCTCGCACAACACCATTCGCATCGACGGCGCCGACCAGGCCGAACCGGCCGGCCCTTTCCGCTGGCGTGGCCTGCCCGACGCCAAAATACGTGAGTGGATTTCCAAGCCCGATCGGGATCTGCTCGACGCCCACTGCCGTTACGCCGGCTTCGTGCACCGGCGGCGGTGGATCTTTCTCAAACAGCAACATCTGCTGCTGATTCTCGACCAGGTCGAAGGCCCTTCCGGCGATCACCAGGTGGAGCAGTTCTGGCATGCCGGCGACAGCACGGAAACCTTCGACCAGATGGCGTTCTCACGGCCGGCCGAATTTGTCCCGGCCTGGCGCTCACGGGTGTTCGGGAGCAAAGAATCGGCCGCCGCCCGCTGCGTCACCTACCGGGGCCCGCTGCCGGTTTCGCTTGCCGCGGCGGTCAGTTTTCGCGAGCCGCTGGAGCACCTGACACTCGATGCGCACGGCGAGATTTACACCTTGCGGGTGAAGCTGCGTGGCGGGTTGGTGGTGGAGACGGTGCTGAAGTGAGCCTCTGTTCAAATCCATCCGCGCGTATAGTAGTACGCGCTCTTCACCAATTCGCTTGCGAGCTCAAAGAAAATCGGCCAGCGTTCGGTATAGGATGAACTGCGCTTGATGGCGTCGGGAAACGGATGCGGTAGAGTGGTCACTCCCGCTTTCAAAAAGGCCCGCTCGGCACGGTACATGTGATAATCACTCGTCAATAACACCTTGCGGCCTTGCGTGTTCCCCAGCAGGTTTTTCACGAAGAGCGCATTCTCATGCGTGCTGGTAGCAGCGTTCTCGACCATCACGCGGTCGGCAGGGATTCCCCGGCAGACCAGGAGATCGCGCATCGCTGACGCCGGGTGCGTAGGTCCGCCGCCACTCACGATCACCTTCGCATACGGCGCCTGTTGGTACGCACGCACGGCGTAGACAGCCCGCAAGTACGAGCTTTCGCCGAGAACGCCTTCCTCCAGCCCGGATCCGGCCAGCACGATCAGCACATCGCCGCTCGGGTCATTCCATGGCCCAGCCAGTTTGCGGGCCCACCAGGGCACCAGAGGCGTAAACATCACAATGTAGACAAGCAGACCCGCGCCGATGAGGAGAGTGCCGATGAGCCGTCGCAGCAGCCGCATGATGGATCGTCACCAGCGTATCAGCCGGCGAGCACGTTGCGGTAGATTTCTTCCATCACCCCTGCCGACCGTGCGATGGTGAATCGATCGTGAATCCTGCGATTGCCGGCCACCGCCAGACGGCGCCGCAGCTCGCCATCGCGCAGTAATAGATCGAGGCAGGCGGCCAGCTCGCCCGTCGCGCCCGCGGAAAAAAGCAGACCGGTCTCGCGATCGGCGATCAGTTCCGAATTACCGCCTACACGGGATGCGACCGCGCAACATCCGCAAGCCATCGCTTCCATCAACGAGTTGGAGAAGGATTCCGACGCCGATGGCAATACAAAAATATCGATCTCGCGAAGCGCGTCCGCGACGGATACGGTGGCCGGCTCAAACCGGCAGCGATCTCCCAAGTTGAGCGGGGCAGCCAGAGCCTGCAACGCCGCAAGAGCCGAACCGCTACCGATGATTCTCAGGTGCACGTCCGTCCGCGGCCCAAGCTGCCCGAAGGCTTCGATCAGGGTTTCGATGCTCTTTTCCGGCCGCAGGGCGCTGATGACACCGATGACCGCCGGGCCTTTAAAAGACCGCCCATCTGCATGGAACAGGCTGGAATCGATGCCGTTGTAACAGAGGTGGATGAGGCGCGGAGGCACGTGGTCAGTTTCGATCAGATCGCGGCCGACGGCTTCGCTGTTGACGACGATGGCATCCACAAGCTGGTCGGTAAATCGGAGCATGCGCCGGCGCAGGCCGGGCGTCAAAGCGCGGAATGCACGCTGGCTCGAAATCACATGCGGCGCGCGGTACAAGCGGGCGGCCGGTACGCCGAACAGATTCAGCGGGACATCGAAGGTGTGGACGATCTGAATCGCGTGCTCTTTGACGTAGCGTCCCAGCGCGATCGCTCCTGCGAGTAGCCCAGGGCGGAGAAACGAACGCACGGGAAACTTGACGATCGGGACACCCGAGGCTTCGAGTTCCCGGGCGCGGAATCCGTCGGCGTCGAAGCAGCCGACATGAGGCTCGAATTCGGAGCCGGCCAGTGCCTTGGCGATTTCCGTGAGCTGGCGCTCCGTGCCGCCCAAACCGAGTGAGCGCGTCATGAGCAGCACGGGGCAGGTTTTCGCCATAGCTTAGGGCAGCGAACGCGCCGAGCGCACCTGAGTTTCTTTCCACAGGTTGGCAGGCGGCCGCAACCAAACGAACGCAGCGCAAAACGCGGCTGCGAGCAGAACCACGATACTGCGCAGCGGGCTGGTGACGCGCTTCCCGGCAAAGCGCTGCGGTAAACACCAGTCGGCCAACGCCAATCCGTAGAATAGCGCCTGTGCTCCGAAGGCCACGGTGCGCCACGGTTCCTCGAGAACAGGCGTGGTGGCAGCGGCCGCCAGCAGCGCGAATGGCAACAGCAGGCGCGCCAGCTTGTGCGAAAGGAATGCCAGGAGCATCCGGTTGCGCGTCAGAAGTTCCGGATAGAGCCCCAGGATTTGGTAGACGCCGGCCAGTGTGCGGACCTTGCGCCGGAATTCGGCATCGAGCCCGGTGGGGTAGTCGAACGCTTTCGCTGTGTCATCGAGGATCACGCGGTAGCCGCGAAAGAACGCTGCAAGCGGCAGAAACATGTCGTCCACCAGCGTTTCCGCAGGCAGGGGGACTGCCAGCGTGCGCCGCATGGCATAGATGCATCCCGACGCTCCCATCACGGAGTCGATCCGGCTTTCGCACTTGCGCAGCCATTTTTCGTACTTCCAGTAGAGGCCGACCGAAAGCTCTTCGAGCGTCTCGCCGTCGCGGATCACCAGTTCGCCGCTCACGGCCCCGACCGAGGGATCGCCAAAACAGGTCACCAGGTTCCGCAGGCAGTCCGGCGCCAATGCCTGCCGGACGTCGGTGAAAAACAGAATCTCGCCGCCCGCCCGCTCGATTCCGGCATTCAATGCGGCTGCTTTGCCGTTTCGCGGAACGCACAAGAGATCGATCTTTCCGGCGGAGGCATACTCGACGGCCAGTTCTTCGGTGCCATCCGTCGAGCCGTCGGAGATCACCAGGATCTCGACCAGCTCGCGCGGGTAGTCGAGCGCAAACAGCGATTCCAGTTTAGCCCGCAGCCAACGCTCTCCGTTGCGAACCGGTAGAAGGATCGTCACCGCAACCGGTGTGAATTTACGATGCACGGACCGCGAGCGGAACCGGGCCCACAGGGCGAGCAGCGCGGGATAGCCCGCGATAGTGTACAGCGCGAATGCCACGCTGATAAAGAACAGGGCCTGGGCCAGGTAAGTCACGCGCGTTTCCGCAAAAGGTACAGCCACCGGCTGGATGATTCGATATGCTGCGTGCGCACAATCGAGAATTGTTCCCGGCAGAGATCTTCAAATAGCTGGTGGTTCAAATCTTTGTGCAACTCTTCGCGGCCGCGAGTGAGCCGCTGGAACATGGAGTCGGTGGGGGCAATGAACTCCACAATCAGAATATCTTTCGTCAGGTCGGAGGCAAGCTCCAGAATGTCGCGCAGCGGCACGCGTTCCGTCACTAACATGTGATGGATCACGGCCAGCATCAACACCACATCGAAGTGGCCGCGCGCGCGGTCGAGGAACGACGAGCACTCACGGTTGCGCCAGCCGGTGCCGGGAGTGGGGCGGGTCAGATTGACCGCGAGAGGAAGGATATCCAGTTTTTCGGCGCGAGCCTGCCGCCACACCGGACCTAATACAACGGGGTCGTAGTCGATGGCCACCACCGACGCGCCGGCTCGCGCTGCGAGGGCGCTGAAATGGCCCGTGTTACAGCCGGCATCTAACACCCGGCGCGGCGCGAACTCAGCCAGTGCGTCTGCGACGAATCGTTCCTTAGCCGCGAAATGGTCCGCCGAGTAGTTATTGTTCGTGTCCATGTAACTGGTCCACGAGCTGGTGCTTCCCGTCTTGGGCTCGAGGCGGTTCAGGCTGCGGCGCAGTCCCTTCAAGACAGCGGCCAGGATATACCGCGCCTTTTCGGGGTCGCTCATAAGCTTCTTCTGGTAGATCTTCTGATCGTCTGCGGACTGCTTGCTGCCCAGCCAGGTGGGCATACTCACCAGCGACAGAAAACCCGGCTTCCAGCGTTGGAGAGCCGTCGACCAGCGGTACACTTCCTCCGGCTCGAGCCCGTCGCGGCGCGTCGTCAGAATCTGATCGAGCGCAATACCGAAATGCCGGTTTGCCAGGAGCGGCAGCAGAAACGTGCGCACGAATTGCGCGTAGGGCAGCCAAGTTGGGTCTCGGGCGTCGCGCCGTTCGAACGACAGCACGTCGATAAACACAGGTTCGGGGCCGCGGAAGAGGACGTTGTATGGGGTCGCATCCTTCAGCCCCATTCCATCTTCGAGAAGCCCTTGCGCCAGATCCAGCGTCAGTACGCCGGCGGCATGCAGCATCTCGGGCGGCCATTCGTAGGGGAAGCTGGGGAAATCGATGCGCTCGTGCTCTATGAGCATTTGGCCCGAAGTGATCTGGTACAACTGCCGGACGCGCGGATCGCTGACTAACCGCCGCGCCTCGTCAGCGGCAAGGCGGCGCGTGCCCGCGATCTGGTGTGCGGCCACAAACTCCTGCGCTCGAGCGGATTCGAAGAATGTTTCGAGATCGGCAACGCCGGCGGCGTTCACGATGCGGAAGATCCGGCCATCCAGCGGGAACAGGCTGCCGGCCGGGTCACGAAAGGAAACGGCTAGACTGCCGGCATCCTCGAGCGGCCGTTCGGCAGAGATGCTTTCATTCACTCCTTGGGACCTTTTTTGCCCTTGAACCACGAAGTGAGCCGCCGAAAGTAGAAGGCGATTCCCACGAATCCTGCCACCAGCATCTGCCAGATGAGAACTCCGGAACCGGGATCGGCGTAGGCATGCGCTTGCCGTTCAGTCGCGAACGACAGCAGAAACAGGAAAGGGATTATCCGGAGTGTCTGGTACAGGCGTGAGCCCATGGCTGCTTCGAGTCTAGTCTATGGAATGGATCGCGAAAATAGGTCTAAGGTTATAGTATTCAGTTAGTAATAACAGTGGCCGCGGACTTGCCATAATGGGGACTTACCCATGGAGTTATCGGACCTACGCCACGAAATCGAGGAGTTACTCGCAGGTGGTGAGTGGCGCGAGGCGTCGTGGCGCCTGCAGGTGCTATGGGATAAGCACGGCAGCGCGCCGCTGGCAGGGTTCGCAGTGACGGCCTATTCCCGGCTCCGCGATCAACTAAAGTTAGCATCGCACCGCTGCGCAATTCTAAGGTCATTTACCGTAGAACCGATAGTACCGATTCTGAAGGCATGTGCGTTTCGGTGGGGCATCGACCTCGATATTCACGTCGGGGAATTCAACGCGTATGCGCAAGAGCTACTCGATGGCTCGAGCAGGCTATATGCCTTCCACCCGGATAGTGTAATCCTCGCTGTCCGAACGCACGATCTTGCACCGGAACTGGAGCAGGGCGCCTCGTATGCCGAAGTGGTCGATCGCGTCACCGGTCAGTATGCCGGCTGGATACGAGCCTTCCGCGGGAACAGCACGGCCAGCCTGATCGTGCATACACTGGAGCGCCCGGCAATCACTACGCAAGGTGTTTACGACAGCCAGTTGATGGACAATCAGGCGAACGCTATTGAACAAATCAACCGCAACCTTCGCAAGCTGGCGGCCGAACATCGGGGTATCTACTTTCTGGATTACGACGCGCTGGTAGCGCGTCACGGCCGCGAGCACTGGGGAGATGAACGGAAGTGGCTCTCGGTCCGGCTGCCGGTCGCGGCGGCCAACCTGATCTACATGGCCCAGGAGTGGATGAAGTTTCTCGCGCCGCTGGCCGGCAGGCAAGCGAAGTGCGTTGCGGTGGATCTGGATAACACTCTCTGGGGCGGCGTCATCGGCGAAGATGGAATGGCGGGGATTCAGTTGGGGCCGGAGTATCCCGGCGCGGCATATCAAGCCATGCAGCGCGCATTGCTGGATCTCTCGCGGCGCGGCATTCTGCTTGCGGTCTCGAGTAAGAATAATCCGCAAGATGCCTGGGAAGTGCTGCGCGACCATCCGGGTATGCTGCTTGAGCCGGAAGATTTCACGGCGATGCGCACCAACTGGAACGACAAGGCCCAGAGCCTGCGCGAGATTGCTGCCGAGTTGAATATCGGTCTGGACGCAATGGCATTTGTCGATGACAATCCGCTCGAACGCCAGCAGGTGCGCGAGCAATTACCAGAAGTGATGGTTGTGGAATTGCCATCCGATCCACTGCAGTATGCGCGTTCGGTGCGCGATTGTCCCGTATTCGAGAGACTCACTCTGTCCGATGAAGACCGCCAGCGAGGCACTTATTACGCGGCCGAACGCGAGCGGCAGGCGCTCGAACAGAGTGCGCCTACGCGGGAGGATTTCTACCGCTCGCTCGCGCAAGAGGCCGAGATCGCGCCGGTGAACGCGCTCACGCTGGCGCGCGTCGCGCAACTTACCCAAAAAACCAATCAATTCAACCTTACGACCAGGCGCTACACCGAGCAGCAGATTGCGGAGTTGGCGAGACGGCCTGGCTGGCGCCTGCTCTCGATTCAGGTCCGCGACCGTTACGCCGACAATGGGCTGGTGGGTGTGGCCATCACGTGCGACCGCGGGGCCGTCTGTGAGATCGATACGTTCCTGTTGAGTTGCCGCGTGATTGGCCGAACGATCGAGACGGCGCTCATCGCCTCTCTGGCCGAAGAAGCACGCGCGCGCGGCGCCAGGCGGCTGGACGGTTGGTTTCTGCCAACAAAGAAGAATGCCCCGGCCAAGGATTTCTTCGCCCAGCATAGGTTTCAACTGATCTCGGAATCGGCGGAGGGCCAGCATTGGGGTCTGGATCTCACCAGTGCCGAGCCGCGAGTTCCCCAGTGGGTCCGGGTGTTTGTGGCCGCGGAGAAAGTATGAACGGCGATATCTTGAGCGAAGTGTGCGGCGTCGCGGCAGACGTTTTCGCGATCGACGCCTTGTCGCTGACCGGCGCATCCTCTCCCGAGCAGATCGAGGCCTGGGATTCGGTGCAGCATCTCTCCCTGGTGCTCGCACTCGAAGACAAGTACGGAATCCAGTTCGCCCCGGAAGAGATGGAACGCATGAAGGACCTCGGCGCAATCGCGACGCTGGTTCGAACGAAGATCACCTGATGCCGATCGAAATCGTTCCGTTTTCCGCGGAATTGCGCTCGGTCGTGCGCGAATTCAATGGCCGGCTCGATGCGGCAGGCGTCGAAGAAGGCCTGCGCCTGCCCGCCGATCCGCATGCGGAAATGCTGCCGGGGTCCCAAAGTTACCTCGCTTTGGAGGATGGTGTGGTCCGGGGCGGCTACACGCTCCGGCCGCAAAAATTCTCCTTCCGGGGCGAGATACGCTGCGTGGCCCACTATCGCCTCCCTGTTTCGGAAGGCATCATCGACAAGCGTTTCGCGCTCGTCGGTGCGCTCCTGCTGCGCGACGCCCTCCAGAAGGAGCCGCTCTTATATGCGCTGGGAATGGGTGGGTATCAACAGCCGCTGCCGCGAATGCTCCAGGCCGCGGGCTGGAGCCTGTCACCGATTCCGTTCTACTTTCGCGTCGTGCATCCCGCCCGATTTCTTCGCCAGATTCGCGCCGCGCGCGGTTCCCGCTGGCGCTTACTCCTGATGGATCTGGCTGCTTCGACAGGCGCCGGTTGGCTTGGACTTCACGCGATTCAGCGGTTACGGACACACACCGCCGCTGCCGCCTTTAGCGAAGTCGCGGAATTCGGGCTCTGGGCCGATGAGCTCTGGGAGGTCGTTCACCGCGCCTACGGAATGATCGGCATGCGCAATGCCGAGGAGTTGCGGCAGTTGTATCCGCAATCGAATCCACGGTTCCTTCGCATCCAAACCGCGGCGGGTTGGGCGGTCTTAGTCGATACGGCGATGCGTGGCGACCAATATTTCGGCGATCTCCGCGTCGGGACGATCGTCGATTGTCTCGCCAGGCCGGAAGATGCCGCCGCGGTGATTCGCGCTGCACGAGTTTACTTGGAGCAACGGGGCGTCGACCTCATCCTTTCGAACCAAAGTCACCCCGCTTGGATGGAAGCATTGCGAGCCGACGGGTTTTTCGGCGGACCATCGAACTTTCTGTTGGCCACATCGCCGGCGCTCCGCAAACTCGGCGTGGTGGATTGGCACATCAACCGTGGAGACGGCGACGGCCCAGTGCATTTGTGAAACCGGCCCCGACGGGACCAACCACGGCTCTTGAGGAATGCATACCGAGCCGCGACCAAAGGGAGCGGTGCCTTTGCGGTCAGGGGAGTGTCCACACTCCAGACGCCGGGCGGAAGCCCGGCGGCGGGCCGGAAGGCCCGTCCCCACATGGAACGGTAACGCATCACGGGGTGTGACGGGTGAAGCTGTTCTTTCCGAATTCGATATGCAGCCGGAGGCTCTCGATCCACAGCGGTCCGCGGTCGCGGTTGTAGGCCGGGTTGTTAACGTGCTGCAGGTCGAAGCTCGCGAAGAACCAGGGCAATAACCGGGCGCTGTAGTAGCTCTCCCAGACATATTCCGGGCCATAGCGCAGAGTGCCATCGCCGATGAGAAAATCGTGGCCGCCGAGCGCCAGGTACTGCGCGTGAACGGCGGAAAGGCCGCCGGCCGTGAGCTCCGTCGCTACGGTGTCATTCGGCCGGCGCCAACGCTGCCCGGTGACGGAAACGCCTCCGGTGGCCAGCCGGTCCATGGCCGTGAAGGCGAAACTCTCGGTCTTGCCGTCATTCCATCCCAGGCGGCCGAACGCGCCGACTTCTTTCGTAATCTCCTGATCGAAGCTGATCCCCGTTCCGTACTTCAGCGTGCCCACGCGCCGGGTCGCCGTGATGTCGGGCACCCCGCCCTCCAGTTTCGCCAGCCGGATGGAATCCGCATAGGTCCCGGCATCCGCGTGGTTCTGGTAGCCCAGCAGACGGACCGTTCCAGGGTGCTTCTGAAGCTCGTAGCGATATTCGCCCTCGAGGACGTCGGCACGGTCGCGGAACAGGCGGCGGTCGAATCGCAGCCCGTTGGCCACCCGCGGCATGGCGGCGCTGCCATACCGGAACGACCAATGCCGTGTGTGCAGCTCGTGGACCCAGCCCCACGTGTAGCCACGCGTATCGGCGGGATAGTCCCAGGCGCCGTTGTACATAATAGCCCAGCCCATGAACTGGCTCCGCGGATCGTGGGTATACCGGTTATTGTCGAAGAAATCGGTGACAGTGAACCGGCCCACCGTAACTGTGTATCGATTCACGGGCCGCTCGCCTGCCAGTTGATTGACATCGCTCTCTACGAATTCCTTCTTGGCGCCAAAGCCGAAATCATGGCTGACGTACAGCCGTGCGATGTACGGCTTGGGGGTCGCACTGGCCACGCGGGGCAACTCGCCGTTGGGTGAATTCGCCAACCCGTCTACTCCACTGAATCCTCTGCCGCCCGCGATCTCGGGATCGAAATATAACTGTGTGTTGCGCTCCAGGCGGAGACCGAGGAACAGAGTCGTGGTGAGGGACACATCGCGTTCGGGAACATCCTGGAGGCTGAATGCTCCTTCGTAAGGCGATGGGAACGTCCCGTGAGAATCACCGATCGATGTGGCCTGGTAAAACCAATTCCAGCGCTCCGGATCGTGGCCGCCTTGGTTCTGCGCCGAAACGGTAGCCACGCCGGCGAATGTGGCGAGGCACGCGAGCCGCACTGCAGCCCACGCCATCATCCACTGCCGGCATCGTAAACGCATCGACACACCTCTCCTCTCCGCGGCTTCGCCGTGATTTCGAAAAGCCGCAAACTTGAATTGCTCAGGTTTCTCGCGAATGGGCGAGGACGGTTTCCACCAGTTCGGCCACATGCCGGTCGGCCAAAGCGTAGTTGATGTGCTTTCCGTTCCTTCGCCGAATTACCAGATTCTCCGAACGCAGGACCCGCAACCGCTGCGAGACCACTGCCAACGTTTCGCCCTCAATCGCTGCCAACTCACTGACGCAGGCCTCGCCCATTGTCAGCCGCACCAGAATCCGGAGCCGTTCCACGTCGCCGAAGGCCCGCAAGAGGCGGACCGCCAGTTCCAGAGTCCGCTCCTCCGGCATCGCGCGGGAGACTGAAGGCGCGTGGTCTTCCGAGGAGCAAAGCGGCGCCGATTCCGGTTCCGGGTTCAAAGCATCTCATGTTCGCATCGATTGCATAATTATGCAAGTGAATATTTAATTACAGCAGAACCCGAAGTGCCGCTATGATCGTAGGCAGAGGCACGCGCTTGAAGGCCCTCGCGATCATGTACCACGACGTGGTGGAGAACGGAACCTATTCCGCGAGCGGATTTCCGGGCCCCGCGGCTGATCGCTATAAACTTGATTGCAAAGAGTTTGAACGCCACCTGCGGGCCATTCGAGACACCGTCGGCGATCGACCGGTAACGCTGACCTTCGACGACGGCGGCGTCAGTGCCCATGAGCGAATCGCCGGCATGATCGGGCAGTATGGCTGGCGCGGGTACTTCTTCGTAACGACGGGCTGGATTGGGAAGCCCGGCTTTCTGAACGAAGGTCAGATTCAGGAGTTGGACCGGCTCGGGCACATCATTGGCAGCCACTCAGCATCGCATCCGGTGCGCATGGCGCAAATCCCTTGGGAAGAGATGGTCCGTGAGTGGCGTACCAGCCTGGAGGAGCTGGCAAGGATCGTGGGGCATGGCGTGGATATCGCCTCAGTTCCCGGCGGCTACTATTCGCGCAAGGTGGCACAGGCGGCGGCGCAGGTTGGTATTCGGACGCTGTTCACTTCCGAGCCGACTGCCAGGGAGCAGATGATTGATGGCTGCCGTGTGCTCGGCCGTTACACCGTGATGCGGGGCATGGGCCCGGAGTGGTCGGCGGGCTTCGCGGCGGGCAGGACGCTGCCGCGTCTGCGCCAGGCGGTGGCATGGAACGCCAAGAAGGCGGCGAAGGTAGTGAGCGGCGGCCTGTATCTGCGCGCGCGCGAGGCTATACTGAGGAAGGCTTGATTATGGGCGAAACGACCACCCGCCTGATGACCGTCGAGGAATTCCGTCAATTACCGGAGACCGGGCCGTTCTATTACGAACTACGGCATGGGGAAATAGTTCAAGTGACAAGGCCCAAAGAGAAGCATCACACGCTACAGCGGCGATTGCGCCGGCTGCTGGAAGGACCGGCCACTGACGCTGGAGTTGTGGACACGGAGTGGGCTTTTCGCGCACTGTCCGAACACGAGTTGCGTGTAGCGGATGTGGCGTTCGTTTCCACCCGAAGATTGCAAGAAGCCGATCCCGAGGACAACCTTCGTGGCGCGCCGGAATTGGTGATCGAAGTCCTCTCGCCCTCCAACACCGCGACTGAGATTTTGGACAAAGAAAAGCTTTGCCTCGACAACGGGTGTCTCGAGTTTTGGGTAGTGGACCCCGTTCGGCATCTGGTCCGAATCACCACGTCTGATGGATTCACTAAGACTTACCAGGAAACTGACGAGATCCCGCTCCGCCTTTTCTCCGGAACCCTATCGGTGAAATCGATCTTCGCTGACTAAGCTCCCGTTCAGCCGCGGTCCGGCCAGCATAATTTTCTCGAAGCAGCGCGCTACGTGTTCCCAGGAAAAATTGGCGCGCACCATTTTCCACGCGCAGTCGGCCACGCGCTGGCGCTCCGCGGCGTCGTCCAGAAGTTCCAGGCAGCGGCGGGCAAACTCCTCGGGCGTGTCGGCGATCCGAATATCATTGGGCGGATGAATGGTCAGCCCTTCCGCGCCGATGGTGGTCGAGACCACGGGGATCCGCGCCGCCATCGCCTCGTAAATCTTCAGCCGTGTGCCACCCCCGATGCGCAGGGGCACAACCGATACCGCGGAACCCCACAGATAGGGCCGAATGTCCGGGACTGTCCCGGTCACGCGAATCGCCGGATCGCGCTCCGTCAACTCGGTCACGCTAGATGGCGGCGTGCGGCCCACGATCGCCATCGAGCACCCCGGCCTCTGCTTCCGGATCAGCGGGAGAACTTCGTGCACGAAATAAAGCACGCCGTCTACGTTCGGCAGCCAATCCATCGATCCTACGAACACCAAGTCCGCACTTTCCGCTGGCCGTGTTTCCGGCGGATGAAAGTACTCGAGATTCACGCCGGTCGGAATCTCGGAAACGCGCGTGACGCCGAACAGCCGGCGCATTTCGTCTGCATCGGTAGCCGAGACGGCCACGATCTGCCCCGCCTGTAGACAAACGCGCCGCTCGTACTCATACATCCGCTCGGCTTGCAGTCCGAAATACCAGCGGCGTAGCGGATCGGCGGCGTGCTCTCGGTGCCGCCGCCAGATCACCGTCTCGACGTTGTGTTGAAACAGGACGGCGTGGCGCAGGTCGGGGAAGTAGGCCGCCGGCGCCAGGTGATCCACGACGGCACAGTCGAATTGTTCGCGGCGAATTAGCTCTTCGAGAAACGGCCCCATTCCCGGTGGATGAAACCGGCCCACCGCGACCGGTATCGGCGAGATCAGCCCGCGCGCGAGCGCTCCCCAGAACGCCGCCGAGCGCTTGCCGGGAATCCGATGATGAAACGGGTAGGCTTTAAACGAATACTCATGCGCCCGCGCCGGGCCCTCCGGCTGCGCGGGGTTTTCGATGGCCACATAGTGGATTTCGTGCCAACGGTGCAAGTGGCGCAGCATTTCCAAAGTGCGGATCTGGCCGCCCTTGGTGGTGGGGTGCATGAAATTGGTGTTGACCCACAGGACCTTCATACGGTGGCCGGGGCCGTCGCCATGAGCCCATCCCAGCGCTGATCGACCTTGCCGTTGAGGAACAGATCGCCCCATACCTGCAGATTCAACAGGCGCCAGATGCGATCGGTCGCGTCTTCTTCGCCGCGCATGTGCTTTCCGATCAGGCGATCGAGCGCCGCCGGGTCGATGTAGCTCGAAAGCAGGCCATCGCGGCTCAGCAGCAGCCCATACAAAGCCCCTGCGCGCGGATCGAGCAGCCACTGCCGCAGCGGCGTAGGGAACCCCATCTTCTTGCGGTAAATGATTTCGGGTGGGAGCAGGTTTTCGACAGCCTTCTTCAGGATGTATTTGCCCTCGCCTTTGCGGATCTTCAGCCGGTCGGGCACGCGTGTGGAGAACTCCACGAATTCGTGATCGAGGAACGGAACCCGGCTCTCAATCGAAGCTGCCATGCTCATCTGGTCCTGCTTCATGAGCAGTTCCACCAGATAAGTTTTCTGGTCGGCGTAGAGCAAGCGGTTCAAACCCGAGCGAACGTTGGTTCGGTCCCAGTATCGGCGGAAATTCCGGTAAGCGGCATCCACGTTAAGCGATGCGAACAGGACCGATTGCTCCGCAGCCGAAAAGGCCGAATAGAAATTGTCGATGTAGAGCGACTCCAGGTCTTCGCCCCGGCCAACAATCGTATGCTGGAGCTTGCGCCGTAAGTCTGCGTTCAACAGGTTGGTGGAGGCGACCCGCGATCGAATCGCCCGCCGGAGAAAACCGGGAAGCGTCCGATAGAACGGCAGCCAGCGCTGATTCTCGGCATAGAAGTGGTAGCGCGCGTAGCCGCCGAACATCTCGTCGCTGCCCTCACCCGTGAGCACCACCTTTACTTGCTCAGCGGCCAGGCGCGAAACGAAATAGAGCGAGACGCTTGAGGGCCAGGTGATCGGCTCGTCTTCGTGCCAGACCAACCGGGGCAGCGCGTTGAAGAAATCCTCCATCCCCACGACCACTTCGCGGTGATCGGTGCCGATGGTACGCGCCACTTGGGCGGCATAAGAAAGCTCGCTGTACGGAGCCTCCTCGTAGCCCACGGCAAATGTCTTTACGGGCCCCTCGGTTTGCCGCTTCATGACGGCGGCGATGGCGCTCGAATCTACCCCGCCGCTGAGAAACATGCCGAGCGGCACATCGCTCATCAGGCGCATCCGCACGGTCTCTTCCAAGCGGTCGCGGCATTCGCGGATCCAGGAGGCGTCGTCCCGATCTTCGCCGCGGTCCGGCTGCGGGATATCCCAGTATTCGCGGATTTCCAGCTCGGGCCGCGCGGATGCCAGGTCCAGAATCAGGTAGTGGCCCGGCATGAGTTTGCGGATGCCCGCGAATAGCGTACGCTCTTCGCTGACGTATCCGAACGCCAGATATTCCGCGAGCAGCGATTCCTCGAGCTTCGGCGAAATCGCCGGATGCCGCAAGATCGCCTTGATCTCGGAGCCGAACGCGAACAGCTGTCCATCCCAGTAATAGTAGAAAGGCTTCTTGCCCAGCCGGTCGCGCGCACAAAACAGTTTCCGCACGCGCTTGTCCCAAATGGCGAACGAGAACATGCCGCGAAACCGCTTCAGGCACTCGGGCCCATACTCTTCGTAGGCGTGGAGCACCGTTTCGGTATCGCAGTGCGTCGCGTACCGGTGGCCGGCCTTTTCCAACTCCGGCCTCAGGTCCCGATGGTTATAAATTTCGCCGTTGTAGAAGATCCACCGCGTGCGGTCTTCGTTGGTCATGGGCTGCTGCCCGCCCGCCACGTCGATAATGCTCAGCCGCCGATGGCCAACGGAGGCGTGCTCGTCCTGATAGAAGCCGAACGCATCCGGGCCGCGGTGGCGGATCGCGTCAGTCATCCGCTCCAGAATCGATTTCTGCGGGGAAGACGGCTCGACTGTCACATAACCGGCGATGCCACACATGGAGAAGTGCCCTTACCGGGGGTAAGTTCGCCTTTACAGTAACATCGTAGTGTGGAAGGCCGCCGGATAGTAACTCAGGTGAGTACCAGGCCGCCATACGACGGTAGCCGCCCGGGACGGTAAGCCGTTGTCTTTGCAGCGTAGAACGGGGTAAACCGTGCGCATCGCGCTTCTCCAAATCAACCCTACGGCGGGCGACCTGGCGGGTAACGCCCGATTGATCACCCAAGCTGTCCGTAAGGCACAATCGGCCGGCGCCGATCTCGCGGTCACGCCGGAACTGGCCTTGATGGGTTACCTGCCGCGCGATCTGCTCATGAACCGGGGATTCGTGAAGCGCGGCGGGCAGTTGCTCGAACAACTCGCTTCCCAATTGGCGGATGCGCCGCCCGTCCTGGTCGGCATCGCCACGCCCAATCCCGCAGAAATGGGGCGGCCGCTCTACAACAGCGCGGTTCTCCTCTGCCAGGGCAAAGTTGGGCAGGCGTTTCACAAGACGCTGTTGCCCACCTACGATGTGTTCGACGAAGACCGCTATTTCGAGCCCGCCTGCGGGGCCCAGATCCTGGATACGAACGGCTGCCGGTTGGGCATCAGCATCTGCGAAGATGTCTGGAACGACCGCGATTTTTGGGAGCGCCCCCGCTACCACCGCGACCCCATCGAGGTGCTGGCCGGCTCTGGCGCGCAGGCCATCCTGAACCTGTCGGCCTCGCCGTTCTATGTCGGCAAGCAGGTTTTGCGCGAGCGCATGCTGGGCCACCTCGCCCAGAAGCACGGCCTCCCCGTGGCCTATGTGAACCAGGTGGGTGGCGACGACGATCTGATCTTCGATGGCCGCAGCGCGGTGTTCGACGCACAGGGCCGGCTCATTGGCCGCGCGGCGGGTTTCCGCGACGACGTGCTGGTGGTCGATCTGGCTACGGGAGCCGGCACCATTGCCGAAGACGACTTAACCCCTGAAGCGGAGATTTGGAACGCCCTGGTTCTGGGCGTCCACGACTACGCGCGCAAAACCCGCTTTTCCAAAGTGCTGCTGGGCCTCTCGGGCGGCATCGATTCGGCCCTGACCGCAGCCATTGCCATCGACGCCATGGGCGCAGGAAACGTGCTGGGGGTGCTGATGCCGTCGCTCTATTCAAGCGCGGGCAGCGTGGACGATTCCGTGCAACTGGCGCGCAACCTCGGCATTCAGACGGTCGAGCTTCCCATCAGCGGCATCATGAAAACCTACGACGCCGTGCTGGCAGACGCCTTCCGCGGCCGCCCCGCGGATGTGACCGAGGAAAACATCCAATCCCGCATTCGGGGAAATCTCCTGATGGCGCTCTCGAACAAGTTCGGGTCGCTGCTGCTGACCACTGGCAATAAGTCGGAGCTGTCGGTAGGGTATTGCACACTCTACGGCGACATGAATGGAGGCCTGGCCGTAATTGGCGACGTGCCGAAGACCATGGTGTACCGCATTGCCGAATGGCGCAACCGTCGCCGGCCCGACATTCCGGAAGCGATCCTCACCAAGGCCCCTTCGGCGGAACTAAAGCCGAACCAGACCGACCAGGACACGCTCCCGCCCTATGACGTGCTCGATCCGATCCTCGAGCTGCACGTCGAGCAGAGCCGCTCGGCGGAAGAGATCATCGCGCAAGGTTTCGACGAGGCCACGGTACGCCGGATCCTGCGCATGGTGCGAGCCGCCGAATTCAAGCGCAAGCAGGCCGCGCCGGTGCTCAAGGTGACCTCGCGGGCGTTCGGCACCGGCTGGCGCATGCCGATTGTGCGCGCGGAATAGGAAGCTCCGATATAGTGAAGAACGTGACACCTGAAATGACAGCGCTGCTGGACGAGAGCCGCGCGCGAGTGCTCGAGGCAATCGGGGATTTCTCCGAGGTCACCGTGATCCGGAATTGGGGTAATCGGGGCGACGACCTGATCCATGCGGGCGTGCGTTGCTTGTTTCGCCAATTCCCGTACCGTGAGTACGATATACGAAACCTTGACCAAACCGCCGGCGGAAAGACAGCCGTGGTTACCGGCGGCGGCGCCTTCTGCAAGCCCTTTCACGAGCTTCCAGGCTTGTTGCCGGAACTAGAACGGCGATTTGCGCGGACCGTGATTCTCCCCTCCTCATTTGATATCCAGGAACCTGCCACTCGCGAATTTCTCTCCCGCACGCAAGGAATTGTATTTGCCCGTGAGACGCAATCGTACGAGCAGATCCGCCAACTCTGTGATGCCCGCTTAGCCTGCGACTCGGCATTCTATTTCAACTTCGATCCGTACAGGACAGGTTTTAGCGGCGGCACCCTGAACGCGTTTCGATGCGATCGGGAGGCGGTCGGCGGTCCCATTCCCAAGGGAAACCGCGATATCTCGGTGGAATGCGCCACCATGGACGAATGGCTGTGGGCGATCAGCCGGCATGACCTGATCCGGACCGATCGGGCTCACGTCATCATTGCCGCCGCCATGCTCGGCAAGCGAGTCGAATTCCGGCCGTCGAACTATCACAAAGTGCCGGCCATCGTTGAGTACTCCCGGCTCCCTTCGGATCAGGTCCAGGCTATTACACCTGACGCTCCAGCGCGGCGCTGGTTCAGCTGGAGAGCGCACTAAGGCCCCAAACCACGGCGCTCAAGGGGCTGGCCCTCCGCTAGCCCTTTGTGATCAGCAGTGCCACGCCGATTCTTCGACCAACACGCGTCTGCAGAAGGCATCGAAAGTGAATTCCCGGAGCACGCGTTGCTGCAATTCGAGTGCAACTGCTCGCCGCTTGCGTGGATTGCCCAGGTACCCGTCGATCAGAGAACGCATTTCATCGAGGTTCCGGAACATCACCAGATCGGCTGCTTCACCGAGGGCTTCACGAAAATCTTGCTTGTAGTCGAAGACGATCAATCCCCCGGATGCAAGGCAGCTCGGCACTTTAGGCGAAATCCCGGAGATGTAGCCAGCATTGATCACGTCGACGATCAACTCACTGTTCTGATAAAGCAAGGGCAACTCAGAAATACAATCCAGGTTCCTCCGTACTCGAATACCATATTGTTCGAACAGGGGCCCGGCCATGGCCGGTTCCATAAAATTACCGAAAAAATCAAATTCGCGCCGGAGTCCGGTGAGTACGGTCAGACGCGATTCGGTTGTGCCAACAACCTGGACCGCGTCGTTGACGAAGGACCAGAAAGGGGCACGGTCCGGGTCAAGGTCGAGGCCGTCGCGTATCGATTCTTCGCAGCGCTGGATTTCGTCCATAAGCAGGTCCCAACAACTGCAGGTGATCTCTGCCCTCTTGCGAGCGGCCATCCTCGCCTCAATCCCGGCGAGGACCGGGTGATTGCGGGATGGCAAGTTGCGAGAGCCCTCCACGTATAAATTTCCAGCGAACGCCAACCGCGAGCCGATAGCGCCGTCGAACGGTTGCCCCCCACAGCGGGCGTAGACGGGAAAGGCGAAGTGCACGAATTGCCGGACCTTGGCGGCGCTCAAAATCCCCAAGCGGTCCAAGGCCGCAGTATGCCCCCTGTCCGGGGAGTAGTGGATGAAATGCGGATTGCCCAGGCCCACCCGAAGCCTCTCCAGGCACCCGCGCGGCGATGTGCCATCCGAGCCCAATATCAGACGCGAGAACTGGTGCAGACCGTGGTCCCAGATTAGGATCGTCGGAAGTTCTAAAATGTCGCGAAAAATGTTTTCACCTTCGGCCGTGTTGCACACAAGCGCGTAGCCCGCGTTGGGGAGCGACATTACCAGATCGGGGTGAAACGACTGTATGGCCTGAATCGCATCCCGAACATGACCGGGATTGCGGTCAACGAAACCCGCCACATCGATGGGTAGCAGATCCGCGCCGAGGCTTCGCAACTCCGCGGCCATGTCCATGGCGAACGCATAATCAACGCCACCAAACCAAGTGGCGGGCGGCAAGGTCGTGACGACACGGAGACCGGAGAGAGGGAGCGTTGGGGTTACCATTTGGTGGCGGACATCATCAATGATAAACCTGCGGGACAGAGAGCGCTCTGCAACCGCCGCGCCGTCGTCGCGCAGGGTTTCTTATCAGGCTGCGACGGTTCGCGACGTACGCGATCGCCAAAAGGAGGCCGATGACCAGGTGGGACCAGCGACCCAAACGGGGTGGCCCAATTCACCTTCGCCGTAAGAAGCCCCCAACCCACATGGGCGATGCCGAAAAGAAAGCCTGAGGCGACTACTTGAACCGGTTGCACCAAAGCCGGACCATTTAGGTTCACTCATTCCGAAACCACGAAAGAACACTTCCTCAACATGCCTTAATTGGATGGTGGCACCCACGATTCTTGATCCAGTGCCTGCGAGGCTGACTCTTCTAACACCGCCCCCACGTCCCGAATCCATTGGGCTTAGTCATTTGGGTTAGGTCCTATTGAGGATGTTTTTATCTTTTGGCCGATGCTATAGTTCTGTGAGTACTCAGCGCTACCGGGGAGGGAGTATGGCGAAGATCGATGTAGCAATGCTGTCAGTTCTGGTCCTTACTTCCGAGAAGTTGAGGTGAAGTATGATTTTGCGCAATGCTCGCATTCGTGCGCTTGTTGGCTCGCTGGCGCTATACATGTTCGCCGCCTCGGGTGTGGGTAGCGCGGCCGGTATAGAGGGAACGTGGACTCCCAAGACTTCCATGTCCACGGCGCGCTGGGGTCTTGGCACTGGTGTCGTCAACGGAATTGTGTACGCCATTGGCGGGTACGACAATTCCACGCTGCTTCGGACCAACGAGGCCTACGATCCATCCTCAAATACATGGACGACGAAATCCCCGATGCCCACAGCGCGCTACCTGTTTGGCGTCAGTGTGGTCAATGGCATCTTGTACGCCATGGCAGGCGGCTGCACTGGCGCATACTGCGTTCCGGGTGTGATTGAGGCATACGATCCGTCGAGCAATGGCTGGACGACCAAATCAGGGGCATTGACACCCCGAGCTGGTCCGGCTGCTGGCGCCATAAACGGAGTCATTTATGCTGCCGGAGGCTACAACGGGCTGACTCTCGATACCGTCGAAGCGTACGATCCCGTGACTGACACTGTAACGCCGAAAGCACCGCTCCTTACGGCGCGGTATTATGCATCCGGCAGTGTTGTCAACGGAATTTTCTATGTTATTGGCGGCTCCACTTCATCCAACGTCGTCGGAACCGTCGAGGCATATAATCCGGTAACCGACACGTGGACGGCGAAGGCCCCCATGCCCACCGCACGGGCCGGTCTTGCTACTGGAGTAGTGAACGGAATCATCTACGCCATCGGGGGCTACGATCTCAGCGGCAATGTTGTCGGAACGGTCGAAGCATATGATCCTGCAACCAACACGTGGACGACGAAGCCCCCCATGCTCACGCCGCGCGACTTTCTTGGAGTCGGGGTGGTAAACCGTACTTTGTATGCTGTGGGAGGCGCCGATGAGGCCGGAGCCCCACTCGTCGCGAACGAAGCCTTCACTCTCCCGACGGCTCTGATCAGCTATGCGGCGAACCTGCAGGCCGGTGACTCCAAAGTGAACCTCACGAACACGGGAGCTGTCAACGGCTACGAGCCCGCCGGTAACATCTGCGCCAATGTGTACGTGTTTGCTGAGGATCAACAGCTCATCGCCTGCTGCGCCTGCCAGTTGACCCCGAACCACCTGCAAACGCTGTCGGCGCAAAATGATCTGATCAGCAACACGCTAACCCCCGGCGTGCCGATCGGAATCACCACGATGTTAGTGGCCTCCACCGGGACCTGCGATGCCGCGAACCCCGGACCACCGGCAGACGGTCTGCTTGCCTGGGGCACGACTCTGCACGCGCTGCCTGGCGGTGGATTCGGAGTAACCGAGACCCGCTTCCTGGACGTTTTGCCGAGCGATACCGAGTTGGCCAAGATGACGCAGCTTTGTGGCTTTATCGAAGCGAACGGCTCGGGATACGGGATCTGTAACTCGTGCAAGACTGGCGCGGCAGGCGCCAGGAAGCAGTAGTTTCCAGCAAGAGAGCTAGCTTTATCGTGTGGTTTCTGTGAGCGGCGTTTACCAAGACCTATCGGCGCAAAATGACGGCTCGGGCATTAAGGAGGCCAGGCACTTCTACTCCTAGCTACTTCGCGGTGCAAAATAGCGCCACCGGCGGGCCTGATCACGAGGGATGACGCTGCAAAGCCACAACAGAATAACCTAATTCTGTTTGGAATCGTCTTTGTATCATGATCCGCATGAGACATCAGCAACCGAACCTGT
>DATJAK010000176.1:0-27312 GCA_035516375.1 Bryobacteraceae bacterium
TGCTGACGGAACCGCGCAGCCTTGGATTCGCCCTGCCGTTTGAGGAACGCATCGAGGCGCGTGCGCTCCGGCGAGTCTCCGTTCAGCACTCCATCGAGCGTCCGCGCCGCGGCCGCGGTGTCGTTGATTTCGCCCAAAAGATTCTGCAATTCGCGCAGCGTCGCAATGCGCGCTCCCAGCCCCGGCCCGTAACAAGGCCGAAACAGCTCCAGCGTATAGCGCAACCGTTTGGTGGCCAGCCGTAGCGCGTGCAGTTCGGCCGGCCGCGGATTCTTCGCCAGCAGCTCCCGGCCGCGCGCAAAGTAGTCCGTCACCAATAGAGGCAGATGCGTGCGCGCGTTTACGTCGGGAGCGGTCCGGCCGTCCCAGTCGATGTGCGACGCTTTACTCATGCGGCCAAGCCCAGGCTGTTGCGCCACTTCTTGGAGAAGCTCTGGCGGTTCCATTGGTCCACTTCGTCGAACAGCTCGCGCTGAGCCACGCGCCGCCGCTGCTTCAGCCTCGATAGGAGCTGGCGGTTGGGCACGGCGTCCACGTCGCTGAGCAGTTCCATGGCAATGTCGAGATCGCGAACGGCGCCGGCCGCCTCCATCAGCCCCGCGAGCCGGCGCCGGATCTTCTTCCAGGAATTGCCGGGATAAAACTGAGAGAACACCTGCAGACACCGGCTGAAGCGCCGGATCGCCACGCGCAGATCGTGAATCGCGTCAGCGTCGCCCGACTTGGCGGCCCGGCTCACTTCGTACGCCAGCCGCCGCAGCAACGTGGCCGTGTGCAACCTTACGTAGTCTCTCATTGTCCGTCGCTTTAGCCAGCGAGATTGGCCGCTGGTACACCTGCTGGAAGGAAGTGGCTGCCTGTTCGGCGGCCCACTGTTCCAGGTCGATATCGCCCTGCGCATGCACTTGCAGCACCACTTGGCCGTCCTTCAGCCGGCACTCGACGCCCTGGATCCGCTGGTCGTGCCCGCGGTCCAGATTATCCGCCAGCCGCAGAATCGGAACCATCAGCATCAGGGTGCGGCGCTCCTCGGCGCTCAACGTCTGGTAAGCGCTGTGTTCGGGGCTGGGCAGCGATTTTCGATGATAGCGGCACAGGGCGGCGATCAGCAGGCGCTCGCGTTCGGTGAAACCCGCCAGGTCGGAATTCGCCACCACGTACCAGGAATGCTTGTGATGGCTGACGTCGCTCACGTAGTGGCCGACATCGTGCAAATACGCCGCGGCCTCGAGCAGCTTACCATGAGCCGGAGTCAGCTCGTGCAAGGTCTCGAGGGCGGTAAACAGAAGGTTGGAAATCTCCGCCACCTTGCGCGCATGCTCGATGGCTACCCCATAGCGCCGGCCCATGTTCTCCACTTCGCGCCGCTGATCGCGGCTCAACCGCGACAACTCGGAGCCCACATTGCGCGCTGCCAGATCGGCGATGAGGCCGTCGCGAACGCCTGCCCGCGAATAATACAACGCCCGCACCTGGAATTGCTGCAGAAAATTGAGCAGCACGGCCATACCGGGAACGATGATTTCCGCCCGGCGCGGGCCGATGCCCATGACCTTGCGGCGTGCGGATAGCCCCAGCCGTGAGAGCTTTTCGTACAGCGCCCGCACCTCGGGGGCGGTGATGCGCAGCCGGTCGATTTCGTCCCGTTGGGATCGGGGCACATGTGCCACCATACTCGCCACCGCGGCGGCCGTGGCCGATGTGCCGATCACCCGGTCCCATTTCTGGTGGCCCAGGCGGCGCACCGCCCCGTCCAGTTTCTGCTCGATGTACTCGTGCATCTGGCGCAACTGCTGGGCGGATGGCGGGTCCTGCTTGAGAAAACTCTCGCGCAAACGCACGGCCCCCAGAGGCTTCGAAAACGAATCCAGCATCTGCCCCTTTTCGGCCGCAACGATTTCGGCGCTTCCGCCGCCGATATCGATGAACAGGACGCGCTTGCCGTTCTGGGGCCAGTTGCTCTCCACACCCAGGTGGATGAGCCGCGCTTCTTCGCGCCCGGAAATAATCTCCACCGGCGCTCCCACGGCGAAAGACGCGCGCTCCACGAAGACCTTCTGGTTGCGCGCGTCGCGTATGGCGCTCGTAGCCACCGCGCGCACCCCGATCACTTCCAGCCGGCGGTAGAGCTCCGCCATCCGCGCCAGCACCAGGCAGGTCTGCTGTATGGCCTCTTCGCTCACGGCGCCGTTGCGGAACACGCTTTCTCCCAAACGCGTGACCTCGCGATCGGATGCTAAGATGCGCGTAGGCTGGCCGGGGAGGATTTCCGCGGTCTCCATGCGGATGGAGTTACTACCGATATCGATGGCTGCGTAACGGGGCACGCTTCCATGTTAACGGCAGTACGGCAGGCGTGGGAGCGATTCTTGTGACGGCTCGGTTACTGCGATAATAGTGATCCTCTGGGCCTTGTATGGGTGCGCGTGACGGAGCGGCGGCCCCAGGGGTGCTTTTTCACTATCCCTTGGCATGTGACGCGCGTACTCTACGTATAGGGGATAAGATCCATGCCTCCGAAAAAGAAGAAGCCGTCCAAGGCCCGGGCTCCGCAAAGTTCGCCGGCGCCGCGGCCGGCCAAAACCCCGCCCATCGAGAATGCCGACGCTTGCCCGGTGGCGGCTTTCGGCGCCTCCGCCGGGGGATTGGAAGCATTCCAGGAAGTGCTCCAGAACCTTCCGGACGATACCGGCATCGCCTACGTGTTTATCCAACACCTCGATCCGAAGCACGTCAGCGTGTTGGGAGAGTTGCTCGCCCGTTCGACGCGCATGCCAGTGGTGCAAGTCGAGGATCAGATGCCCGTCGAGCGGAACCATGTTTATGTGATTCCGCCCAACGTGGGAATGCGGCTGGAGGATGGCCGGCTGGCGCTGACGAAAAGGGTCGGCGCAGGTCTGCACCTGCCCATTGACGAGTTTTTCCAGTCGCTGGCCGATTCCCGAGGCAGCCGCTCGATTGCCGTGGTGCTCTCCGGCACGGCTTCCGACGGGACCCTTGGCCTCAAGGCAGTCAAAGCGGTTGGTGGCATCACGTTCGCGCAGGACGAGACTGCCCGGTTCGATGCCATGCCGCGCAATGCGATTGCGGCGGGGTGGGTCGACATGGTGTTGCCGCCTGATCGTATCGCGCGCGAGATTGCGCGCCTTTGCCGGCATCCCTATGTGACTGTCCACCCGGACGCGCTGGAGTCCGCGATCGCGAAACGCCCGGCGCTCGAAAACGGCGGCTTCGAGGAAATCTTCCAATTACTCCGCAGGGCCACCGGCGTAGACTTTACGTTATACAAGCAGGGCACCCTCCAGCGGCGCATTTTGCGCCGCATGGCGCTCCACAAATTGGAAGCCTCGCACGCCTATGTGCGTATGCTGCGTGAGGACCCAACCGAGCTGCAGTCGCTGTTTCACGACATTCTGATCAGCGTCACCGGTTTCTTCCGCGAACCGGCCACATTCGACGCTCTCAAGAAAGAGATCTTTCCCCTGCTGTTCCGCGACCGCACTCCCGACAATCCAGTGCGGGTTTGGGTTCCGGGATGCGCTACCGGCGAAGAACCGTACTCGGTAGCGATTTGTTTGGTGGAGCACATGCAGAGTATGGGGACGGAAATTCCCATTCAGATCTTTGGAACCGACCTGAGCGAGGCGGCCTTGTCGCGCGCCCGGGCGGGCATCTATCCGGAATCCGTGGCCGCCGACGTTTCCCCGGACCGGCTGCGGCGTTTCTTCGTGAAAGTGGACGGGCAATATCAGATCAGCCGGCCCGTCCGCGACAAGTGCATCTTCGCCCAGCAGAATCTCACGAAGGATCCGCCCTTCTCGAACTTGGACCTGATCACCTGCCGCAATGTGCTCATCTACCTGGGACCGGCGCTGCAGGCGAAAGCCATGCGGTTTTTCCACTACGCACTCAAGCCGGACGGTTACCTCGTTCTGGGCTTGTCTGAGACGGCAGGCAATACCAACCTGTTCAATCCGGTCGGAAGCAAGCTGAAGATTTACGCCCGCGTGACCGGAGTTGGTGCTCCGTACGAACCGCACATCGATTTTGAAACTCACGAGGACACTGCCGCGGCGGACCGCGTCCGGCGCGCGCCCGCGCCCACGGCTCCGTCCGAGTTGCAACAGCGCATGGATCATTACATCCTGAGCCGTTACTCGCCTCCCGCCCTGCTCATCGATGAGGGATTGAACATCCTGCAATTTCATGGGCGCACCTCCCCGTACCTGGAACACTCCGTGGGCGAACCCGTGGCCAACATGAATCGCATGCTGCGCCACGAGCTCGTTCTGGAGTTCCGGAAACTACTCGAACGCAGCCAGAAGAATCACTCTACGGTTCGCAGTGGGCTGCTGCGCGTTGCCGACGGGAGCCAGGTCCGCCACGTCAACATCTGCATTGCGCCTCTGGTTCCTGCGAATGGCGAGCAGCAATACCTCGTCTTGTTTGAGGAACAGCCCGTGGCGCCGGCAAAGCGCCGGCACGGCGCTGGCGCCCGGCTGCCGGCAGCGGGCACTCCGGCACGGCGCGTGCGCGAGCTGGAGGCGGAGCTTACTTCAACCAAGCAATACCTGGAATCGGTGATTGAGGAACAACAGGCCGCCACCGAAGAGCTCAAATCGGCCAACGAGGAGGTGCAATCGAGCAACGAAGAGCTCCAGAGCACCAATGAAGAGCTGCTCACCGCCAAGGAGGAATTGCAGTCCACCAACGAGGAGCTCACCACCGTCAACGATGAGATGCACAGCCGAAACCTGGAGCTGATGCGCATCAACGACGATTTGAACAACCTGCTGGCCAGCGTCAACATCCCGATTGTCATGCTGGGAAACGATCTGCGGATCCGGCGCTTCACGCCGCAAGCCGAGAAAGTGCTGAACCTTCTGCCTACGGACGTGGGGCGGCCCTTGGGCGATTTCAAGTCGAAGATCGATATTCCCGATCTCGAGCAGCTATTCCTCGACGCCATCGACAACCTCACGGTGAAGGAGCGCCAGGTACAGGACCGGGAAGGCCGGTGGTACACCTTATGGGTGCGGCCCTACCGCACGCTGGAAAACCGAATCGACGGAGCCGTTATGGTTTTGGTCGATATCACCGACCGCCGCCACGCTGCCGAGGCCCGGTACCGGCGCCTGTTTGAAGCGGCCAGGGAGGGCATCATCCTGGTGGACGCCGAAACCGGCGAAGTCATCGATTTGAATCCGTATATGGCGAAGATCTTCGGCCTCTCCCGCTCGACATCGGTCGGCCTGAAATATTGGGACCTGGAGATATTCGCGGGCGCCGATTTGGATAGCGGCAGCTTGCGCCGGCTCCAGGAAACCGAGACTCTCCGAAAAGACCTGATGCTGGCCGCCAAAACGGGCGGCTGGATGGATGTGGAGCTGAATGGCCATGTCTTTTGGGAGGGGGACAAACGGATCATCCAAATTAATCTCCGGGACTTGAGCGACCGCTCTCTGAACGGCGCGAAGGGGGAACCCGCCGAGATCGAAGCGATCGGCCGATTGGCGGGCGTGATCGCGCACGATTTCAACAACCTGCTTACCACCGTCGGCGGATATGCGCAGCTTCTGAAGCAGGACCTTCCCGGCGGAAAGGCCACGGCCCAAGATGCCGAAAAAATTACCAGCGCTCTGGAGCGGGCTACCCTGTTGACCCGCCAGGTTCTGGCGTTTGGCCGCAAACACCAGCGCCAGGCGGAAGTGTTGGACCTGAACACGCTGCTGCGCGAGATCGAATTGATCATCCGCGCCACCATGCCCGCTCGCATGGAGTTGCAGATCGAGCTCGAAGGGGATTTGCGGCCCGTGAAGGCGGAGCGCGGGCAAATGGAGCAGGCAATCCTGAACCTGGTGCGGCATGCGCGCCGGGCCGTTCCGGGCACCGGCGCGCTCTGCGTTACCACCCGCAACGCCACCATCGACGAAGCATATGCGCGCGAACATCCAGCGGTGAAGGCCGGCGAATATGTGGTGCTGGAGGTGTCCAGCAGCGGCCCCTCCACCGACGCCACGCGCCTGCAGGTGCTCGAACCGCTGCTCAGCGCCAGCGATCAACGCTACGCCGCTCTGAGCGTGGCAGGCATCTACGACGCCGTTCGGCGGAGCGGCGGCTACCTGTGGGCCGCCAGTGAGCTCGGGCGCGGGAATACCTTTCGCATCTTTCTGCCGCCGGCGGCCGCGCGCCCAACCGAATTACTGGAATCCGCGCAGGCCGGAGTTTTGGAAACGGGCTCCGAAACCGTCTTGCTGGTGGAGCCCGACGAGTTGGTGCGCGGCCTGACTGGCCGCGTGCTGGCCGCCTGCGGTTATCAGGTGTGGGAAGCGGCGCAAGCCTCGGATGCCCTGGAGCGGTTGCGCCAACAGAATCAACCGCCTCAACTGCTCCTGACGGAAGTGGTGATGCCGGATATGAGCGGACGCGAACTGGCCGACCGGATAGCCGCTATTCAGCCGGACGTGCGCGTCTTATTCATGTCCGGCTATTCCGACGAGACGGTGGAATCGCGCGGCGTCTCCGGATACGACGGCACATTTCTTCGCAAGCCATTCACGCCCGAGGTCTTGACGCGGCGGATTCGGGAAGTGTTGACGGGCTGACGTGAGTAAAGACAGGTCGTCGGTCTGTGTTACCGAGCCGCGACCAAAGGGAGCGGTGCTTTTCAACCTTCCGCTTCGAACACGGCCATCGGCTCTCCTTGACCGTCCACCACATACCGGATCGCAGCGGACGCACTATCCGGTGTCCACAGCCAGCGAGTGCTGCCGTGACGCGTCCAGCGCTTCCGCGCGACATCATCGAGGCCTGCGCGGTTCAGGCAGCGGCTGGCATACGACTTTACATCGTTCATGATTCTCTCCGGGCTAGCTTCACTTTCCACCACCAGGTGGACATGGCTAGTGCGGACGTGAGCCGCCAGCAAGCGCCAACGCTGTTCCCTGCAGCGATCGCATAAGGAATCCAGAACGATATTTCGCCGCGGGGCGTCCAATGCGTAGGCAGGCTGGTCCAGGCGTCTTCGCTCCGCCAACTGACGGTGGGGGTCAGGTGGAATCATGCGGCTGCCCGGGAGATTATGGCCTCGATCGACCGAGCCGGATTCGTTGCCGTGGAGGTGGCCCCCGTAACAGGAGAAGGTGATGAGGTAGGTCACGGAAAGGCACCGCTCCCTCTGGTCGCGGCTCGGTAACGCTGGGTCAAGTTGGATAGTGGCGTCAATCGCCGATTACGATTCAGAAAATTGCGGCGCCGTCAAATTGGACAGTGGCGTCAATCGCCGATTGCGATTCAGAAATTGCGCCCCTGCCGAGCCGTGACCAAAGGGAGCGGTGCTTTTTTCCCTACCGTGCGCGGCCCAAAAGGGCCAGAAAGGGCCGGTGCTTTCCGTTCGCGGTGGGAATCTACTGGACCCTGGGTCCCAGGTTAGGTATGGCGAAGTGCAGCCGTTGCGGTGCGGAGACGCAGTTGTTCGACTGTGGCGTGCCGATCTGCGTCCATTGCGATGAGTCGCAACAATCCAACCGCGCAGAGGTCGCCAGTGTGCTGCGCGGCCGGCTGTTGCCCGCCGCCGTCTCGACGAGGCCAACCGGACGTTTAACGAAACCATGGGCAGCATTCCGGCGGCCTTGCCTTCACCGGATGGCGCATATCGCATCCACCAAGTTTCGCGCGACTATCACAATGCCCGCGAAGCAGTCGACCAGGCGGTTCGCAATCTGAATTCCTTTTAAGCGGTTCCATTCCGCCCGATGTCGATTTGCGAAAAGACTGGGCGGCGGAACCAGGTCAACCGCCGAAAGATCAGACCGGCTGAAACGGCTCAGTTCGGTTTCGAGGGCGTGGCCGCCTGAGAGATCTCTTCCTCGACCGGCTCGCCCAGCATGGCGTAGTCGGCGTACCGGCGCAAGGCCTCGAGGTAGACAATGTACGCCCGGACGCGGACGGATCGCGCCTGGTCAAGCGCCATACCGCCATCGGGCGTGAAGCCGAGGTCTGCTCTCAAACACATGAGGTAGTCATGCTTTTCCACGGCGCTGTCGAATACCTCGCGCGCGCCCAGCATATCTCTGCGGAGCCGCTCGTTGATATCGCGCTGGTCGGCTTGCTGGAAGCCGGTACGGCACTTATGTTCCCGCACGTGCTGCCAGTATGCGTGCTGGGCGGATGACACGGCCTCGTTCGCCGTGGACATCACGTCGCGGGCCACTTCGAATCGCGGATCTTGAGGAAGCATTCCCGTCAGCAGCAGATCCGCTGCTTCACGGAATGCAAGGCTCGCTCTGTGATACGCCTTGAGCAAGCGTCTCGCAACCGGGCACGCCATTTCGTATAACACTACCACAATCGAAGACGGAGCGGGCAGGTAAAGCGATTCACGTAAACAAAACTTGACCGTTGGCACCAAACGGTACTATGATTCTGTAATAAATGTGGTTTGAAAAACCACATGAATTCTTTTGCCACAAGAATTCCATTGCGAGCCACTCCAGGAGAAAATGATGATCAACGAGGCCAGGCTGGATGCTGTAATTGCCGAACTCCGCATGGAATTGGATCGTGTTGACCGCGCGATCGTAGTGTTCGAAAAGCTGGCTGTGGAAAAGAAGGTTTGCCGAACCCGAACCCCACGCGCCCGGCTTAAAGCGACGCCGCCGCCGACAGGCTCGCGGCGGACCTCTGCTCCGCCCGCTTAACCGTGGTTAGCCCCGCCGGCGGGGCATCCAAAACCCAACACGTCGTAAAATGGGCACTGGTCTTGTGTATGCACCTGCTCGTGCCCAATCGGTACCGCGGCAAGCTCATCGTGGTGGAGGGAATCGATGGTTCCGGTAAGTCCACCCAGATTTCGCTGTTGAGCCACTGGCTGCGGTCGCAACGCTATGCCGTGGTTTTCAGCGAGTGGAACTCGTCGCCGCTGGTGCGCCAAACCACGCGGCGGGGCAAGAAGAAAGAGATGTTCACCCCCACCACCTTCAGCCTGATCCATGCCACCGATTTTGCCGACCGCATGGAAAGTTACATACTGCCGCTGGTGAAATCGGGCGCCATCGTTTGCGCCGACCGCTACGCCTACACGGCCTTTGCGCGCGATGTGGCGCGCGGTGTGAGCCGCCGCTGGGTGCGCAATCTGTACCGCTTTGCCATGCGCCCCAGCCTGACCTTTTATTTCCGGGTGCCGCTCGATGTGGCCCTGGGCCGTATTCTGGGCGGGCGCGATGCGCTGAAATACTACGAGGCTGGCATGGACCTGGGGCTGGCGCGCGACGTGGAAGAGAGCTTCCGGATCTTCCAGGGCCGCATTCTGGATGAATACGAGGCCATGGCCATGGAAATGGGTTTTCACGTGATCGATGCCACCTTGTCGATCGAGCAGCAGCAGCGCATCATGCGCGAGATCGTGCTGCGGGAATTGGGCGAGAGCCTGAAAAACGGAATCCTGCACCTGCCCGTGGGAGGGGAGTTCAATGGCCGCCCGACAGCCGCTAACGTTCTATCGTGAGGCGCTGCCCGGCGTCGATACCTCCGAGCTCCAGGGCCAGCTCATCGTCATTGAAGGGCCGGACGCCGTGGGCCGCAGCACGCAGATCGCGCTCCTGCGCCAGTGGCTGGAGCAGGAAGGCCACGCCGTGCTGGATAGCGGAATGGCCCGCTCGGCGCTGGCTGGCCGCGGCATCAAGATGGCCAAGAGCGGCAACACCCTGGGCCCCATCACGATGACGCTTTTCTACACCACCGATTTCGCCGACCGCCTCGAAAACGAAATCATCCCCGCGCTGCGCGCCGGCTTCGTGGTGCTGATCGACCGCTACATTTACTCGATCATGGCGCGGGCCATCGCTCGCGGGGAAGACCGCCGCTGGATCGAAGAGGTGGCCGGGTTTGCCCTGGTGCCCCACGCCACTTACTACCTGCGCACCGACGTCGAGCACCTGGTCTCGCGCGTGGTCATGGGGCGCGGCGCGTTCGATTTTTGGGAAAGCGGCATGGACCTGCGTTTCGGTCCGGACATGTATGAGAGCTTCGTCAAATACCAGTCGCGCCTGATCCGGGCGTTGGACGATATGGTCGAGCCGTACGAGTTCACGGTGATCGATGCCGGCCAGTCCATTGAGCGCATCTTCCGCGAATTGCAGCGCCGCATGTCCCGCCTGCGCCGCGGACGCATTCCGCGGAACGGCCTCGCGCAGCGAAGCGCCCGGCCGCGCCCGACGGCTCGCGGGAAAGCCAAAGCTTAATGGAAATCTATCTCTTGCGGCATGCGGCCGCCGAAGATGGGCCGCCGGGAATGAAGGATTCCGACCGGGCGCTCACGCCTGAAGGGCGCGAGAAGCTCAAGCGCGTGCTCAAGCGCGCCAGGAACGCGGATGTGAAGCCCGACGTGATCCTTTCGAGCCCCTACCGCCGCGCGCTGGAAACCGCCGAGATGGCTGCCGAAGCGCTGGGATACCGCCGCAAAATTGTGCAAACCGAAACCCTGGTTCCGAATGCGTCGCCATACGATGTGTGGCAGGAGGTCCGTTCGCGGAGGGACGAGGGCGCCATCCTGCTGGCCAGCCACGAGCCGCTCATGAGCGCCACCGTGGCGTTATTTCTGGCCAACCCGGGGATGCTGGTCGACATGAAGAAATCGGCGTTGGTGCGCGTGGATGTGGAGCGCTTCGGGCCGGAGCCGCACGGGATTTTGAAATGGATGTTGACGCCGGCACTGGCGGGAGAATGAGAGAGTTTCAGCAGCAACTGCCAAATGCGCAAAGTGGCGCAGGCCATCGTATTTTGTGGCCTGCGAAGGGCGGCAGACGGCAAAAAGCGACCGTCTGCCCTAGCAGTGGTGTGAAATGAACATCTCCAAAGCTACTGCCAAATACGAAGCCTGGCTCGCCCGCCGCTTGAAGATCGTCGAGCGCGACCTCGAGTTCAAGCACGAGCAAATGCGCGCGGCCGTGTTCCCATTCATGCGCGCGACGTATTACCGCTGGGCGCAGATCTGGGCCGAGCGCTGCGGCGAAGCTGCGAAAGCCCCGCGGGTGCTGGCGGTGGGCGATCTGCACGTGGAGAACTTCGGTACCTGGCGCGATGCCGATGGCCGCTTGATCTGGGGCATTAACGATTTCGATGAAACCTGGCGCCTGCCATATACCAACGACCTGATTCGCCTCGCCACCAGCGCGCTGCTGTCGGAAATGGGATGCGACGCGAAGGCCGGCATCGCGTCCATTCTCAAGGGCTACGTGGATGGACTGGTAGCGGGTGGCCGGCCGTTTACCTTGGCCGAGAATCATCCAGCGCTGAGGACCATGGCCACGGAACGCCTGAAAGCGCCGGAAACGTATTGGGAGAAACTACACGGCCTGCCCGCGCTCAAGGAGAAGCCGCCGGCCGGGGCGCTGAAGGCGATTGCCCGCTGGATGCCCGAGCGCGGGCTGAGGTTTCGGGTGGCGCACCGCGTGGCCGGTTTGGGGAGCCTGGGCCGGCAGCGGTTCGTCGCCATTGCCGAGTGGCACGGCGGCTCGATCGCGCGCGAGGCCAAAGCTCTGGCGCCGTCGGCCTGCTTCTGGGCGGAGAAAGGAAAGGGCACGGCGCCGATCCACTACCAGGAGATCGTGGATCGCTCGGTGCGCTGTCTCGATCCGTTCGTGCACGTCAGCCAGAAGTGGATTGTGCGCCGGCTGGCGCCGGATTGCTCGCGCATCGAGCTGGCCCAGCTACCCAAAGAGCGCGACGAAATCCGCCTGCTGCACGCCATGGGGTGGGAGACCGCCAACGTCCATCTGGGAACCGGCCAGCCGAAGGTGCTGCTATCGGACTTGAAGCGCCGCCCCCAGGGCTGGCTGCTTGGGGCCGCGCGCGAGATGGAGAAGGCCGTGCGCGCCGATTTCGAGGATTATAATTAGTCCGTGGCCTCTACCTACGCTGGTTCTATTCCCGTTGCCGATGCTTGGCCGCGCGCCGCTCACCTGCCTTGGTATCTGTGGTGCTCGGTGGGCGCCGTCACTTCCGCTATGGTCGGTGTGCTCTGGGATATTTCCTGGCATCAATCGATCGGCCGTGATACTTTCTGGACGCCCGCGCATCTGGCGATTCATCTGTGCGGCGTCCTGGCCGGGATTAGTTGCGGCTATTTGATTTTGGCGACCACGTTCGCCCCGCACTCGCCACTGCGCGCGGCTTCGGTGCGCATGTGGGGTTTCCGCGGACCACTGGGCGCATTCATCGCGGCCTGGGGCGGCGTGACCATGCTGACTTCGGCGCCGTTCGATAACTGGTGGCATGACGCCTACGGTCTGGATGTCAAGATCCTCAGCCCGCCGCACATGGTGCTGGCAGCCGGCATCCTGGCGGTGAACGTGGGCGCGCTCATCCTCATTTTGGGATACATGAATCGCGCCAGCGGGCAGCAGAAGGCGCGCTTGCGGGCGCTGTTTCTGTATGTGGGCGGCATGATCCTGGTGGTGCTCACCACCGTGTCACTGGAACTCACCTCGCGCGTGTACATGCACAACGCGAAGTTCTACCGCGTGGTGGCGACGCTCGCGCCGCTGGTCCTGGCCGGCGTGGCCCGGGCGGCTCGTTATAAATGGGCGGCGACGGCGGTGGCCGGCGTCTACATGGTGTTCGTGCTGCTCATGGATTGGATTCTGCCGCTGTTTCCGGCCGTCCCCAAACTCGGCCCCGTGCTCTATCCGGTGACGCACTTTGTCCCCAGCGGCTTCCCCATGCTGCTGATCGTGCCGGCTTTCTTCCTGGACCTGCTGTGGCAGCGAACCGAGAAATGGGGTGCATGGAAGCAATCGCTGGTTTCGGGCGTGGTGTTCCTGGCAACCTACGCGGCGGTGCAGTGGCCGTTCGCCGCTTTCCTGATGTCGCCGGCCGCGCGCAATTGGTTCTTCTCCACCATCTACTTCGGCTACAACACCAACCCGCTCAGCCTCTATGCGCGCTACCAGTTCGTGCCCGGAGAATCTTCCGGCGTTTTCTGGCGCGAAGCAGCGCTGGCTTTGCTGATTGCCGTGCTCACCATCCGGCTGGCTCTGGCCGGCGGAGACCGCCTGCGGCGGATCCAAAGATGAAGAAGACGGCCGCGGCGGTCTTTTTCCGAATGCCGCTGGCGGCCCTGGTTCTGGCGCTGCCGCTGGCCGCGCACGTCGGCAGCCCCGACGTTTTCTACGAGGGCGAAGCCGGTCCTTATCATCTGCTGGTGACCATTCGGCCGCCGCAGCAGATCCCCGGCGTGGCGCAAATCGAAATTCGCAGCGCTTCGCCCGGCGTCCAACAGATACAGATTGTGCCGTTGCGCTTGACCGGTCCCGGCGCGAAAAACGCCCCCGTGCCCGATGTGGCGCAGCGTTCGAATCTCGATCCGCAGTTCTACACCGGCAGCTTGTGGCTCATGAACACCGGCGCCTGGCAGGTGCGCGTGCAGGCCGATGGAGCGCAAGGGCAGGGAATGCTGTCCGTGCCCGTGCCGGCCGCGGCATTGCGCATACTTCCGATGCAAAAAGGAATGGGCGCGATCTTAATCGCACTGGGCCTGGTGCTGTTTGTGGGCCTGGTGAGCATCATTGGCGCGGCCAACCGCGAGGCGCAACTCGAGCCGGGCATCGAGCCCGATGCCCCCCACCGGAAGCGGGCCCGGATCGCGATGGGTGTGACTGCCGTTCTGGTCGCCGGCATTGTCTGGTTGGGCAGCATGTGGTGGGATTCGGAAGACGGCTCCAACCGGGCCCGGATTTTCAAGCCGCTCCAGCTCAAAGCATCCGTCGAAAACGGCAACCGCCTGGCGCTCACTTTGGAAGATCCCGGCTGGCTCAACCGCCGCACCGACGATCTGCTGCCCGACCACGGCCACCTGATGCACCTGTACCTGATTCGCGTCCCCGCCATGGACGATGTGTGGCATTTGCATCCCGAACGTAACGGCGATAGCACGTTCGCGCAGCCGCTACCTTCGATGCCGGCGGGCCATTACGCGCTCTATGGCGACGTGGTGCACGAGAACGGCTTTTCCGAAACTGCCACGGGCGAAATCGACCTGCCGGCCATTACCGGCCAACCGCTCACAGGAGACGATGCCGGCGGCGAAGGCGTGCCGCTGGTGAAAGCGGATTACAATTCGGTTGTGTCGCCACTCTCCGACGGCTATCGAATGGTTTGGGAGCGCGGTCCCATGCCGTACCGCGCGCGGCAGCCTTACGAGTTCCGTTTCACGGTACAGGATTCGCAGGGCCGCCCGGCAGAAGGGATGGAACTCTACATGGGAATGCAAGGCCACGCCGCCTTCGTGCGCTCCGATCGCTCGGTGTTTGCGCACGTGCATCCTTCCGGCTCGGTGCCCATGGCGGCCCTGAGCCTGATCGCCGACAGCAACCCGCACGCGGGTCACATGATGATGCACGGGGAGGCGCCCGCCGTGGTGTCGTTCCCCTATGGCTTTCCCAAATCCGGCGAGTACCGCATTTTTGTGCAGGTAAAACGGGCCGGAAAGGTGGAGACCGGAATCTTCGACGCGCGCGTGGAGAACTGATCCTTGGACTCCATTAAAGGGAAGAGCGTCCTGATCACTGGCGCGGGACGCGGGATCGGGAAACGTCTGGCCATGGGCTTTGCGGAGGCCGGCGCACGCGTCGGATTGCTGGCTCGCAGCCAGGCCGAGCTCGACCTGGCGAAGCTTGAAATCGATCAGGCGGGCGGCGCCGCGCTGCGCATCCGCGCCGATGTGCGCGATGTGGAACAAATGCATGCCGCGGTGGAGCGGATGCGCGCGGCCTTCGGACCAATGGACGTGCTGATCGCCGCGGCCGGCGTGCAGGGCCCCATCGGGCCGTTCGCGGCGAGCAAACCGAAAGCCTGGAACGAAGCGATCGAAATCAATTTGATTGGCACGGCCAACACGTGCCGCGCCGTATTACCGGGGATGATCGAGAGGCGTTCGGGAAAGCTCATCATCCTGGGTGGCGGCGGAGCGGCCTACACCCGCCCCAACTTCACCGCGTATGCCGCCTCGAAGACGGCGGTGGTGCGGCTGGTGGAGTGCCTGGCCGATGAAGTCCGCGATCACAATGTGCAGGTGAACTGCATGGCGCCGGGTGCTTCCTACTCGCACATGACCGACGAAGTGCTCCACGCCGGCGAAGAGCGCGCCGGTCCCAAAGAGATCGAAGAGGCGGAGAAGGTGCGGGTTACCGGCGGAATCGCGCCCGAAAAACAGGTGCAACTGGCGATGTTTCTGGCTTCGGAGCGCTCCAACCACATCAGCGGCAAGCTGATTCACGTCAACGACGACTGGCGCCGCTTCGAGCAGGAAAACATGAAGCCCGAGCTGTTCACGCTGCGCCGCGTGCAGCGGATCTGATCCGCGCGCGCTACAGCACCATCTCCATGAACACGTTCGCGCGCGCGTAGGGCGACGGTGTTACCCGTTCCGGCGGCAGGTGGCGGAAGCCCACCGATTCGTAGAGGTGGATGGCGTTCAGCAGCGTCTTGTTGGTTTCCAGATAGAGGCGCGTGGCGCCCCGCGCGCGGGCCTGCGCGATCGTATATTCGAGTATCTTGCGTCCCACGCCGAAGCCGCGGTGGCTTCTTTCGACCGCCATCTTGGCCACTTCATAAACACCCGGCTCGATGGGAACGAGCGCGCAACAGCCGATGGCGGTGTGGCCGGTAATCGCCATGAAGATAGCTCCGCCCGGCCGCAAAATCTGGCCGTCCGGGTCTCGCAGGGTGGTGTGGTCCTTCTCTTCCAGGCCGAAATTGGCCGCGATCCATTCTTCGTTCAGCGTGCGGAATGCTTCCGCATCTCCGGCTTGAAAGGGCCTGAGGAGCAGCGCGGAAGAGACTGAACTGAGCGAAGCCATATCCGAATTCTAAGGAGAAACCAGCCATATGTCCAATATCTTGTTCCTAGTGATTAAGATGTTAGGAGTATGGATCTGGCAATCGAACTTCGGCACCTCCGGTACTTCGTGGCCGTGGCGGAAGACCTGCATTTCGGCCGCGCCGCGAAACGGCTGCACCTGGCGCAGCCGCCGCTCTCGCAACAGATTAAGAAGCTCGAAGAAATCGTCGGCCATCGCCTCTTCGTGCGGACCTCCCGTGCGGTGAAGCTCACCAGCGCTGGAGAAGTATTGCTCGATCGCGCCCGGCGCACCTTGCGCGAAGTCCAGAACGATCTGGAAGAGGCGCGCAGCGTGGGCCGCGGCGAGGTGGGCTTCTTAAAGGTCGGGTTCATCGGCTCCGGCATGTTGACTTCGCTGCCGCAGATGCTGGGGCTCTACCGGCGGCAATACCCGAAAGTGAACCTGCAACTGCGTGAGTTCTACACTGCCGGCGTGATGCAGGCGTTAGCCGAAGGCACGGTGGACGTAGGCTTCCTGCGCGATGGCGGGCCGGCGGAGGGTCTGGAAGTGGAGACGCTATTCTCCGAGCGCTTCATCGCCGTCCTGCCGGCGAATCATCGCCTGGCCCGGCGCAAGACGCTCGGCGCCGCCGAGCTGCGCAATGAACCGTTCGTCTTCTTCTCGCCGGGTGTGGGGCGGCGCGCGTATGAGAAGCCGGTGTCCCTCTGCGAAGCGCACGGGTTCCGGCCGCAGGTGGTGCAGGAAGCTCCGCAGTGGCTGACGATTCTGCGGCTTGTCGGCGCAGGTTTGGGAGTAACCATAGCGCCCGCATGCGTCGCCAGTATTGCTTCACCGGACGTGGTGTGCCGCAGTCTGCGCGGAGCCAAAGTGGAAAGCGATATCGAATTAGCGTGGCGCACCGGCGACGACCGCGCCATTGTGAACACGTTCTGCAAAATCGCCAGAGGCCACGTGACCTCTAATTAACCGCCGCCTCTGGTCGGGGCTCAGTAACGCCGATACCAGTTATGAGCGGCGACTAAAAGGAGCGGTCTAGACTCCCGCCGCCACCACGTTCGCGCCCGGCTGAGCGGCGGTCTCGCCCGCCGCCAATTTCTTTCGGAAGCGCACGTGTGCCGCAGCCGCGTCAGCTCGACTAAAGGGCGCCACGCCGCATGCACCAGGTGGTGCTTGATCAGAAACCGCCAGAACCGGTTCGACCGTTTGTAGAGGTACGACATCGCCAGATACGGAGCCACCGCGCGCCAATCCGCGGGCCGGCGCCGCCAGATCGAAGCGTGGGAAAACAGGCGCTGGTAGATCCAGGCGTAGCCTTCTTCGAGCTCCTCCGGTGGCATGTTCTTCGGACGAAACACCGCGTGCGCCGTGTCGTACAGAGACCAATCGCGGTGCAGCAAACGGCCTTCGCGTTCCATTTGATGGAACAGCGGCGTGGCCGGGTAAGGGGTCAGAATGTGGAAGGTCGCGCACTCCAGGCGGTTCTCTTCCACCCATTCAGCCGTCCGGCCGAACACATCTTTGCGGTCGTGATCGAAACCCAACACGAATGAACCGTTCACTTGGATTCCGTTTTCGTGAAGCATGCGGACGCGGCGCGCATAATCCGCTGTCTTCGGAGTCTTCTTTCGCGCATCGCAGAGATTTTCATCGGTTAACGACTCGAATCCGACGAATACCCCGGTGCATCCGGCCAGCGCCATCGAACGGATCAGATGCGCATCGTCGGTGACATCGATGGAAACGGCCGCGCTCCAGATCTTGTTCAGGGGCCGCAGAGCCGCGCACAATTGGCCGAGATACGCGCGGTTGGATCCCAGATTGTTATCGATGAAGACACCGTACGGCTGCCCATCGGCGGCGAACTCTCGGGCAATCTGGCCGGGGTCTCGCATGCGGTACGGCATGCGTAAGCCATCGGTCGCCAGGTAGCAAAACCCGCAACGGTTGTGACAGCCGCGAGTGGCAATCAGGCTGGTGGTCGTCAAAAAGCTCTTGCGCGGCAGAATGGACCGCCGGGGCGCGGGGTCCTGCCGATAGTCGCTCTCGTAGGTAGCCGTGTATTTCGGCCGCAGGGAACCGGACTCCACATCCGCCAGAATCTTCGGCCAAAGCTGGACGCCATCGCCCACGGCCAGCGCGTCCGCGTGCGGCGCGCACTCCTCGGGACACGACAATACGTGCAAGCCTCCCAATACGACCTTGCTTCCGCGGCTGCGGTACCACTCGGCCAGCTCAAAGGCGCGCTTCGCAAACGTTAAGTGGACGGTAATGCCTGCCAGCTCGGGCATTGGCGAAAAGGGTGGGCGTCCGTCCAGCAGGTTCTCGTCCCAATACCGCACCTCCCAATGATCGGGCGTGGTGGCGGCGAAGCTCGTCAGCGCGAGTGTCGGGGTGAGGACGTGCTTGCCGAAGCTCGCGTTGGGGTCCTTCGGGTAAAAGGGATTGATCAGCAGCGCGTACCGGGCTCGTACCGGCGCTGCGGGAATGGCCGCATCCAGGAGCGGCGGCTGGCTCATTTCATCCGGGCACCATAGGCGTCTGGCGGATCGGGTGGCGAGTTTCTCCATATTTCTACCGTGTACTTTATATGTTAAAGTACTTGAAGTCAAGCTGGGGGGCCAGGGGCTGGGGCGAGAGTGTTCTTAAGCGCGGAGGAGCGGTCCGGGAGAGCAGTTAATCATTGAGCGCCAGATACCCATGGCGCCACGAAGTATGGATCGGCAGGCGGGTCCCGCCGGGCGGTTCGACCGCCACGCGGATCTTGTGATACTTGCCGTCGTTTTCCGCTTTCTTCGAGATGTACCCGACCATGTACTCCGAGCGAATCTGGCGGCTGAGGGTCTCGATGGCTTCCGGCAATTCGGTCAGTTTGCGGACCCAGAGCGCCCGGCCCCCCGTTTCCGCAGCCATCTTTTCCAGGAATTCGGGACGTTGAAAGAGGCCGATCGCGTACACCCGCACGTCCGCTTCGCGCAGCAGTCGCTCCAGTTCGCGCTCCGAGTACCGGCTGTTGTTATCGACCCCGTCCGTCAGCACCAGCAGCACTTTGCGCGGATTGACCGCGTGCCGCATCGTCTGCGTCGCCAGGAACATCGCATCCAGCAGCGCCGTGAAGCCATGTGCGATGGGCAAGTTGAGTTGTTGCGAAATCTCTTCGGCATTGTGCGTGAAGGGCGTGGTCAACTCTGGTTTGTCGCTGAACTTCACCAGCAGAAATTCATCCTCGGGCGCCGCGGTCTGCATAAACTGTTCCACCGCCATGCGCGAGTCTTCGATGCTGTTGCGCATGCTGCGGCTGCTGTCGAATACCAGCCCCACCGAAACGGGCGCTTCCGAAATCGAAAACGAGGCGATGTCCTGTTCGGCGTCGTCTTCGAAAATATGAAAATTGCCTTTGTGCAGATCGATGAGCGGCCGGTCCAAGGCGTCGGTGACGGAAATGGGCGTCAGTACCAGCTTGACGTCTAGCCGGATATTGGCGCTCGGCAGTACCTTATTCGCGGCCCGGGACCGCGGCGTCACCGAGACGCGGGTCTGGCCAAAGGCCGTTACCTGCGACGCGCTTGCCAACAGCATCGCAGCCCAAATTACTCGAGAAAAACAAACAGACCGGCTTCGCCTACATACTGACATTCGCTAGCCCCCACGGCAGGCGACGAGATAAGTAAGGTGCCAGTATAACCGAAATTGTACGGAAGCGCTCCTGTTTTTCGCGCGCCGCTTTTCGGTTTTCGTTTGGGATGCGGGACTTTTGTTCCGGTTCAGCCCAGTTAAAAGTACCACCGCCAAAACACCAGCGCGCTACCATTACCGCCAGAACTTCGATCCGCAGTTGCTTACCCGAACCTGCGCCTGTCAACATGAAGACTCCGCGAGTTCCATGACCACGCTAAAGGCGGCTCTGATCGTATCCCTGATAGCGGCTGCTGCGTGCCGGCCGCACTCGAATCCCCAGGTTGAACCGAAGCCGGCCACCGTCGGGTGGCGTCCCGTCGAAACGTTCTCCGGGCGCGGCAGCACGCAAACGCAATCGTTCGACATCGGCGTCGGCCAATGGCGGATTAAGTGGGAAGCCCAGAATGAATCGCCGCCCGGAACCGGAACGTTGGAGGTGACGGTTCACAGCGCTGTCAGCGGGCGTCCGCTGGAATTAGTCGTGAACCATCGCGGAACGGGTCACGGCATCGCGTACGTCAACGAGGATCCGCGCCTGTTTCATCTGGTGATCGATTCGAACAACGTCGATTGGACGGTGGCGATTGAAGAGGCCGTGGTGGGCGCCGCGGAAACGGGCAAGCCCTAAAACTGGGAGCGCCGCGCCTCCCCCGATAGCGCGGCGCCGCTCCTGCTAGTGGACCAGCAGGTCCATCACTGGCTTGCCGAGGTCCGGCATTTCGCAGCCAGTGGTATTACAGTGGGCAGTCACCTCCCGGGTGGCTTCCTCTCTGTAGGCTTCCACGCGTGCCAGCCGCACGCGCGCAGATTCCCACGCATCGAGACTCGTGGCGTAGGCCAACTCCTGCCTGGCCAATTTGAGTTCTTCTTTGGCCAGGAGATACTCGATCAAGAATTCGTCGCAGCTTCGGCAACCGGTCATGGCAGCTTCAGAATGCCATGCCCTAACTTTCGCTAACAGTCCTGCGGGTACATCGCTGGTACGGCATTACTGTGGCATGCACCTCAGTACAGATAGGACTGCGCCGTGGGGTCAGGCCTTCGGGCCTGCCGCCGGGCTTTCGCCCGGCGCTCTTTTCGACAGAGCCGTTACTTGGTGCCCTCGGCGGTCCGCTTGTGAGGTGCGCCCGCCAGTTCCAGCACCCGCTCCGCATTCAACGCCCCTTCGGGTGTCTCTTCGTGCTTGAACATTAAATAGAGGTCCCGCCCCGTAGCCAGCAGCTCCTTCGCGCGGCCGGCGAAATTCCCTACGTCCTGCTCGGTATAGTCCGGCTTGCGCAGCCGGTAATACACGAAGTCTGCGGTGATCACCTCAGGCACTTCCAGTTTCTCCGACTCCGCCACGCACAACGCCACATTCTGCCCCTGGAGTTCCTGATAAACCTCGTCCGCCAGCCAGGAGGCGTGCCGGAACTCGAAGGCATAGCGCATGCCTTTTGGCAGGAGCTCCAGGTAATTCCGGAGCAGGTTCAGATCGCACTTCATCTGAGGAGGCAACTGAAACAGGACCGGTCCCAGCCGGCGCGAGGTACGCAGCGGATCGATCGCCTTCAAAAAGACCTCGGTGGCCTGCTCGGCATTCTTCAGGCGCAGAATGTGGGTAATCCGCATGTTGGCTTTTACCGCAAACACAAAACCGGGCGCGGTCTGGTTCACCCAAGCTTCTAGCGTCGAGGCCGAGGGCAAGCGCCGAAATGTGTAGTTGATTTCAACGCAGTTCAGGCGCGCGGCATAGTGCTTCAGGAATTGGTTGGCAGGCAGTTTGGGCGGATAGAATGCCGGCTTCCACGCGGCGTATGCGAACCCGGATGTTCCCGCGTACAGTGTCGCCATGGTCCCTAACATTATCGCGCGGCTGGAATTAACCGGACTGCCGTAAGTTGCTGTGCCGCTTCAGCCATTAAGTGCCATATGGGGTACCTGATACCGCGCTGGTACCCGCCATCCTTTACCCTGTTCCGACGCGCATGTTACTTCATTGAGTACAACGTCCTGATGAAGGAGGTTTGAAACCATGCAGCACTTTTTAGGAGGGAGTCGGCTCAAGTGGCTACACATCTAATTACACCAAACGAGGCAGTGGGCGGTAGTTCCGGGGACGGGTCTAGCGTACTGCTTTTCGGCGGCCATTCTTCACGGCTTTTAGTTGCCAATGGGCTGGTTCCCCGACTGTTCGACGAAGTGAGCGAGGGTGTCAGGTCTCTCCCCCGCGGCGGCGCGGAAATCGGCGGCCTTCTGGTCGGCCCCAAGGGCCACGAAGGCGGCGTCCTGGCAAACGATATTATCCCCATACCGATTGAATACCGATTCGGTCCGTCCTTCCGGCTGTCCTCTCCCGATCTGACCAAGATCGAGGAGGCGATCGCCAGCGTCCACAAGGACCCGTCGAAAACGGTGGTTGGTTTCTATCGCAGCCGCACCCGCGGTGGTGCGGAGTTTCGCGATAGCGATCAGGAAATCCTGCTGGCTGTCGAACTGGCGCATGCTGCCTTCGCGACCGACTTCCATTACTACCTGGTGTTCTCGGGCCCCGCGAGATCCGAAATGGCGCTCGGCCTCGCCGTGCGAACCGGAAACGATTGGAGCGAATTCCGCCCGTTTACGTGCCATCTGGACTCCGCGAACATCACCAATGACCTGGGAGACCCGGAACCGGCGGAGACGCCCGTGGAAGCCGAGGCCCCTGCGGCCGAGATTCACGCCGGCGACGCAGAAGCAACAACCGAAGAGCTCAACGGCGATCATCACGACGCCACCGGGCACGAGACCGCGACCGCGGAGCCGGAAGCGGCCCACGCCGGCCATCCAGAAGAAGCACACGAAGAACCCGAAACCATGAATGCGCACAGCCACGAAGCCGTAACGGCCGAAGCGTTGCCGGGCGAACACCATGAGCCGGCCAAAGCGGACATGGAACACGTGAACGGTAACGGCCACTCGGAGTTGTCCCCGGCCACGGAAGCGGCCGGCGATTCCGAAGCGGCTGCCAAACCGGAGAAGACTCCGAAGGCCCGCAAGCCGCGGGCGCCGAAGTCGGAAACGGCCGCCAAGCCCAGAGCGAAAAAGACGACTACCAGCGCTAAGCCGCGGACGCCGCGCACTGCCGCAGCCGCCGCTGCTGGCAAGCCGCACGCTGAAGGAAAAACGAAAGCCTCGACGACTACCGCCGCTCCGGCCGCGGTTGCCGAACACAAACCGGCCCACCACAAGGAGCCTGAGCTGACGGTTGAGCACCTGTTTAAGATGCGCCCCCCGGCTCGTAAGTTCGAACTGAAGAAGTTCACTGCGAAGATCTCGCGCCATCACCTGGTGTGGGCTGCCTGCATCATCGCCGCAGCCGCTCTCGCCGCCGGCGGATATCTTCTTCTCACGAAGCACCCTCAATCGCCGCAAGCGATGCCCGCGCATGCTACCGCAGTGGTGTCCGCGGTTACTAAACAGAAGCTCGCTCTGACGGCGGAACGCCGCGGAACCGACCTGGTGCTTTCCTGGAACCGCGAAGCTTCCACCGTTACCCGCGCCACCTACGGCATGCTGATCATCCGCGGCAAAGATACGCGCCGTGACATTGCGCTGACGCCCGATCAATTGCGCGCTGGCAGCATCGTCTACACACCCACCACCGATCAAGTCGAAGTGGAGTTGAGCGTGGTGACCGGTGAAGAGGTCACGAAAGATTCCGTGATTGTCCTGCTGCCTCGCAAAGGCAACAAGGGCTTGATCGTGACTTCCCAGAACATTCCCGTTACTCGTCAGGAGCGGAACGCCCTGCTGGCTTCTTAGTCTCCGTCAGACCGCGACTTAATCGCGACACCCACCTCGCCGGCCGGACTGCAAACGGCCGGCTTGGTGCATTTAGAGGACCCGTCGCGGCGAATACGACCAGGCCGTTGCAGTCTTCCGCTAATCTGTCGGCGGCTGGCTTGTCGCCTTTGTTGATCATCCTTCGAATCTCGGATTGCTACTGATCGGAGAGCTTCGGGCGGCGACCACCACTGCGGCTTCGCGGAACACTTGGCGACTAATTGCGATCAATTGGCCCTCCGGAGAGTCGGCTGATATTCTGACTAGAAGCTTGAACAGAACTCTGGCTGGGGCTCTTAGAATGGCGCTACAACCACGATTCATCCTGATGTGGCTATTTGCCGAAGTTACCTTCGGCCAGTCGCCGAAGGACGCGCCACCTGACGTAACGTTTCGGACAGGGGTGCGGGCCGTGCAAGTCAGCGTGATCGCGCAAGATGCGCAAGGCAGGCCCGTCGCAGACCTACGGCGCGAGGAGTTTCTGCTCTTTGACAACGAAGTGCGCCAGGAAGTTCGTCTCTTCGTACCCGAAACCGCGGCATTCGAGCCGGTGGTTCCCAAGGCGAAGGCGGCAACTGCATTCACAAACCGTAGTGCGCAGCCTTCTGGCCCGCAGAGTGGATATTCGGTGATTCTGATCGACAATCTTTTTGCCGATTTCGCGGACCCGAACCAGGGCGAGGAGGGAAGTGGACTTGCGCGGGTGCAGGTGCTACGTATGCTGCGTACCATGTCCCCGAATGAGAGGATCGCCATCTATGCAACAGGGCGGAAGCTGCAAGTCATCTGCGAGTTCACCTCTGATCGAGACCTATTAGAGCGGCAGCTAAGAAAGTGGACGGCCAGCCCTGACATACTTCCGCACAGCGTAGGCGTCGCCGCGTTTCCCGGCCACCCGCCGGGCCAATCACCGCTATCCCCGCCTGGTATGGGCGGCCCAAATGGCGACGAGGTCGCCGAGGCACGGCGCATCGATTCCCTTCAAAGGGCTGCTGCTAGCGACGCTGAAATGCTGCTGGTGGCCGACCATCTGGCTGGCATTCCTGGACGCAAGAACTTGATTTGGGTCTCAAACCGCTTCGTAATCGGGCCCCGCGCAATCCAGGGCCTTGGGAACGCCGGCATTTCGATTTATCCAGTGGACATGGACGGCGTGTGCAGGCTGTGTCCGCCACGCCCGACTGACACAATGGATGCCCTCGCTGCGCTGACCGGCGGCAAGGCCTATTACCACCGCAACGATATCGACGTTGCTATTCAAGAGGCGATTGACGATGGTCGCGTGAGCTATACGTTGGGATTCTATCGCTCCGATGATGATGACGGTAATCCGGTGCATGAAATTACGGTCCGCGTTTCCCGGCCTGGCGTGGTGCTTCGGTATCGCAACAGCTATCTGTCTGAGCCTCGGCCTCCCCTGTCTGGGCCGGGTCGAGCCGAACTGGCCCGGGCCCTCAACCGGCCCATCGACGCCACTGCAATTCCCATCGAGGTCTCGGCGACAAGGGACCGCGGCCGGCTGGATCTGGCGGCGGCGCTCGATGTGAAGGCCCTGGATCTGGAAGTGGAGTCCGGTGTATGGGAAGGTACGGTCGAATTCGTCGCCCGATTTGTCACCGCCGACGGAATCATTGCGAGCGCCGTTATAGCCAAAACTTTGAGGGTGAACCTGAGACAACCCAGTTACGATTCAGCGTTGGAGACCGGGCTCGTTTTCCACGAGCAGCTACAAATTCCGCCCAAGGCCGCGGAGCTTAAGTTGCTCTTCTCGAATCCCGCATCCCAGAAAATCGGCACGCTCACGATTCCCGTGTCGAAAGTCCCTAAATCCACCCGGCGATGACTCCGCCGCCTGCGTCATGGTCTCAGCCCATCGGGATAAGGAACGATAGGGCCGTTGCAGCCCGCTAATCCCCGGCCTTCGCCTCCGGCACCCGAATTTCCTGATCCTTATACTGCAGTTGGTAGAGCTTCCAGTAAATCCCCCGCTGCGCCAGCAATTGTTGGTGCGTGCCCGTCTCGCGCAGCCGCCCTTTGTGCATGACCAGGATGCGATCGGCCCGCTGGATGGTGGACAGGCGATGCGCGATGATGATCGACGTCCTTCCCTCCACCATGCGCGCTAGAGCCTCCCGCACGCGGACCTCGGTTTCGGTGTCCACGCTCGAAGTCGCTTCGTCCAAAATCAGGTAACGCGGGTTGTGCGCCAGCGCGCGGGCAAAGCTGATCAGTTGCTTTTGCCCCGTGGAGAGTCCGCTGCCCCGTTCGCGTATGGGATGCTGAAATCCTTCGGGCAGCGTGTGGATGAAATCCAGCAGGTTGACCTGCTCGGCCGCGGTTTCCACCTCTTCCCGCGCGATGGTTTCGGTACCGAGGCGGATATTCTCTTCCAGAGTTCCGGTAAACAGGTAGGGATCCTGCAGCACCACGCCAAACTGCTGGCGCAGCTCGCGCGGGTCGAGGCTGCGCACATCCACTTCGCCAATCCGCACGGCGCCTTTCTGCACGTCGTAAAAACGGAGCAGCAGGCTGATGAGCGTCGTCTTGCCGGCTCCGGTGTGTCCCACCACCGCGACGGTTTCCCCCGGCTCGATGCGGAAGGTCACATCGCGCAGCACCCAGTCGTTCTCCTGGTAGGCGAAGGAGACGTTATCGAATTCGATGGCAGCGATCTCGCGGGGAGCGGGCAGGCAGACGGCCGGCGCCACCACGGTAGCCTCCGTATCGATCAGCCGGAAAATGCGCTCCGCCGAAGCCATGGCGGCCTGCAGGATGTTGTACTTTTCGCTCAAATCCTGGATGGGACGGAAAAACCGCAGTCCATACTGCAGAAACGCCGCGATTACCCCCAAGGTCAGTCTGCCCGACTGCACGCGAAATCCGCCGTACGTCAAAATGCCTGCCAATACCAGCATCGACAGGAACTCCACCGAGGGGTAGAACCAGCCGTAAGCCGTGATCGCGTCTTTGTACGCCTCCATGTGCTGCCGGTTCACCTCGCCAAATTCGTCCCGGCTGCGCCGCTCCCGGTTGAATAGCTGCAACACCACAATTCCGGTTACATGTTCTTGCAGGTAAGCGTTGATGCGCGCGATGGCCACGCGAATTCGGCGGTAACTTTGGGTTACGGAGCGCCGGAAAATCGCCGTGATCACAATCACCAGCGGCGTGGCCGCCAGCATGATGAGCGTGAGCAAGGGGCTGAGGCGGAACATCACCGCGACAATAAACCCCAACACCAGGAGATCCCCGAGGATGGTCACCAGGCCGGAAGAAAAGAGATCATTCAGCACGTCAACATCGGTAGTTACCCTGGTTACCAGGCGCCCTACCGGGTTGTGGTCGTAAAACGCCACGTCGAGCCGCTGCAAATGCTCCATGAGCTGCCGGCGCAGGTCGAACATCGCGAGCTGGCCCGTGTACTGCATCAAGTACATTTGTACAAACTCGCAAATGAACGTGCCCGCGATCACCGCCAGGTACAGCAACGTGAGTTCGGCCAGCCCGCGCCACGGGTCTTGCGGCAGCCAGGCGAGGAACTGAGAAGTCCGCGCGTGCGTAGGAGACAGGTACCGATCCACTGAGACCTGCGTGATGAGCGGTCCTAGAACCTGGAGTACCGATTGCCCCAGCAGGAAGACAAGCGATATGCCGACCAGCTTCCAGTACTGGCGCAAATAGCCCAGCAGGCGGCGCATGAGCCGGGAGTCATATGCTTTCCCAAGTACTTCCTCTTCCACTTACTTAAGTCTATCCTGGGGGGTTTGGAATTCGAACCCTGTTATCATAGCGGGTAGTTTGGGCATGACACCGGTTGTCGATACGCCCGTCGAAACCAGATTCCCATGGGCGATCATCGCCTGGTTCGGCGCTTTGCTGGCGGTTTCTTACGCGCCCATCGTGGCCGCGTTGGTTCATCAATGGGATGCCGATCCCGACATGAGCCACGGTTTCTTCGTCCCGGTAATTTCCG